>JASJCN010000325.1 GCA_030065975.1 Myxococcota bacterium
CTTCTTCGGCCGTGAATGCGCGACGGGCCGTCACGTCGATGTCGGCCCCGAGGAAGGCGCGGGATCGGGAGGTCAGGGACTGGGAGATCGAGGTCTCGAAGGCGTCGAGCCCGACGAAGCCCGCGAAGCCGAGCCCGAGGTTGAACACGAAGAACGCCGCGAAGCGCGGATGGTTCCGGATCTCGCGCAGCGCGAGCCTCAGCACGGGACGAGCTTGCCCCCCGCCAGGCGCAGCCGGCGATCGCAGGCGTCGGCCAGGCGCTCGCTGTGGGTCACCAGGATCAGCGACGTCTTGCGACGCGCGACCAGATCGAAGAGCAGCGCGTTGACCGCATCGCCGGTCTTCTCGTCGAGGCTGCCGCTGGGCTCGTCGGCCAGCAGCAGGGCCGGCTCGACGACGAGCGCGCGTGCGAGCGCCACGCGTTGGCACTCGCCTCCGGAGAGATGGGACGGCAGGTGATCGGCGCGCGCCTCGAGACCGACCTGGGCGAGCGCACTGCGCGCCCGGGCTTCCGCGTCCGCCTCGTATCGCAGCTCGAGCGGGAGGCTCACGTTCTCGAGCGCCGTCAACCCACTCATCAGGTGGAACTGCTGGAACACGATGCCCAGCTTGCGCGCGCGCAGCTTGGCGAGCTCGGACTCGTCGAGCGCCGCCAGATCCTCGCCCTCGATCTCGATCACGCCGCGGGTCGGGGCGTCGAGTCCGGCCAGGAGCGACAGCAGGGTCGACTTCCCGCTGCCCGATTCGCCGACGATGGCCACGGTCTCGCCCGGCTCCACCGCGAGGTCCACCCCGGAGAGCACATGGAGCGAACCGCCCGGAGAGGCGAATTCCTTGTAGACGTCGATGGCCCGCAGCGTCACGGGCGCGGAGGGTAGCCGCGATTCGGAGCCCGTCCCGGGCGGGCGGACCGCGTGGCCGCTCCGAAGGGGCTAGAGCAGGGGCTCGACGACGGCCAGGACGTTCTCGACCACCCGCTCGTATCCCTTGGCGTTCGGGTGGATCCCGTCCGGCAGGTTGAGCTCGGGCTGGGCCGCTACCCCCTCCAAGAGGAAGGGGATGCGCACCACGTCGTGCTCCTCCGCGAGCGCCGGGAACATGGCCCGGAACTCGCGCGTGTAGTCGGCGCCGTAGTTCGGCGGGATCTGCATCCCGGCCAGCACGACCTGCACCCCGTGGGACTTCGCGAGCTCGATGGCCTGGGAGAGGTTCTTCTTGGTCTCCGCGAGATCGAGGCCCCGGAGCCCGTCGTTGCCGCCGAGCGCCAGCACGATGAGGTCCGACTCCGCCTTCAGCTGCCAGCGCAGACGCCGAACCGCGCTGGCCGAGGTGGAGCCGTTGATGCCCGCGTTGATGACGCGGACGGTCTTGCCTCGATCCCGCAGCCGCCGCTCGAGCACGCTCGGATAGGCCTGGTCGTCCTCGACCCCATAGCCCTCGGTGAGGGAGTCTCCGAGGCACAGGACGACCCGCTCCCCGTCGGCGCCGAGCAGCAGCGGCACCAGACACAGCAGGGCCAGCAAGCCCCCGACACGACCCGTCACACGCATGGCGAACCCCTCCGCGACCCGTTATCTGTAGCGTGGATTGCCGCCCCCACCATGAGTCCGGGCGCAGGCCGACGTGCTGCACCCGACGGTGCGCTCCTCCCGAGACCTCTCGCGTCGCCAGCCCCGCTCATGCCCCCAACCTCGATCGAGCTCCGGAGCCCCGGCATGAGCGACGCCTCGCGTCCGTCCGACGACATCCTCGAGCCCTCGGACCTGTTCGCACCGCGGCACCTCGGCCCCAGCGTGAGCGACGTGGCGGCCATGCTCGCGACCCTGGGCTGCGAGAGCCTGGAGGCGCTGGCCGAGCAGACCGTGCCGTCGGCCATCCGCCTGAAGAAGCCGCTCGCGCTGTCCGGCCTGGGCGAGCGTCCGCTCGGCGAACGCGAGGTGCTGGAGCGCCTGCGGGGCATCGCCGATCGCAACCGGGTCCTTCGCTCCTGCATCGGCATGGGCTACTCGGACGTCATCGTCCCGCCGGTGATTCAGCGCAACGTCCTCGAGAACCCGGGCTGGTACACCCAGTACACGCCCTACCAGGCCGAGATCTCCCAGGGACGGCTCGAGGCGCTGATCAACTTCCAGACCCTGGTCGCCGATCTCACCGGCCTGCCGCTCGCCAACGCGTCCCTGCTCGACGAGGCGACGGCGGCCGCCGAGGCGATGGCCCTGTGTCACGGAGTCGCGCGCGGCAAGACGCCGGCCTTCTTCGCCAGCGACGCGTGCCACCCACAGACGCTCGGCGTGCTGCGCACGCGCGCGGAGTCCATGGGGATCGCGCTGCACGTCGGCGACGCCGACGCCTTCGACTTCGCGGCCACGCCCGTCAGCGGCGTGCTGCTCCAGTACCCGACCAGCGATGGCCGGCTCGTCGACCCGCGACCGGTCGTCGAGCGGGCCCACGCCGCAGGAGCCCTCGTCGTGATGGCGGCGGACCTGCTGGCCCTCACCCTGGTGACGCCGCCGGGAGAGCTCGGCGCCGACGTGGCCGTGGGATCGGCCCAGCGCTTCGGCGTCCCGCTCGGCTATGGCGGGCCCCATGCCGGCTACATGTCGACCCTCGACAAGCACGCGCGCCGGCTCCCGGGTCGGCTCGTGGGCGTCTCCCTCGATGCGCACGGTCGCACCGCCTATCGACTGGCGATCCAGACGCGCGAGCAGCACATCCGCCGCGACAAGGCGACGAGCAACATCTGCACCGCACAGGTGCTCCTCGCGATCATGGCCGGCATGTACGCCGTCTACCACGGCCCCGACGGCTTGCGACGCATCGCCCGTCGCGTGCGCGGCTGGACCTCGGTGCTGCGCGCCGGACTCGAGGCCCAGGGACACGGCGTCCCCGACGCGGCGCACTTCGACACACTGCGGATCACGCCCCAGGGACGCGACGCCGCGAGCATTCTCCGCGCCGCGGTCGACGGGGGCTACAACCTGCGCGACTTCGGAGACGGCACCCTCGGCGTATCCCTCGACGAGACGACGACGCGATCCGACGTGCGTGCGATCCTCGCCGCCTTCGCCGGCAGTGACGCGAAGGCGAATCCCGCCACCTGGGAGGCCGCCGCCACCACCGCGCTCCCCGCGGAGCTCGAGCGCCAGAGCGACTTCCTCGAGCACCCGGTGTTCCATCGCTACCACACCGAGCACGAGATGCTGCGCTACCTGCATCGGCTGGAGGCGAAGGATCTCTCGCTCACCACGTCGATGATCCCGCTGGGCTCGTGCACGATGAAGCTCAACGCGACCTCCGAGATGCTGCCGGTCACGTGGCAGGCCTTCGGCGGTCTGCACCCCTACGCGCCGGCGGATCAGGCCGAGGGGTACCGGGAGATGATCCACCAGCTCGCCGGCTGGCTGGGCGAGATCACGGGACTGCCGGCGGTGTCGCTGCAGCCCAACGCGGGCTCTCAGGGCGAGTACGCGGGCCTGCTCGCCATCCAGCGCTTCCACCAGGCGCGGGGAGACACGGCACGCAACGTGTGCCTGATCCCCGTGTCGGCCCACGGCACCAACGCCGCGAGCGCGGTGATCGCCGGCATGCGGGTCGTCGCCGTGAAGTGCGACGACCAGGGCAACGTCGATCTCACCGATCTGCGCGCGCGCTGTGAAGAGCACGCGAACGAGCTCGCGGCGCTGATGATCACCTACCCGTCGACCCACGGCGTCTTCGAAGCGAGCGTGAAGGAGGCCTGCGCGCTGGTGCACGAGCACGGCGGCCAGGTCTACCTGGACGGCGCCAACATGAACGCCCAGGTCGGGCTCACGTCGCCTGCCGAGATCGGGGCCGACGTCTGTCACCTGAATCTGCACAAGACGTTCTGCATTCCTCACGGCGGCGGCGGACCGGGCATGGGACCGATCGCCGCGGCGGCCCACCTCGCCGACCACCTGCCCGGCGATCCGATCTCCGGAGCCGGCGCGGTCTCGGCGGCGCCCTTCGGCAGCCCGTCGATCCTGCCGATCCCGTGGGTCTACATCGCGTTGATGGGCGCACGCGGCCTCGAGCGCGCCACCCAGATCGCCATCCTCAACGCCAACTACATGGCGCGCCGCTTGTCCGAGCACTACGACGTGCTGTTCACGGGATCACACGGGCGTGTCGCCCACGAGTTCATCATCGATTGTCGCGGCTTCGAGCGCGACGGGGTTCGGGTCGAGGACATCGCCAAGCGGCTGATGGACTTCGGCTTCCACGCGCCGACCATGAGCTTCCCGGTTCCGGGGACGCTGATGATCGAGCCGACGGAGAGCGAGTCGCGCGAAGAGCTCGATCGACTCTGCGATGCGCTGATCACGATCCGCGACGAGATCCGTGCCGTCGAGCGCGGCGAGATCGACGCGAAGGACAACGCGCTGGTGAACGCGCCGCACACGGCGGAGGCCGTCTCGGCCGATGCGTGGTCCCATCCGTACTCGCGCCAGTCCGCCGCCTACCCCGCCGCCTGGCTGAAGCAGCACAAGTACTGGCCCCCGGTCGGTCGCATCGACAACGCCTACGGCGATCGCAATCTCATGTGCAGCTGTCCGCCGCTCGAGTCGCTGGCCGAAGACGCGGACTGAGTCGATCCGGGTGATCCCGCCCCCTTGGATCGCTCGAATCCAGGGTGTGGCCGTCGGGATTTGCGTCCGAGGCGCTCTCTCGTGGCGCGAGAGCCGGGATCGGGGCTGGAACGGGGCCCCCGTTCGGGGGATTCCTCGTCCGTCCCAGTCAGGGTACACTGCCTTGTTAGCAGGCGTGGGCGGCGCGTCGGTCGAAGGATGAGGGACCGGAGATCGTCGCGTAGCCAGTGGTTCCGTCCACGTCTTCTCCTCGGTAGAGGACCAATCGAAACATCAACGACTTGCGCACACTTGATTGATCCTCGGGGCCCGCTCGAACGAGCGGGCCCCATTGGTTTGGGGCCGGGGCCCCGAGCCTCGGGGACTCGAACGGGGCCTGCGCCCCGGCTTCGGCGGAACGCCGCCCCTGGGGGCCCACCCCTCCGTGGGCACGACACCCATTTCGGTAGAGGCGGACGCGCCGTCGCGCACCGCCATATACTTTCCGGGATGCCTGGCTGCCCGTCGCGTCCCAATGCCCGCCCCCTCCGTCCATGAGTCTCCATGCCACAGCGCTGGAGCTGGTGGACCGCATCTACTCGGCCGCCGTCGAGCCCGCCGAATGGCAGGGCTTCGTCGACAGGCTCTCGGAGGCCTACGGAGGCGCGGCGGTCGCCTTCGCGCTGCAGGTGCCCGGCGCCCCCAGCGCGGGGGGTGCGATCTACCAGGTCGGCTT
>JASJCN010000326.1 GCA_030065975.1 Myxococcota bacterium
GTCTCGCCGACGTTGCCGCGGGTCGTGATCTGGGTGCCCATGCTGCCCTCGGTGCTGCCCATGGCGTCGATGAGCATGAACTCGCTCCACTCGAGGAGCTGCTGCTTGACCTCCGAGGTCCACATGACGCCCGACGAGACGAGGGTCTGCACCGACTCGAGGTCGTAGGGGGTTCCCGCGGCCTTGGCCTCTTCGAGGGCGCGCAGCATGGGCTTCGCGAAGGCGTCGCCGACGAGCACGATCTGCCTCGCCTTCTCGTCCTGCGCCGTGCGCCAGAGCTCGTGCGCGTCGAAGGAGCGCTCCTGCAGGGTGACCACGCGGCCGCCCGCGCAGTGCGGGATCATCGCGCCCAGCCACATGCCGGTTCCGTGCATGAGCGGGCACGCGGGGATCGAGGTGAGACCGCCCTGCTCGTCCCAGAGCTTCACGACGACGTCCGGGACCTCGTCGACGGTCGGCGTGCCCAGTCCGAAGAGCGGGAAGGCGAGGCCGATGAAGCCCTGCAGCATGCCGCCGATGTTGTACATGACGCCCTTGGGCATGCCGGTCGTGCCGCCCGTGTAGAGCATGTAGACGTCGTCGGCGGAGCGCGCGATGCGCGGGGCGGCATCGTGGCTGGTGACCAGCGTCTCGAAGTCGACCGCGCCCGGAACCTCCTCGCCTTCGCCGTCGTCGACCTGCACCCAGAGCTTGACCTCGGGCGCCTTGTCCATGACGCGGGCGACCCGGTCGCCGAGGCTCTTGTGGAACACGAGCACCTCCGCGTCGGAGTTGTCGAGCAGGTACAGGAGCTCGTCGTCGAGGTAGCGGTAGTTCACGTTCACGGGCACGTGTCGGCCCTTGAAGCAGGCGAACTGGCTCTCGAGGTACTCGGCCCCGTTGTAGAGATAGAGTCCGACTTTCGAGTCCGGTCCCAGGCCGGCCTCCCCGAAGGCCTGCGCGATCCGCGCAGCGCGCTCGTCGTACTCGCGCCAGGTGCGCCGGGTGCTGCCGGCGACGACGGCCTCGCGCTCCCCGATGCGGTCGGCGATCGCTTCCCAGAGGGTCGCGTAGTGAAGCTCCATGGAGGTCTCCTGTGGCTCGTGCGACGCTCAGCATGGCACGGGGGCCGGGTGTTTGTCCCCTGGGCACCCTAGCTTGGGTCGACACGAGGAGGTGGGTCGATGGCGAGCTGGACACGCAGGGAGTTCCTGGCGGCCGGGGGGGCGGGGCTGGCCTCGGCCTGTGCGGGGTTCCCGAGCTTCCAGGACGAAGCGCCCGGTCCCGTGGGTCTCGATGCCCTCGGCCAGGCCAAGCTCGTCCACAACCGCGAGGTCGACCCGCCCGAGCTCGTGGAAGAGACGATCGCCCGCATCGAGGCCATGGACGGCCCGATCAACGCCGTGACGACGCGCTTCTTCGAGAAGGCGCTCGCGATCGCACGAGGGCCGCTGCCGGGGGGGCCCTTTCGTGGCGTCCCCTACCTGCTGAAGGATCTCGCCGACTTCCAGGGCACGAAGAAGACCATGGGCTCGCGCCTGTTCGCGGACTTCGTCTCGTCCGAGAACAGCGCGCACACCCAGGCCAGTCTCGAGGCGGGCCTCGTGATCCTGGGCAAGACCAACACGCCCGAGTTCGGGCTCGTGGCGACGACCGAGTCCGCGCTGCTCGGCCCGTGCCGCAATCCCTGGGATCTCTCCCGCTCGTCGGGCGGCTCCTCGGGCGGCGCGGCCGCGGCCGTGGCCGCGGGCATGCTGCCCATGGCCCAGGCCACGGACGGCGGTGGCTCGATCCGGATTCCGGCCTCCTGCTGCGGCGTCTTCGGGCTCAAGCCCAGCCGCGGCCGCAATCGGAAGAGCGGTCCTCCGCGCGCGGTCGAGATCTCGGTCGAGCACGTCGTGACGCGCAGCGTCCGGGACAGCGCGGCCTTCCTCGCGGTCACGGAACGCCGCGACCGGGGTGCGCCGCTCCCGAAGACGGGCCACGTCGAAGGCCCGTCGTCGAAGCGGCTGCGCATCGCCTTCCATACGACGAACGCCTATGGCGCCGAGCCCGATCCCGAGGTGCGCGCGGCCATCGAGCAGACGGCGGGCCTCTGCGCGGACCTCGGGCATCTCGTGGTCCCCGCGTCGCCCGACTACCGCGGCGGCGAGTTCCTCGACCACTTCCTGAACCTCTGGACCTCGGGCCCGCTGGCGCTGCGTCGGCAGATCGAGTCGCAGGGGCGGAACCCCGAGGAGCTGCTCGAGCCCGTCACGCTCGGCATGGCCGCGCGCTTCGAGAAGCAGCCGCCGGACGCGCTCCCGCGCGCGGCGCGCTTCATGCGCGAGTACGCCGCGGCCATGGAGGCCTTCTTCGCGAACCATCCCTACGACGTGTTGCTCACGCCCGTCACGGCACGGCTGCCCGTGCCGCTCGGCACGCAGGGGGGCACGCTGCCCTTCGAGGAGATGTTCGATCCGATGGTCGACTACGTCTCGTACACGCCCTTCTGGAACGCGACCGGCAATCCCGCGATGTCCGTCCCGCTCGGCTGGAGCGGGGGCGGGCTGCCGATCGGGAGCCAGTTCGTGGCGCCGCTCGGCGGGGAGGGAACGTTGCTCGCGCTCGCCTACGAGCTCGAGGAGGCCGCTCCGTGGGCGACGCGGCGGCCGCCGCTCGCGCCGGCCGCCTGAGATCGGGCTACCCTCGGCCACGGAGGGGAGATCCCGTGGCCGATCCGACACTCACCCGCGAAGAACTCCAGCGCTACTGGCGGGACGGGTACGTCCTGAAGCGGGGCCTGATCGATCAGGGCACCGTCGACAGCCTGCGCGAGCGCTTCCAGGGCCTGACCCAGGGCCGCGTGCCCCCGGCCAAGGGCATGCTCGTGATGCGGGACGTGCTCATCGCCAAGGGCAAGGTCGAGGCCACGCGCCCCGAGGAGGAGATCGCGAAGATCCAGGACTTCGCGGGCGACCCCGTCTTCTTCGGCTACGTGCGCGATCCCCGCATCCTCGACTGCGTCGAGCAGATCATCGGGCCCGACATCCAGTCGATCCACACGATGCTGATCAACAAGCCGCCGAACGTGGACGGCCGCCACCCCCTCCACCAGGATCTGGTCTACTTCCCGTTCCGGCCCATGGACAAGATCGTGGCCTCGCAGACGGCCCTCGAGCCGATGACCCGCGAGAACGGGTGCCTCTCGGTCGTGCCCGGCTCCCACGAGCGCGGCCTGATCGAGCACGAGGACCTGCCCTGGGAGGGCGCGAACGCGGGCTACTGGGGGGCCAAGGGCGTGGGGGCCCATCCCGATCGCGTGCACGTCGAGCTCGAGCCCGGCGACACGCTCTTCTTCCATCCGGTGCTGCTCCACGGCTCGGGGCGGAACCGCAGCCAGGGCTTCCGGCGCGCGATCTCGGGCCACTACGCGTCGACCCAGTGCGTGCGGATCTGGTCCGACCCGGACGAGCCCACGCGGCAGTTCACCGTGCTGCGCGGGCGCGAGCCCGACGTCGCCCCGGCTCCCGAGGAGGCCGAGCGCCCGGGCTCGCCGGACGCCCGCTTCCGCGAGCTCCGCGCGCGAGGGACCCGGCGGGCCTGACCGCGAGGTGCGAAACCACCCGGGCGGAGCGGCAACTCACCCGTGCCGAACGACCGCCCGGCCAGCTCCCGGAGGATTCCCGTTGCCGCCCCATCGCCCCTTCTCGCAAGTACTCGCCCCGTTGACCCTACTGGCCCTCGCGCTCGCGGCTCCCGCCGCGGCCCAGGTCGCCGACTACGAGGTCACCTTCGAGGCCTTCTGGAACCAGACGGACCACCCGACCGGCTTCCCGGCCAGCCCCCACTTCTCGCCGATCATCGGCGCCTCGCACGGGGCCGGCGACTCCTACTGGGAGCCCGGGTCCCCGGCCTCGTCGGCGATCGAGGCCGTGGCGGAGGAGGGCAACCGCGCCCAGCTCGAGGCGATCATCGACGCGAGCCCGCACGTGCTCGACAAGATCGTCCACCCCTCGAACCCGCCGACGCCGGGCGTGGTGCCTCCGCTCCCGTTCTCGGTCGACGCGGACCATCCCTTCGTGAGCATCGTGACGATGGTCGCGCCGAGCCCCGACTGGTTCGTCGGCGTCCACGGCCTCGACCTGCGCGACGGCGGCGGCTTCGTGGAGACGCTCGTCGTCGACCTGTTCGCCTACGACGCGGGCACCGAGGAGGGCACGGCGTTCTCGGGCTCGAACCCGCCGTCACCGCCGGGCGGTGTGATCACGCTCGTCGACCAGGCCGCGATCTTCGGCGGCACGAGCCCCGTCGCGCGCCTGACCTTCGTGCGCACCGGACTCGCCGTGGGCACGGTCGTGGAGATCCAGGTCGACGCCTCGGACGGGGACGCCGAGGAGCGCCCCGGCGGCAGCGTGGTGCTCGGGAGCAGCGACCTCGAGCTCACCGAGGACGGCTCCGAGGTCCAGCTCGTGGGCCTGCGCTTCGCGGGCGTCCCCGTACCGAGGGACGCCACAGTGAACGCCGCCTGGATCCAGTTCCAGGCCGACGAGGCCAGTGCTCTGCCGACCGCGCTCGACATCCGCGGCCACGACTCGGGCGATGCGCCCGCCTTCCAGGCCCAGAGCTCGGACCTCTCGAACCGGCCGCTCACGAGCGCCGAGGTCGAGTGGATCCCCGACGCCTGGCCCGTGGTCGGCGCCCGGGGTCTGGTCCAGAGGACGCCGGACCTCGGCGCGATCGTCGAGGAGCTCGTCGACCACCCGTCCTGGGCCTCCGGCAACGGCATGGCGTTCGTGATCGAGGGCACGGGCCGGCGCACGGCCGAGGCCTACGATGGCGTCCCGAGCGCCGCGGCGACCCTCCACGTCGACTACACGCCGCGCCCCTCGCCCCCGCCGACCTGCGGGCTCGGGCCGGAGCTCGCGCTCGTGCTGGCCGGGCTCGGAGCCGTCCGCCGAACGCGCTGGGGGCGCCGCGCCGTCTAGCGCGCAGGCGGGTGCATTTCGGGCTTCAGTTCCGACCGGGCCCGCCCGATCGGGGCTCTGACACGCAAACGGTCGGCAGATTTTTCTTGCCAAGGCCGACCGGGAGCGTTTAGGGTGCCGGCTCACCTGAATCCTTCGAGGAGACTTCGACCAGCCATGAGTTCGATCGGATTCCACACCCGGGACAAGGCCATGCCGGCCTTCCGTCACCAGGATCGGGGCTTTGCCGCCGCGTCCTGGACGGCATGCGGCATGAAGACCCGGGCCGTCGTCGCGGATGGCAATGCTGCCCCCGCGCCGTCCGTCGGGATCCGGCCGTGCCTCATTCAGGGCCGCGTCCCAGCACCGTAGGAAGTCCACCGTCTTACCAGCGGCCTTCCGGGTGCGAACCGGAAGGCCGTTTTCGTTTCAGGGGCCCTGCCCCGCGGAGAAGGTCACCGAGTTCGGACCCGGAGAGCCAGGAGAGAGCCATGACCGGCCTCGCCACCTCTTCGACCGACCGACAGATCATCGATCGCTACACCGACCAACCGGCCGCGATGCCGCACGACGTGCGCACCGCGATCGAGGTCGGCTGGGGCGGCGATCCCGTCCTGCTCTACGCGCTGTCGGATCTCGACGGAAGCCTGCAGCTCGTCGAGTCCTGGGTCGCGCTCGGCCCGCGGCACGTGGCCGTGGCGCGCCGCGCGGCGGGCCGGCTCGACGTCCAGACCTTCGCGCGCGACGCGATCCAGGCGATCCGTCTCGATCCGGGCCTGACCTGCAACAC
>JASJCN010000032.1 GCA_030065975.1 Myxococcota bacterium
GCCTGGGCCGACACCAGGCGCACGTCGGCCGTGATCCGCGCCCCCGACTCCACCGCCAGCAGGTCGCCGGGCACCACCTCCTCGCCATCGACGTCGAGCATGCGCCCGCCCCGCCGCACGCGGGCCCGCGTGCGGATCAGCTGGTGGAGCGCCTGCACGGCGCGTTCGGCGCGGAACTCGTTGGCGAACCCGATGGCCGCGTTCAAGAGCAGCACCGCTGCGATGAAGCCCGCGTCCGTGAGCTCCCCGAGCGCCGTGGCGATGCCCGCCGCCGCCAGCAGCACGTAGATCAGCGGGCTCTTGAACTGGCGCAGCGCGATCCGCAGCGCCGACGGCGGCCGCGGAGGCTCCAGGCGGTTCGGGCCGAAGCGCGCGAGCCGGGCCTCGGCTTCGGCGTCGCTGAGCCCCGTGAGCGGCACGCCGAGCGTGGCCGCCACGTCCTCGGGCGGGCCGGCGTGCCAAGGCGGCGCTTCTCCGGCCCCTCCGCCGGACGAACCCATGCCTTCGTCAGAGCGCACCCAAAACCATCCCTTCGGTGTCGCCCCTCGACGAGAAGATACCGGCGGTCGCGAGAGTCTGCCCTTGCGAGCCCGAACGCGCCACGCCGCCATCGATCGCGCGTGCGGGATGCGCGAACCCTCCGTGAGTGGGCTCGTCCGATCCCGGGCTCACGAGCCTCCTAGGGACAGCTGCCGATGAGGCCCGTGTTGTTGCGGCAGCTGTTGCCGCCGCGATCCGCTCCGCCGGCGACCGTACCACTGTCGTTGTCGTACATGACGTTGTCCCGGTAGACGGCGTCCGGAGCGGAGGTGTCGACGAGGTTCAGTCCGATGCCGACGTTCTCGCCCACGCTGTTTCCGACGATGTCGGAGCGCCCGCCGAGCTGCGCGTCGATGCCGTCTCCGCCGTTCTCGAAGACGCTGTTGCCTTCGATCCTGGAGGGGGAGCGAACGACGACCCCAGGCCCGCCATTGTTCCTGACGTCGTTGCCCGAGATCAGTCCCGAACGCACGTTGATCCCGTCTCCACCATTGGCGCGCACCACGTTGCCCCGGACCAGCGCGCTTCCGACGCCGAGAATTCCCGCGCCGACGTTCTGGGTCACGACGTTGTCGGTCACGCTCCCGCCGTCCGCCGTCCCGATTCCGGCGCCGTTGCCGCTCACGACGTTGTTCGTGACGCGCGTCCCGAGGCCGCCCACCGTGATTCCGAAGCCGCCGTTGTCGACCGCATGGCACCCGGTGATCAGCGACCCCTGTTGCCCCGCAATCCCGGTCCCCGCGTTGTCCAGGGACCGCAGGCTCCGGGCGACCCCCCGGGTCCCGAGCAGGATGCCACTGCCAGGGAAGCCGACGACGCTGCCGTCCCTGACCTCGACGTTCTCCTGGAGAATCGCTTCGATCCCCGACCCGGTTCCGCCCACGGGACAAGCCGTCGAGCAGCTTCCCACGGTGAATCCGCCGAGGTCGAGAACCACGTTCGAGGCATCGATCTCGATCGCGTTCACCAGCGTGTTCACGTTCTGGAGATCACCGGTGAGCCGATAGCTGCCGGACGCGGTGAGCACCACCGGGTACCCGGGATCGTCCCCCTCGACGCAACCGGTCTGGACGGCGCACGTCTGGTTGATCTCGACGACGCCCTCCGCGCCGAGAGCGGGACTGGAGAGAGCGAGTAGGGCCAGGAGGAGCAGGCGTCGCAGCACGGGGGGCCTCGGTCAAAGCCTCACCCCGCCGGCAATCCTACCAGAGTCGGTCGCCTGCCTGTCTGGCCTCGCCTCCCCCCGGAATCAGGGCTCGGTGTAGCCCGGTCCCGGCGGCCCGCCCAGCGACGGTCGGAAGACGGCGAAGAAGTCGCTCGGTCCGACCACGCCGTCGCCGTCCAGATCCGCCTCGGCGCAATCCGGAGACGCCGACAGGGACACGCCCAGGCACGGACGGAGCACGCTGAAGAAGTCCGTGGGGGCTACGAGTCCGTCTTCGTCGAGGTCTCCGTCGCAGCGATCGCCGTAGTGCTGGACGCCGGGCAGCGACGCGTCGTCGTCGAAGGGGGCATTGAAGTCCTCCTGCCCGGGGTTGGCGACGTCCCGACAATTGTCGCACGCGTCACCCACTTCATCCTCATCGCCGTCGTCCTGGTCGTCGTTCGAGATCGTCGGGCAGTTGTCCAGATCGTCGGGCACACCGTCCCCGTCGGCGTCCGGCGGCACCTCGAGCCGGATCGTCACGCGATCCGGCGCGCTGGCCACCCGGCCGTCGTGCACTACCAGGTCGAACTCGTAGTCACCGGGAAGGTCGGCCACGACCTGGACGTCGGGCGAGAAGAGGTCGGTGGTCTGCACCTGGCTTCCCGCGACGGCCGCCACCAGCGACCAGCTGAAGGCCAGCGGGTCTCCGTCTGCGTCCTGGGAGCCGCTTCCGTCGATCAGCACGGGCTGCCCCGGCTCGGCCAGCTGGTCGGGGCCGGCATCCGCGACGGGCTGGTAGCTCGGACGCGGCAACACCTCCACCACCGCGGCATCGAGACCTCCGAGGCCATCCGAGTCGATCGCCAGCAGCTGGATCTCGTGCACGCCCACGGAGAGGGACGACACGTCCAGCCGGCGTCCCACGCCGAGCGGCCCGTCCACGTTCGAGCTCCACTGGAGGGACGCGTCCGGCAGGGGGCCGTCCTCCAGGTCGCTGGCGTTGCCCACGAGTGCGATCCAGTCGCCTTCGACGAACGTCGGGAACCCGGCGATGGGCTCGGGCGGGCTCGAGATCCACGCCAGCGGCGGCTTGCTCGCGACCTCGAAGCCCTCGGACTCGGCCGCGGCACCGTGGAAGCCCTCGCTCGCCAGCACGCGAACCCGCAGGCCGACACCGCCCGCCATGGTCGCGGCTTCCACCACCAGCTCGGGTTCCTCGAGGTCCCAGGCCTGGGTGGTCCAGGTCGCCCCCCCGTCGGTGCTGTACTGGACGGCATACACCAGCGGGTCCCCGTCGCTGTCGAAGGCGTCCCAGGCGATCGTCTCCGGGCCACTGGCGCCCCACTGGGTGAGGGCGTTCGGTGTCTCCACCTGCACGCTCACCTGGCTTCCGTCCGCGACCCATTCGTCGAGGAGCGTGTCGCCGTGCAGCAGGGCGACGCTGGACACCTCGGCGGGGACGGGGAGCGGGACGGGCAGGGCCGCGAAGAACCCGTAGGTCGGAGGGAACGACTCCGCCGGGTCGGCATCGGGCAACGGATCGAAGAAGTGCTCCGCCAGCGGCACGCCCGCTCCATCGCGAAGCTCGACGCGGTACTCGCCGCTCGTGGGCTCGGTGAGCGCGTTCTCGACGGGAACGGTGTAGATCGGCGCGAGCGTGCCGGCGACGGGGTTCCCGCCTTCGATCACGATGCTGCCCCGCACCCAGAGGGCGCCGTTGGTCGGCTCGGGGAAGGCCGCCGGGGCGGCGACAGGATCGGAGCTGAACGCTCCGAACAGCGCGGCACGGAACACGGCGAAGAGCTGCGCCCACGTGTAGGGCGAGATCCAGAGCTCGGTGTGGGTCGCACTGGCATCGCCGTAGGACATGAAGTCGTGGGCGTGGTTCGTCACGCCCGTGGTGTCCCCGGGGTCGACGTAGTCGAGAGCCGGGCTCGAGCCCGCCGCGAGATGGCGCAGCCCCGGGTCGCAGATGCCGCCATGGGCGCAGGGGAACTGGCTGGGCGCCGGAAGGCAGCCCTCGCCCTCGCCGTGATCGCAGCTGTGGTGCGGAAGGCGGAACGCGTGGCCCACCTCGTGGGCGACGAGCCCCTGATCCTCGCGAGGCTGTGACGGGTCGTACTTCGAGATGGCGCACCCGGCGCCGGGCCGCCCGTAGCCCGCGATCGAGCCCGTCGGTGTCGGGACGAGGCCGTAGTAGACGAAGGGCTCGTCCGGCAGGAAGAGCGGCGGGCAGCCGAAGCACGGGAACACGTCGGCGACCACCAGGTCGCAGACGTCGTTGATGAAGTCCTTCATCTGACCGGACGACATCGGGGCACCGGGCAGGCCGAAGTTGCCGTCCACGGTGAGGACGTTGGTCGAGCGGAGGTGGATGTCGATGTCGGTCTCGGCCAGGGGGTAGGTCTGCACGAAGTCCGACGTCAGGTCGTTGAAGATCGTCTGGGCCGTCGATGCCGCCAGGGCATCGCAGGTGGAGGCGCCGGAGCTGCGGCGCACGCACGCGCGGATCGGGTAGACGTTCAGAGGCGCCACCTCGCGGAACCACTCGCCAGCCGCCACCATGGAGTTGGCGCCATCGTCACAGCCGGCGCACTCGTGCAGGGGCGACAGCACGAAGACGTTGGCGGTGAGGAAGAGCGGCTCGTCCGTCTTCTCGATCCACGCCGAGGGCAGCTGGAAGTTGAAGCTGCGGTCGAGCTGTGCGCGCTGGGCATCGAGGTCGGTGGCGAGCGTCGGGTCGACCACGACCGGGCCGGCCGTGAGCTGCAGCGGGCCGGGGCAGTCCGCGAAGGTGACGTTGCGGCAGCGCAGCGTGGCCCAGGCCTGGACGGGAGTCGTGGTCCCTTCGGCGGCCGGGAACACACGCACCACGGTCCGCTTGCCCGCCACGACTTCGGCGGCCCCCGGCGCGCGGAAGATCTCGGGCACGTTGACCCGCCGCGAGAGCGAGCTCTGCCGCACGAAGGGCTGGGTGGCCTGCACGACCTCCATGCCCCGCACCCAGACGTTGAGCGTTGGCGGCGGCGGCGTGGTGAGGGTGACGAGCCGGTCGGCCTGGGCGGTGAGCCCGGCGTAGTTCCAGGCACGCACCCGGAGCCGGGCGGACATCGCCGGCAGGAAGGTCTGGAAGCCCTGGCTCACGCTCGTGCCCAACGGGCAGGGGGGCGCGCCTGCGGCGCCGCACACGTCGAAGGCCGTGAGCTCGTTCAAGCTGCCGTCGAGCACCGAGGCGCGGACCCTTGCGATCCCGCTGTCGGCGTCCGTGGCCGTGAACGACAGCTGCGTCCAGGCGAAGACCGACGCGCCGTCGGTCGCCGGGACGTCGATCGCGACCCCGGGAGGAGTGGTATCGCCGCCACAGGGCGGGCCCACGCTGTCGTAGGTGAGGTCGTCGATCCACTCGAAGGTGCGCTGCCCCGCCTGGGGGCCCAGGAACTCGATCTCGATGCTGCGGATGTTCGTGACCCCCGCGTTGAACGAGACGTCCTGGGTGATCGAGCTCGGGCCGGATCCCAGGCTCACCAGCGATTGTCCGAGGAAGGTCACGGGCCCCGGAGTCACCGACGAGTAGGCACGAAGGTGAGCGGTCACGGCGAAGCCGTGGGACTGGTCGAGGCCGGCCTTGAAGGAGACCGTGGCCTGCGGCGTCGTGAACGCGATCCGCAGCAGCCGGTTCTCGTCGAACTCGACGCCGAAGTCGTTGCTGAGCGCACGCGTGGGGCTCGACGTGCTCGTCGTCGGCGTCACGATCACGGCCTGGTCGATGAACTCGATGCCCCGGTTGCTCGCGCCGCTGTTGCAGTACTGGGTCAGCAGCGGCGTGCCGACTCCTGCGACGCCTTCTTCGAAGTCGACGACGACGGATCGGGCTTCGGATGTCGGCAGCACGACACCCAGACAGGCGGCGAGCGACGCGATGAGCAGCGAGCGGCGGCGATACGCGAGCATCGAGCGATCTCCCGGTTCTGACGACGGAGCGTCCTCATGAACCGGTTTGCACGCCGCATGCCAATACCCCGTGTCGACCGAGCTTGGGGCACGGCACCGCGGCGTTCTGACCAGGTGGGGCAAGCCTCCGCCGATCCCTCCGTCCTGGTTCCTTTCCACTCCGCGCGGAGGAAGGGAACACGCCTTGCAGTCCAACGGGCCAGAGGAGCGCGACGGGCGAAGCCGAGGAGGCCTGAGATGCGAGCGGGGCGAAGTGACACGCGGAATCGATCGACCTGGGGCGCCGTGGCGCTCTTCTGGATGGCATGCCTCGCCCCGAGCCTCCCGTTCGTAGGGGCCCACGCCGCGGTGGGCGACCTCGTCGGAAGTGCGGCGCTCCCCCTCCCCGGAGAGGACGTGGGCATCGCCTTCGACGGCCACCGGCTCTACTACAACGACGCGCCCGGGACGAACCGTCTGATCAGCTTCGAGATCAGCGACCCGGTCGGCACCCGCCGGGTCGTCACGGCGACCCAGGGCGGCGACCTGCCCATGGATCTCGACGCCATGAGCTACGACGCCACCCGCGACGTGCTCTGGGCCGTGCGCCACGGGACCCAGCAGATCTACCGGGTCGACAAGAACACCGGCTTCGGCACGTTCGTCTTCGATGCCACCGGGCTCTGCAAGCGATGCTCCGGCAGCTTCAAGGACGGTCTCGCCTTCGATGCCGGCGACCCGGCGATTCCCGAAGACGACGCCCTGTGGTGGAGCTACGACGTCGACTTCGAGGTGTACAGGCTCACCCTGAGCGGTGGAGTCATCGAGAGCTTCGACGTGCGCGGCCCGGACGCGACGTCGGGGACGAACGACGACATCCACCCCACGCTCAGCGAGTGCGGCAACAGCGGCATCGCCGTCGGCGGCCAGCATCTCTACCTCGGCACCAATGGCTGCGACTCGATCGTACGCGTGGACAAGGCGTCGAAGGCGTTCGTCGACGTGCTCGCGAGGCCGGGGAGCCGGCCCGAGGACCTGGCCTGCGACCCCATCACGTTCTCGCCGAAGGAGGTGATGTGGGTGCGGCAGCTCGAGTCCGACGTCGAGGTCCTCGCCTACGAGATCGAGCCGCAGACCTGCGGCTTCGGTGGCGTCGAGGACGAGGTCGACCACTTCCCGCGCTCACGGGCGATCGTCGGGCTCCTGGCGCCGGACGGTTCGCTCGAGACCATCCAGATGAGCGGGCCCACCACCGTGGTGGTCGAGGTGAACGACGTCTCCGACACCGACCAGGACGGCCTCGAGCAGGTTCGCACCGAGATGGTGCAGCTCGAGCTGCGCGGTACCAGCGCGCGCTTCGGGCCGATGGTCCTGAGGCTCCGGGACCCGCAGAGCACGCCCTTCCCGCCGGCGCTCGGCGAGATCGAGGAGACCGAGAACCGGACCCGAGGCACCCTCGACCTGCCGCCCTTCGCGCCCGTCGGCAGCGCCGACTCCTTCTTCGACGTCTTCTTCGAGATCGAGATCGAGTCGAACGGAATCGTGCTCCACAACGAGCAGCCTGCGCGGATGGGTGGGCGGATCACCCACAAGCCCCCGGCGCCGGGTGAGGGCTACGAGAAGCCCCAGGGCCCGATCCCGCTCCTCGACGAGAACGGCAACCCCACCGGCTTCCTGATCGCAGAGGCGCGGCACGTGCCCGAGCCCTTCGAGGTCGACCACTTCCCCGACTCCCATGCCGGAGTCGAGCTGATCTTCCCGACCGGCGAGACGGCCTTCGCCCAGCTCGTCGGACCCACCACCGTCGAGGTGGATCTGGCCGCGTTGGCCGACACCGACGCGAACGGTCGGGAGCAGGTTCCCACCGAGATCGTCGCCATGGAGCTGCGCGGCGACCTCCCGGGGTTCGGCGAGATCGTCCTGCGTCGTTCTCCCAGCCGTGCCTCACGGGGCGAGATCGAGGAGTCGCTCGACACCGAGCCGGGTCGCCTCGACCTGCCCCCCTTCGCGCCGGGCGGAACGGCGGACTCGTTCTTCGACGTCTTCTTCGAGATCGAGCTGCCGGGGGTCGGCCTGCTCCTGCACAACCAGGACCCGAAACGCCTGCAGACGCGCATTACCCACAAGCCTCCGGCCGGCGGAGAGGCCTACGAAGGAGTCGAACGGATCGAGCTGTTCGATCGCAATGGCCAGCCCACGGGCATCTTCGTCGGAGCGGGCCGCCACATGCCGGACCCGATCGAGGTGGACGTCTTCCCCTCCTCCATCGGAGTGGCCGAGGTGAGCTGTCCCGGATTCACGGAGATCATTCCGGTCTCCGGCCCGACCACCGTCGAGGTGGACCTGGGAGCCATCGCCGACCCCGACGGCAACGGGCGCGAGCAGGTGCCGACGGAGATCGTGGACTTGAGCTTGACCGGCTTCGGCCCGACCGTCGGCGCCGTGACGATCCGCCAGTCGCCCGTACGCCCCTCGCTCGGCGAGATCGAGGAGACGACGAACACGCAGCTTGGGAGGCTCGACCTCCCGCCCTTCGCTCCCGCCGGAACCGCGGACTCGTACTTCGACCTGTTCCTCGAGATCGACGTGCTCGGGCAGACCTGGCACAACGAGGATCCGAAGCGCCTCTCGTCGCTCATCACCCACAAGCCTCCGAGCGAGATCACGTCCTACGAGGGTGTCGAGGACATCGAGCTCTTCGACGAGGCCGGGGGCCCGACGGGCTGCGTGCTCGGCGCTGCACGGCACAAGCCGGCGTGCAGCGGAGCGGCGGACGAGGACCAGGACGGCGTGCCCGACTCGTGCGACAACTGCACGCTCGTCCCCAATCCGGACCAGGCCGACATCAACGCCAGCGAGGACGACGACAGCTCGATCCCGGGCATCCAACACTACGGCGACGCGTGCGACGTGGACCTCGACGACGACGGCATCGTCGCACCCTCGGACTTCTTCGCCGTGTTCCGCCCCTGCATCCGCGCAGACCTGGCCACGAGGCCCGAGTGCATCCTGGCCGATCTCGACGGAGACGGGATCGTCGCGCCCTCGGACTTCTTCGGGAGACTGCGCCCGGCATTCGGCACGGCGCCGGGGCCGGGGGTCAGCGAGTAGGTGCGGCCGCCCGCCCACGAGGCGGAAGCTCGGGCAGGCGAGATCTTCGATGACCCATCGCTACGCTCCACCCTCCCATGGAAGCCAAGACCCCGACCCCCCAGGACATCTCCGCCAACCTCGCCACCCGCGTCGTCGGCCAGGACGAAGCCGTCAGCGAGATCTCGATCGCGCTGGCCAAGAAGCTCGGTCAGCTTCCCGTCGGCAACGTGCTGATGATCGGGGCCTCGGGGACCGGAAAGACCACGCTGATGCGTGCGGTCGAGGCGTACGTCGAAGAGGCGACTCCCTCGGACGCGCTGCGCCCCATCGTGGTGCGGGTCCACGCCAAGGTGCTGGGCGAAGAGGCCGAGCAGGGGCGCCCCGGTGAGGCCTTGTTGCTGCGCCTGCTGGAACGCGCGCGGGACGTCCTCGGCGCCACCACCGACCCCGACACCCTCCTCGAGCACGCGCGCCGTGGCCTGGTGTTCGTGGACGAGATCGACAAGATCCGCGGCCAGCTCGGCGAGGAGGTCCACACTGCAGGCATCCGGGCCCAGGAGGCCCTGCTGACGGTGATGGAGAACGAGGCGATTCCCTTCACGCTGCCGGCGTGGGCCGGCGGCGAGACCCGGCAGGTCGACGTCAGCGGCCTGCTCTTCATCTGCGCGGGGGCCTTCGAAGGTCTCTACGACGCCGTGCTCGACCGCATCACCGTGGGCAAGGACAAGGGCTCGCTCACGCCGGTCTCCGTGATGGAGGACGGCAACCTGGTGCAGCGCATGGAGTTCACCCTGCGCGACTGGCTGCGCCACGAGGACCTGTTCGACTACGGCATGGGCCCGCAGTTCCTGGCGCGCTTCGACGCGGTGGTCCTGCTCAACGACCTGGACATCGAGGTCCTGGAGCGGGTCCTAAAGGAGGCGCCGGACTCGGGGCTGCAGCAGTCGATCGCGTACTTCGAGAGCCGCGGATTCCGGCTCGAGCTCTCCGAGGCCGCCATCCGGCGGATCGCCGTGGTCGCCTCGCGCACGCCGCGCCTGGGCGCGCGCGCCTTGCGCGAGGTGTTCCGGCGCGTGGTGCGCGACTACGAGTTCGAGCCCGAGCGCTTCGCCGACGAAGCGCACACCATCCGGATCGACGAGCCCGAGGTCAACGCCGCTCTGAGCTGACGTCCTTCGTGCCGCCCTACCCCGCCGTCCACTCGCACGGCATGTGCTTGATGCCGTTGATGAACATGCTGGCCAGGCGGTCGGGCTCGCCGGTGACCTGGAGGTCGGGCAGGCGCTCGAAGATCTCGCGGAACATCACGGTGATCTCGCGGCGGGCCAGGTGGGCGCCCAGGCAGTGGTGGGGGCCGGGGCCACCGAAGCCCACGTGCTCGTTCGGCGTGCGGCACACGTCGAAGCGCTCGGGGTGGTCGAAGGCGTCTTCGTCGCGGTTTCCCGAGTTGTAGAAGAGGACGACCTTCTGGCCGGCCTCGATCTTCTGGCCGCGGATCTCGGTGTCCTCGGTGGCGGTGCGGCGGAAGTGGATCACGGGCGTGGCCCAGCGGACGATCTCCTCGACCGCCGTCGGAGCCACGGCGTCGAAGTCGTTCTGCCAGATGGCGCGCTGCTCGGGGTGGTCGCACAGGGCCTTCATGCCGTGGCTGATGGCGTTGCGCGTCGTCTCGTTGCCGGCCACGGCCAGCAGCACGAAGAAGGAGCCGAGCTCCTGATCGGTGAGCTGGTCGCCGTCGAGCTCGGCGTTCACCAGATCGGATGTCAGGTCGCCCGTCGGATCGCCGCGGCGCTTGCGGCCGAGGTCCTGGAGCAGCTTCGAGAGCTCGGCGCCGGACTGGAGGAGCTTGGGGATGATCATGGCGGGATCGTCCACGTACTCCGGATCGCCGGCGCCCAGGATGATGTTCGTCTGGTCGAAGACGAACTGATGCTCGCTCTCCGGGATGCCCATCATGTTGCAGATGATCCAGAGCGGGAGCCGAGCCGCGATGTCGGTCACGAAGTCGCACTCGCCCTTGTCGATCACGTCGTCGACGATGCGGCGGGCCACCTGCTGGACGTCCTCCTCGTAGGCGGCGATCATCCGCGGCGTGAAGCCCCGCGAGACGATGCGGCGCATGCGGCCGTGCTTCGGGTCGTCCATGTTGATCATGGAGCCGAAGAACTCGTCGAACATCGGCGGCTGGTCGGGAATCTGGGTGCCCTTGCCGGAGCAGAAGATCTGGGGGTTGCGGCTCGCGTGCAGGATGTCCGCGTGCTTGGTGAGCGCGAAGTAGCCGGGCCCCACGGGCAGGGGTGAGAACTCGAACTGCCACTCCTCGAAGAAGCCCACCGGCCGGTCGCGTCGCAGGGCCGCGAAGGCGGCCTCGCGCTCCGCGACGGGAGCGACCCAGAACTCGGGGTGCGAGAGGTTCACCTCTTCGGCGTTCATGATCCGTTGGCCTCCTGGCTCTCGAGCAGCGCCGCGCGACGGGTGAGCACGTAGGCGCGGATCGCCTCCACGTCGTCCGGCCCGATGAAGGGCGAGAAGTTCGGCATCCCGTTGGGCAGCTTGGCGCCCTCGAGCAGGATCGCGGGATAGATGTCGTAGATCGCCGCCGCGGACTTGCGCAGATCGGGGAGCACGCCGCCGCTCACGACGCCCGGGCCGTGGCAGGTGCCGCACCAGCGGTGGAACGCGTGGTTGCCGCGCAGCACCAGATCGGCATCGAACTCCGCGGGGATCGCCGCCAGCTCGCGCTCCTGGGCCTCGTGCACCGGGAGCTTGGCCGTGCCGCCGAGCTTGAAGACGAGGAGCCGGCCGTGGTTGGTGTCCTGGGTGACGCCCGCCTTGGCCGCGGCGTCGCCGGCGGCGAGGGCGTACGCCCCGCCCCACCCCGCCATCACGGCCACGTACTGCTCGCCGTCCAGCTCGTAGGTCACCGGGGCCGCGATCACGCCCGTCCCGGAGGACGTCTCGAAGAGCGGCTCGCCGTCGCTCGCGCGATACGCCACGAAGGTGCCGTGGGCGGTGCCCTGGAACACGAGGTTGCCCGCCGTGGTGAGCGTCCCGCCGTTCCATGGCCCGGTGTACTGCGCCCGCCACACCTCCTTCTGCGCCACGGGATCCCAGGCCAGCAGGTGCCCCGACACGTACTCGCGCGGGAACTCGTCGGCGACGGTGAAGTCGATCCCCAGGTTCCAGGCGCCCGGCGTGTACTCGTAGGCCGGGTCCTTCTTGAAGAAGTAGGGGACCTCCTGGGTCGGGATGTAGACCAGGCCCGTATCGGGGTTGAAGGACATCGAGTGCCAGTTGTGGGCGCCGTGGGGCGAGGGCTTGATGGTGACCGTCTCGCCCGAGGCGTAGTTCGTGTCCTCCCCGAGCACCGGCCGACCCGTCTCCATGTCGATGTGGGTGGCCCAGGTGACCTCGGCGAAGGGCTCGGCCGAGAGCAGCTCGCCGGTCTCGCGGTCGAGCACGTAGAAGAAGCCGTTCTTCGGCGCGTGCATCAGCACCTTGCGCTCCACGCCGTCGATCTCGAGCTCGCCGAGCACGATGTCCTGGGTGGCGGTGTAGTCCCAGGTGTCGCCCGGCGTCTCCTGGTAGTGCCAGACCAGGCGCCCGGTATCCGGGCGCAGGGCCAGGATCGAGGAGACGTAGAGGTTGTCGCCGCCCTCGGGGCTCCGGATGTGCTTGCTCCAGGGCGAGCCGTTGCCCGTCCCCACGTAGACGAGATCGAGCTCCGGGTCGTAGGAGATGGCGTTCCAGGCGGTGCCGCCGCCTCCGGCCGTCCACCACTCTCCCGTCCACGTCTCGGCCGCGGCCTCGAGCTCCGGATGCTCGAAGGGCTGGCTCGGATCGCCGGGCACGGTGTAGAAGCGCCAGACGAGCTCGCCGTCCTCGGCGTCGTAGGCCGAGACGTAGCCGCGCACGCCGAACTCCGCGCCGCCGTTCCCGATCAGCACCTTCCCCTTCACCACCCGGGGCGCCATGGTGATCGAGTAGGGCTTGGTCTGGTCGACGGTGACCTTCGACCACACCACTTCGCCGGTCTTGGCGTCGAGGGCCTGGAGCCGCCCGTCGAGGGTGCCGGCGTAGATGCGGCCCTTGTAGATGGCCACGCCGCGGTTCACGACGTCGCAGCACACCTTGCCGCCCATCTCGCGCGGCACCACGGGATCGTGGCGCCAGATCTCCTTGCCCGTCCGCGCGTCGATCGCGTACACGACGCTCCAGGTGCCGGTCGTGTAGATCACGCCGTCGACGACGATGGGCGTGGCCTCGAGGCCGCGCTTCGTGCCGGTCTCGAAGCTCCAGGCCAGCCCGAGCTGGCCGACGTTGGCGTCGGTGATCCGGGTGAGCGGGCTGTAGCGCTGCTCGGAGTAGGTGCGCCCGTAGCTGAGCCAGGTGCCGGGCTCCTCTCCCGCGCCCACCAGCCGCGCATCGTCCACCGTGGCACCCGGCACGGCGGCGGCCGACGCCTGCTCGGCCGAAGCTTCCGCGGCCGGGGCCTCCACCGCCGGTGCGGGATCCGGCGAGCTCGCCGTGGGCGGCTCTGCCGCCCGCCCGCAGGCGAAGGGGGTGAGCAGGAGGGCGGACGCGAGGAGGGGAGCCATGCGCATCATTGGACCTCGATGGAAGCGACGTCACTGAAGAGCACTCGGCCCGAGCCGCCGGTGTAGCCGCCCAGGATGCTCTTGCCGCGGATCGGATCCTCCGTGTAGCCGAGAGGCGTGCCCTTCTCGGTGCCGTACCACAGAACCGCAGCCAGGGGCACGGTACCGCCGGATGCCGGCGCCCGCAGGGTGAAGGTCACGGTCGCGGCACCCCACTCCTGCTTCGAGGCGTCCGAGGCCACCGACACGTTCACGTAGGAGAGGTTGCGCCCACTCGCCTCCGGCCGGCGGTGGAGCCAGTCGGTCTGGGCGGCGCCGTCGGCACCGACGATGGAGGGCTCACCGACCACGGCCCAGCCGGCCGAGGCCGCGGGCCGCGCCTGCCAGCGATGCGCCGCGTCGACCAGGCCGACGCCCACGACCGGACCGGAGCCGCCGGTGACCTTCACGGTCGCCGTGAAGGTCTCGCCGGCCTTCACGCTGCCGGGCGCCTCCATCGTGACGGTGGTGGCGGCGTCGAGGGCGCGGATGTGGTCCGCCAGGGTCTTGCGGTCGGCCTCCGAGAGCTTCTCGTAGCCCTTCGAGCCCGCCTCGACGACGGCGAGGTGCTTGTTCTCCACCAGCTGCTTGGTCGCCATGTCGCCCGGCGCGCCGGCCAGGACCTCGACGCTGCGCGACGAGTGGCAGCCGGCGCAGAAGGGGGCGGCGTCGGTCTGGAAGCCGGGCGTGCCACCGGGATAGGCGAGCGCCGCGGCGGGCAGGAGCGAGACGATGGCCAGGGCGACGGAGCGGAACATCATGCGGGAACCTCCATGGATGCGGCAGCGAGCGTGCTCACTGCAGCGCCTCCTCGAACTCCGGGTGGCAGCGCGCACACTGCGTGCGCACGGGACCCGGGACGACGTAGTAGTGGCTGGCGAGTGCTTCCGTGTCGTGGCTGAGATGGCACTCGACGCAGTCGACGCCGAGCTCGGCGTTGTGCTCGGCGATCTCGTGGAACAAGGGGTCGGCGCCTTCGGGCGCGGTGGCGGTGTAGGTGGCGTGGCACTGCGTGCAGTCCTGGTCCCAGAGCGGCCAGTGCATCTGGTCGGGCTCGTCGAAGCGGCCCACCACGTACCAGAAGGCGTCCTTGGCGGAGAGCGCCTTCACCCGGGCCCGGCCCACGAGGCCGACGCCACCGTGACAGTCGATGCAGCGGAAGGCGCCGTCCGCGGCGGCCTCGTTCCCGGCGACGGCGTGGGCGGCCACCAGCGACACGGCCGGGCGCCCGCGGAAGTCGGCGAGCTTGTGCTCGTGGAGCGGCGTCTCCGCGGTCAGATGGCAGGAGACGCAGAACTCGTCGTCCTGCTCGAGGTGGTCGGTGACGAACCATCCCGTCGGCGCGGCGATCACCGCGCCGAGGAGTCCGAGGGCGATCACCAGGCGTCTGCGTCCGGGATCCACCGGCACTCGGCGATGTTCGCATGGCCGGGCGGGCGCCGGTAGGGTTGGGTGCGCGGCGGCACGCACGATTTCGGCCGCTCACGGAGGCCAGCATGGCGACGAGCGGGAATCGCTCCTTCTGGGGATGGGGCAACGAGGGAGCCGGCCCCGACGCTTCCCAGATCGAGGGCATCCAGAAGACGCTGGAGTCACGCTTCGCGATCTCGCTCGAGCGGAAGGCCGCACCCCGGGTCGAAGACCTCTCGCTGCGAGCGCCCCGCGTTCAGCCACCGGGCTCCCTGGCCCCACTGTGCAGCGAGGCCCCAGGCGATCGGGCGGGCCACCACTACGGCAAGTCGTACCGCGACGTGGTGCGCGGCTTCCACGGAGAGTTTCCGAGCCCGCCGGACCACGTCGCGCGGCCGACGAGCGAGGCCGACGTCGTGGCCCTGCTCGACTGGTGCGCCGACGCCCGCATCGCCGCCATCCCCTACGGCGGCGGCTCGAGCGTGGTGGGCGGCGTCGAGACCGCCCCTCAGGGCGACTGGCAGGGCGTGATCAGCCTCGACCTCGGCGAGCTCTCCCGGGTGCTCGAGATCGACCGCACCTCGCGGGCCGCGCGCATCCAGGCGGGCATCTGCGGGCCCGCCCTCGAGGATGCGCTGCGCCCGCACGGACTCACCCTGCGGCACTTCCCCCAGTCGTTCGAGTTCTCGACCCTCGGCGGCTGGATCGCCACGCGCGGGGGCGGCCACTACGCGACGCTCTACACCCACATCGACGACTTCGTCGAGTCGCTGCGCGTCGTCACACCGACCGGCCCGATCGAGTCGCGCCGGCTCCCGGGCTCCGGAGCCGGGCCGAGCCCGGACCGGCTCTTCATCGGCTCCGAGGGAATCCTCGGCGTGATCACCGAGGCCTGGATGCGGCTGCAGGACCGCCCGACCTTCCGGGCCGGCACGTCGGTCCGCTTCGTCGGGGACGACGGCTTCTTCCGCGGCGCCGAGGCGATCCGCACCCTCTCCCAGGCCGGGCTCTACCCGGCCAACTGCCGGCTGCTCGATGCCGCCGAGGCGCTCACCTCGGGCGCCGGCGACGGCACCCACGCGGTGCTCGTGCTCGGCTTCGAGTCGGCCGACCACGCCCTCGACGCCTGGATGGAGCGAGCCCTCGAGTGCTGCCGGGACGCGGGTGGCGAGGCCCCGGAAGGCGCCGGCGGCACGCGTCGGACCGAGACGTCGAGCGGCGGCGGAGATCGCGAGGGGGCCGCCGGCGCCTGGCGGAAGGCCTTCCTCCAGGCCCCGTACGTGCGCGACGCCCTCGTCTCCCTCGGCGTGATCGCCGAGACCTTCGAGACGGCCATCACCTGGGATCGCTTCCCCGAGTTCCACCGCCAGGTGATGGGCGCCACCCAGGACGCCGTCACGCGCATCTGCGGGACGGGCTCGGTCGCCTGCCGCTTCACCCACGTCTACCCCGACGGCCCCGCGCCCTACTACAGCGTGCTCGCGCCGTCCAAGCCGGGGAGCGAGCTCTCCCAGTGGGCCGAGATCAAGGCCGCCGCCTCCGAGGCCCTGATCGCCGCGGGCGGCACCATCACCCATCACCACGCCGTCGGCCGCGACCACCGCCCCGCCGGCTACGACGTCCAGCGTCCCGAGGGCTTCGCTCGCGCCCTGCGCGCGGTCAAGCGCGAGCTCGACCCGGCCGGCGTGCTGAACCCCGGCGTGCTGATCGATCCCTGAGGCCGGCTACTCGACGAGCGTGGCGCCCGGCCCGGGCGTGTCGCCGAGCGCGGGCCGCAGCCCGGAGAAGAAGTCCGAGGGCCCGACGGCGCCGTCTCCGTCGAGATCCGCCTCGACACACGAGGGTGTCGCCGCGAGATCCGCTCCCAGGCAGGGCCGGAACACGCCGAAGAAGTCGCTCGGACCCACGACGCCGTCGTCGTCGAGATCGACGTCGCAGGCGTCGCCGTAGCGCTGGACGCCGGGACGGCTCGAGTCGTCGTCGGCCGCGCCGTCGACGTTGGCCTGGCTCGGGTTCGGGTCGAGGCTGCAGTTGTCGACGCCCAGAGGGACGCCGTCGGAGTCCCCGTCGAAGGTGGCGAGCTCCTCGCCCGGCGGGTGGGCGAACTGCAGCGGCGCGTCGAACCGATAGGTGAACTCGGGATCCCCGGGCCCGTCCTCCGGCGGCCCGAAGTCCTCGGGAAACGAGACGTCGAGGGACTCGAGCCGTGCGATCTCCTGCCGCGGGGTCCCCGGGCCGATCACGACGTCCGCCCCGACCTCGATCGGGTCGTCGCTCGCCAGGAGCTCCTGGTCTCCGGCGAAGGAGCCTTCGGTGAGCACCGTCTCGACGCCGAAGGGCAGGCATCCTGCCGCCTCGATCTGGGCGAGGGTCGGATTCGCCTGGGGCGGCTTGCAGCTCGCGAGCAGCGCCACGCCCGGACCGCAGCCGGCCAGCAGGCTCGCGCGTCCGCCCGGCCGGGCCGCCGGCGTGCCGTCGATGTCGATGCGATTCGGCGCAGCGTCGATCGTGCCTGCGAAGGTCTCGCTGCACGCGCCGCAGCCGGCGCCCATGCAGTTGCCCACTGCGTTCCCGGCCCGGGCGATCGCGACCCCGTCGAGCTGCGCCTCGGCGCTGGCGCCCGTCACCTCGCCCACGCCGCCCGGGAAGATCACGGGCCAGCCGAGGGTCACCAGCTGGGGCGCCAGGCCCGGCGGAAGCTGGCCCGAGTCGAGCTTCAGGTTCTGTTCCTCTTCCGCAGGCGTCTTCAGCGTGGTGAAGAGGCCGTCGACGAACACGCCGAAGAAGCCGACCTCGAACTCCTTCTCCCGATCGAAGCTGTCGCCAGTCAGGATCTCCGCGGTGAGCGTGACGTCGTACTTCCCGGGCAGGGGGTACTGATGGAGCTGGATCTTCCCGAGGCTCATCGTGCCGTCGCCGAAGTCCCACTCCCATCCCTGGATCGCCGTCTCGTTGCTGAGCGCATCGCTCCCGACGAAGAGCACCTGGAAGGGCGGGAAGGCGCGCTGCTCGGCGGTGAAGTCGGGCTTCGGCGTGCCCCCGTCGCCGGCAGCGACCTCGATCTCCACCGAGTCCTGGAAGCCGAGATCGTCGGTGACGGTGAGGGTCACCGTGTTCGTCGAGGCCGAGCCGTACACGTGGGAGGTCATGTCGGAGCTCGTGGTGAGGGTCGCGCCGTCGCCGAAGTCCCAGGCGTACTCCACGATCTCCTCGGCGGCGCCCGAGGGAAGCGAGAAGACCGCGTTGAAGAGGATCTCGAGCGGATCGAAGAGCGAGCTCTGGAAGGTGAAGTTCGCGAAGGGGGGCTCGCTCAGCACCGGCACGTTCATCACGATGGTGTCCGCGTCGCCTTCGTCGTCGATCACCCGGAGCGTCACGCTCTTGCTCGGGCCGAACTCGTCGAACTCGAACGACGTATTGGGGTCCATCTCGGTCGCCGTGCCTTCTCCGTCGAAGTCCCACTCGTAGGTGAAGGCCTCGGCGGCGTCGGGATCGTCGTCGGGATCGAAGGAGCCACTCGCGTCGAAGAGCACCGTCCGGGTCAGGCCCGACTGCTCGAACGTGAACGTCGCCACCGGCGGCTTGCCGTTGCCGACGTCGCCGTCGCGGACGGGCCAGACCGTGGCGCCGGGCAGGAAGACGTTGTTGATGGCGCCCTGCAGCCCGTTGGCGAAGAAGAAGCCCCAGGTCGTCTCGGCGTTGGCGGGCACTCCACTCCAGTAGCCGAAGGGGCTCGTCCCCTGGATGTTCGAGAAGAGCGCGAGGTCCGGGTCGCCGGAGACGAGCACCGACGTGCCCGGAGTGGCGCCGAGCTCGATGGCGTAGAGGTGCGCCAGCTCGCTCCCGGTGCAGCCGAAGCCCAGGTCCAGCGGCCCCGTTCCACCGGAGCAGTCGGGGTCGGGGATGGGGCCGCCCGGCAGGCGCCAGTCGTCGAAGCCCAGCCACTCGGTGCCGTTGAGCGCCGCGATCCACTCCTGTGCGCGCGCGAAGGGCATGCGGCCGTCGGCCAGGATGTCGTCGACCCCGAAGTCCTTGCGGAGCGGCAGGTTGGCGTCGGCCAGCCAGCTGATGTCGCGTTCGGGGTCGTAGACGGCACGGCCGTCGAGCCGGGGCTCGAGGTCGGCCCGTCCGGGGCCGGGTACGGCCAGCGCGAGCAAGGGGAGCAGGAGGAGCGGCAGCCGGGATGTCATCGGGTCACCTGGGAGCGGGAGCTGCAGAGCGGGTGCGGAACCAGGATAGCCCCATCCCGGTCCGGCCCACGAAGTACGCCGTTCGGGGCGCACCGGATGCCGTCGGGATCAGGGCGTGCCGGGGGCTGCCCAGGCGGATTTGCCGCTATCCTGCCGCGCCATGGCACGAGTCAACGAGCACTACGCGAAGCTTCAGGCCGGCTACCTCTTCCCGGAGATCGGGCGGCGGGTCCGCGCCTTCGTCGAGGCCAACGGCGGCGAGGTGATCCGCCTCGGCATCGGCGACGTGACCGAGCCCCTGGCGCCGGTCATCGTCGATGCCCTGAAGGCGGCCGCCGACGAGATGGGAACCGCCGAGGGCTTCCGCGGCTACGGCCCCGAGAACGGCTACGACTTCCTCCTCGACGCGATCCGCGAGCACGACTACGGGAGCCGCGGGGTGGACGTCGCCGCCGACGAGATCTTCGTCTCCGACGGCAGCAAGCAGGACAGCGGGAACATCCAGGAGATCTTCGGCACGACCTGCAAGGTCGCGGTCTCCGACCCGGTGTATCCCGTCTACGTCGACACCAACGTGATGGCCGGCCGCACCGGCGAGGCCGACGCCGACGGCCGCTACGCGGGCATCCTCTACCTGCCCGCCACCGAGGCGAACGGCTTCGCCCCCGAGCCTCCGAGCGAGGCCGTCGACCTCGCCTACCTGTGCTCGCCCAACAACCCGACCGGGAGTGTGATGTCCAAGGAGCTGCTCGGGCGTTGGGTGGCGTGGGCCCGGGAGGTGGGCGCGGTGCTCGTCTTCGATGCCGCGTACGACGCCTTCATCCAGAGCCCGGAGCTGCCGCGCTCGATCTTCGAGATCGACGGCGCCCGCGAGTGCGCCATCGAGATGCGCAGCTTCTCCAAGCGCGCGGGCTTCACCGGCGTGCGCTGCGCCTACACGACGATCCCGAAGGAGCTCGAGGGAACGGCCGCCGACGGCAGCCGCGTCTCGATCCGGGACCTGTGGTCGCGGCGTCACGCCACCAAGTTCAACAGCGTCCCCTACGTGATCCAGCGCGCCGCCGAGGCCGTCTTCTCGCCCGAGGGGCGGAAGCAGACGGCCGAGCAGGTGGCGTTCTACATGGAGAACGCGCGCCGCGTCCGCGAGGGCCTCGGCGCCGCTGGGTTCACCGTCTTCGGGGGCGACAACGCGCCCTACATCTGGATGCGAACGCCCGACGGCGCCTCTTCCTGGGACTTCTTCGACCGCCTGCTGTCGGAGACCCGGGTGGTCGGCACGCCCGGCTCGGGCTTCGGCCCCGCCGGCGAGGGCTACTTCCGCATCTCCGCCTTCAACTCCCGCGAGAACGTCGACGAGGCCATCGCCCGCATCGGCCGGGCGTTTCGGGCGCTGGGAACTGGGAGCTAGGCCATGATCGATCTGCGCCGGGAAGGCGACGTCTTCGTTCTGACCCTGCAGGACGAGGAGAACCGCTTCCGCGACGACTCCATCGCCGCCTGGAACCGTGCCCTCGACGAGGTCGAGAAGGCGGGCTCGCCGGCGGCGCTCGTGACGACGGGGACGGGCAAGTTCTACTCGAACGGGCTCGACCTCGAGTGGGCCATGGCCAACGCGCCCGACTTCCCCCAGTACCTGAACGACGTGCTGCACGTGCTCGAGCGCGTGCTCACGCTCGGCTGCAACACCGTCGCCGCCATCAACGGCCACGCCTTCGGGGCGGGAGCGCTGATCTCGCTGTGTCACGACTTCCGGGTGATGCGCACCGAGCGCGGCTACTGGTGCATGCCCGAGATCGACATGCGGGCGCCGCTGCATCCCGGCATGACGGCGGTGCTGAAGGCGCGGCTGCGCAAGCAGACCTTCCACGAGGTGCTGGTCACCGGGAAGCGCTGGGGAGCCGCCGAGGCGCTGGCCGCCGGCATCGTCGACCACGCGGTGCCCGAGGCCGAGGTCCTCCCGCACGCGCTCTCCCTCGCCACGCCCCTGGTCGGCAAGGCGCACCCGGTCATGCAGCGGCTCAAGTCCGAGGCGTACCCCGAGGTGATCGAGGCGCTGCGCTTCCGGATGGAGAACATCTAGAGGGGCGGAGCCCATGGCCTGCGCCGTCGACAGCCTCGTCGCGGAGATTCGCGGCTGCCGGGCCTGCGCCGCCGCCCTGCCCCACGAGCCGCGCCCGGTGCTGCAGTGCGAGGACGGCGCGCCCATCCTGCTGGCCTCCCAGGCCCCGGGCCGCCGGGTGCACGCGAGCGGCCGACCCTTCACGGACCCGAGCGGCGACCGGCTGCGGAGCTGGCTCGGCGTGACGCCCGAGGAGTTCTACGACCCGCGCCGCTTCGCGATCGTGCCCATGGGCTTCTGCTACCCCGGCACGGGCAAGAGCGGCGACCTCCCGCCCCGCCGCGAGTGCCGCGAGCTCTGGCATCCGCGACTGATCCCGCTCCTCGAGAGCGTTCAGCTGTCGCTCTTCGTGGGGTCGTACGCGATCGCCTATCACCTGGACGGAGGCGCGAAGCGAAGCCTTACCGAGAGCGTGCGCGGCTGGCGCGAGCTCGGCCCCCGGGTGATGGCGCTCCCCCACCCGAGCCCGCGCAACATCGGCTGGCTGCAGAAGAACCCCTGGTTCGAGGCGGAGCTCCTGCCGGTGCTGCGGCGTCGCGTGCGGCGGGCGCTGCGCGGGTGACTTGGGGTCCGCACTCCCCGCGATATCCTCATGGGCGGTGAAACCCCGAAGCGTGGCGGTCACAGCCCGCCAGCCCGCTGCGGCGGGAGGACCGGTGGAACTCCGGGCCGAGCGGTGACACTCCGCATTCGAGGACGACTCCGGCCTCCGGTCGAAGCCCTTCTCCCTTCCATCCACCGGCGGCCCGGCCGCCCAGGTCGCGATCCGCCCCGGCCCGCAACTCGGCAGGCCTGCAGGCGGGCGGCGCGACCGTGAGGGAGTCGAAGATGTACACCGGACTGATCCAGGAAACGGGTGAGGTGGTCTCCTGCACCGCGGGTGCGGGCCTCGAGGTGAGGGCGCCCAAGACGGCGCAAGAGCTGCGAGTCGGCGGCTCGGCCAACGTGAGCGGCGTCTGCGTCACCGCCGAGTCGGTCGCGGGCGACACCTTCCGCGTCACGCTCTGCGCGGAGACGCAGCGGCGCTCCACGCTCGACGGCCTCGAGCCGGGGATGCGCGTCAACCTCGAGCGGCCGATTGCCGTCGGCGACGCGATCGAGGGCCACCTCGTCCAGGGGCACGTCGACGCCGTCGGGAAGGTGACGCGGGTCGACCCGGACGCGCCCGGGCGGAGGGTCTGGATCCGGCCGCCCGAGCGCGCCCTCGCGGAGATCGTCGCCAAGGGATCGATCGCCGTGGACGGCGTGAGCCTCACCGTGGCCGAAGTCCTGCGCGACCGGTTCTCGGTCGCGCTGATCCCCGCCACCCTCGAGGACACCACGCTTCGCGACCTGCAGCCCGGCGACCGCGTGAACCTCGAGACCGATCTCCTTTCCAAGCTCGCCGAGCGCCACGGACGCTCGACCCACCGCGCCCTCGCCCGCGCGATCTCGCAGCTCCCCTGGACGGGGCTCGTGAGTGGGGCCATGGGCGTCGAGAAGGTCGTGGCGCAGTTCCGCTCGGGGGGCGGCGTGGTCGTGTGGGACCCGGAGAAGGAGCAGGAGGGCGACGTCATCTTCGCCGGAGCCGGCCTTCGCCCCGAGGCGTTCACCTTCCTCCTGACGAAGGCCTGCGCCCACTCGACCGTCCCCTGCGATCGGGCGCGGCTCGACCGTCTCGAGATCCCACCGATGCCCGGGCCTGGCGATCATCAGGGGACGGCGATGCACACCTCCGTCGATCTCGCGGCCGCGCGCACCACCGGCGTGTCGGCCGCCGACCGCGCGGCGACCGTGCGCCGGCTGGCCGACCCCGACGCGCGCCCCGAGGACTTCGTGGCCCCGGGCCACGTGTTCCCGCTCGCGGCGCGCCCGGGAGGCCTGCGCGAGCGGGCCGGCCACACCGAGGTCACCGTCGCGCTGTGCGAGGCGGCGGGGCTCCCGACGGTGGGCGTGTGCTGCGAGGTGATGAACCCGAGCGGGGAGATGGCGCGAGCCGCCGACCTCGAGCGCTTCGCGCTCGACTGGGGGCTCCCCCTGATCGACATCCGGGATCTCGTGGAGCGCCTCTGACGCGTCCGCTCACTCGGCGGGCTTGTTGATCTGCTCGAGGAGCTGCAGCCGGTCCCAGTACATCCAGGTGTCGGTGATCTCGCCGTTCTCGACGACGCTCCAGGTCACGCCGTGCAGGACGACCGGCTCGTGGTCGGGCTCGACGTCGAGGAAGCGACCTCGTCGGGTGCCGCGAGCGGTCCAACGCATGACGACCACGTTGCCGTCGCGCACCACCGCGTCGACCTCCTGGGTGAAGTCGTCCATGGCGTCCCGAAGGGCCTTCATGCGGTGCTCGACGCCCTCGGGCCCCTTGGCGACGAGCTCGCCGCGCTCGTAGAGACGGTACCGGGACGACACGCGTTCGAGCGCGCTCTCCTGACCTTGGTTGGCGGCGGACAGCGCTCCTTCGACCACGGCCTTGGGATCGTCCGACATCGAAACCTCCCTTGGCGCCCAGCTTGGGGCCCGACCGGGCTTCCTGTCAAGGACGTGTTATGCATCCGAGACGGGGCGCTGCCGAGGGTCACGGAGGGACACGCATGATCGCCGGATTCGACCACGTCGCACTGCCGACCCGGCAGCCCGAGGCGATGATTACCTTCTACGGACGCCTCGGATTTTCGGTCCCGGACCCCGAGGCCTGGCGCGAGTCGGGGGCGCCGGTCTTCGTCGCCGCCTTCGGCCATCAGAAGATCAACTTCCACGCGCCTGCCCTGTTCGAGAACCCCGACTTCTCGCTGCGGGGGCCGAGCGCGGAGCCCGGATGCGGCGACCTCTGCTTCGTCTGGGACGGAAGTCTCGACGCCCTGAACGCGCGGCTGGCCGAGGCGGGCGCAGAGGTCGTGGCCGGGCCCACCCGGCTCGAGGGGGGACGCGGGACGGGCACCAGCCTCTACGTCCGCGACCCGGACCGAAACCTGCTCGAGTTCATCGTGTACGGCGATGGCTGAGACGCCGGCCACCCGGCAGACTGAACGGAGCCGCGCCCGGAGGACCAAGATGACCCCTGCCCTGCGTCGATCCCTGCCGCTGCTCGCGGCTTGTGCCCTCCTCTCTCTCGGGATCGGCCCGTGCGGACCAATCCCGGGAGGCAGCCTCGGGAGCGACGAGATCACCGAGCCGGTGAGCGACTGGTCGTTCGCCAACGACCTGCGGCGCTGCGCGGTCGAGGTCGGCGGGCCCGAGAGCCCGCGGTCGGTGACGGTCAACTGCATGTCCCACGAGCAGCGCCTGTACGTGAGCTGCTCGAGCTGCGAGGGCAAGCGCTGGTCGGCCATCGCGCTCGAGCAGCCTGCCGGCCGCGTGCGGGCCGGAGATGGCCTCTACCCGGTGACCCTGCGGAGGGTGGAGCAGCCGGAGGAGCTCGATGCCGTCTGGGAGGCGCGCGGCCGCAAGCTCGGCAACGACCCCGAGCCGCGACCCGAGGAGTGGTGGAGCTTCGAGCTCAGCTCGCGGTAGCGTGGCCCACTTCATCGGCATCGACGTCCAGGAGCGGCGCGATTGCCCCTTCGCCGTGCTCGACGGCCGCGGGCGACTCGTCGAATCCGGCTGGCTGCCCCCGAAGCAGGGGCTCGAGGCCGGGCTCGATCGCTTGTGCCGGGACTACCCGGACGCACACTTCGGCGTCGACGCGCCCCGGCAGCCTCTGCGGCGGCCGCGGCCCTGGTACTGGCGAGCGCGGCGGTGGCAGCGCCGCCGGCCTGCGGACAAGGGCCAGGGCCGGCACTGCGAGGTGGTGATCGCGGCGCACCGTCTCGCCAACCCCCAGTGGACGCCGCTCCGGGGCGAGGCGCGCGACTGGATGCGCGTGGGCTTCCGCATCTTCGACACGCTGTCGGACCGGAGGCCGACCCACGAGGTGTTCCCGTCCGCGGCGTACCGGCAGCTGAGGGACGCGCCCGCGGTTCGCGCCTCGCTCTCCTTCGAGGCCTTCCAGCCCGGCCCGAAGGACATGCTCGACGCCGTGGTCGCGGCCCTCACCGTTCGCGAGCTCGACGCGGGGCGCGGCGTCGAGGTCGGAGGAGGCGACGGGCTCGGCACCATCGCCCTGCCCCGCCCCCTCGAGCAGTCGCTGGGCGTCGAGACGTGGCCCGAGTCGCCGTGACGGATCGCGGCCCGCTCACGCCCTGCCTGGTGATCCGCCCGGGCCTCTCCTTCTGGATCGAGGAGCAGTCACCGGCGCACTGCCGCGCACGGCTCCAGGCCTTCCAGGAGGGATGCTACGAGGACACGCGCTGGGTCGATCGCACCGGCGGCCTGTTCCGCGCGCGGTCGGCGCGGCTGGCGCGGCCCCCCTCGCTGCGCGAGAAGCTCGTTCCCACCAGCTGGCTCCCCGTCGTGGTCGAGCTCGGGCCGCGCCGCGGGGTCACGCCGGAGGAGGTGGCGGACCTCCTCGAGGGCGTCCTGCGCGGCGAGAGCGAGTTCAGCGACCACGTACGGCCGTCTGCCGAGATGCTGCTCGGTCGCTTCCGGCGCGCGACCAGCATCGCGGAGCTGCTGCGGCTGGCAGCCGACGCATAGGATTCGTCCAGGGGCGCCTAGCGGACCCAGCCCGGCGGCACGCCCTTTCGCCGGGCGTTCTCGACGAAGTTCTCGAGCTGGAGGCGTTTGACGTCGAGGGTCGACCGGCTCTGTGCGCAGCGGTTCACCGCCTCCATCTTCCGCTCGCGGTGCTGGCGCTTGGTGCCGTGGCTCGGGACGCCGACGCCCTCGCAGCGCTCCTCGACCGCCTCGAGCTCCTCGATCTCGCTCACGTAGCGCTGGTAGCGCTCACGCCACCAGGCCTCGTCGTGGCCTCCGATACGCTCGCCCTCGTCCTCGTCCTCGCCCTCATACTGGGCGGCCGGGTCGGCGGACTCCACGGGCTCTTCGAGAGCCGGAGCCGGCGCGGCCGGCGCGCGATAGCGCGTGAACCCCCCACCCGAGGCCCGGCCGGCGGACGCCTCCGCCGCGGCCCGATGAGCCGGCGGCACGGCGTCCAGATCGGCGCTGAAGTGCTCGACGCCGTTCGCATCCGTCCAGCGGTAGATCTGGGCGGATCCGGGCGCCGCGAGCGCCATCGCGAGAACGAGGATCGTGACCGCTCGAACCATGGAAGCCCTCCGGAGCGCGGATCGCGCAGAGGCCTTCCTCACCATCGGCCTCCCGAACCTCCCGCTGAAGGCGCCGACGGTGACCGACATCACGGAAGCGCTAGCCGGAGAGCTTCTTGTACTTGATGCGGTGAGGCTGGTCCGCGTCTGCGCCCTTGCGCCGCTTGTAGTCCGCCTCGTACTCCTGGTAGTTGCCCTCGAACCACTCGACGTGGCTGTCGCCTTCGAAGGCCAGGATGTGGGTGGCGATGCGGTCGAGGAACCAGCGGTCGTGGGAGATCACGACGACGCAGCCGGCGAAGCCGAGGATCGCCTCCTCCAGGGCGCGCAGGGTGTCGACGTCGAGATCGTTGGTGGGCTCGTCGAGGAGCAGGACGTTGCCGGCGCTCTTCAGCAGCTTGGCCAGGTGGACGCGGTTCCGCTCTCCGCCGGAGAGCATTCCGACGAGCTTCTGCTGGTCGGGGCCCTTGAAGCCGAAGGAGCCGACGTAGGCCCGGGCGTTCACCTCACGCTTGCCGACCTGGATGCGGTCGACGCCGTCGGCGATCTCGTCGTAGAGCGTCTTCTCGGGATCGAGCGCGCCGCGCGACTGGTCGACGTAGGCGAGCTTCACGGTCTCGCCGATCTTGAGCTCGCCGGCGTCGGGCTTCTCCTGCCCGGCGATCATGCGGAAGAGCGTCGTCTTTCCGGCGCCGTTCGGGCCGATCACGCCCACGATGCCGCCGGGCGGGAGCGAGAACTCGAGGTCGTCGATGAGCAGGCGATCGCCGTAGGCCTTGGTGAGACCCTTGGCCTGGACGACGACGTCGCCGAGGCGCGGTCCGGGCGGGACGGCGATCTCGACGCTCTCGGGGAGACGCTGCTCCTCTTCCGCCCGCAACGCCTCGAAGGCGTTGATGCGCGCCTTCGACTTGGCCTGGCGCGCGCGCGGGCTCATGCGCACCCAGTCGAGCTCGCGCTCGAGGGTGCGGCGCCTCGCCGACGCCTGCTTCTCCTGGGTCGCGAGGCGCGCGCTCTTCTGCTCGAGCCAGCCGCTGTAGTTGCCCTTGTAGGGGATGCCGGCGCCGCGATCGAGCTCGAGGATCCAGCCCGCCACGTTGTCGAGGAAGTAGCGATCGTGGGTCACCGCAACGACGGTGCCCTCGTACTCGGCCAGGAAGCGCTCGAGCCAGGCCACCGACTCGGCATCCAGGTGGTTGGTGGGCTCGTCGAGCAGCAGCATGTCGGGCTTCTGCAAGAGCAGCCGGCACAGCGCGACCCGGCGGCGCTCGCCGCCGGAGAGGACGCTCACGTCGGCGTCGGGCGGAGGCAGGCGCAGGGCATCCATGGCGATCTCGAGGGTGCGATCGAGCTCCCACGCGCCGCACGCATCGATCTGGTCCTGGAGCTTCCCCTGCTCCTCCAGGAGCTGGTTCATGGCATCGTCGTCCATGGGCTCGGCGAAGCGCGCGCTCACCTCCTCGAAGCGCTGGAGCAGCCCGCGGATCTCGGCGACGCCCTCCTCCACGTTGCCCTTCACGTCCTTCTCGGGGTCGAGCTCGGGCTCCTGGGGCAGGAAGCCGACGCTCACCCCGTCGCTGGGCTTGGCCTCGCCGATGATGTCGTCGTCGACCCCGGCCATCACGCGCAGCAGCGAGCTCTTCCCCGCGCCGTTGGAGCCGAGCACGCCGATCTTGGCGCCCGGCAGGAAGGCCAGGGTGATGCCGTCCAGGATCACCCGGTCGGGCGGGACGACCTTGCGGACGTCCTGCATGGTGTAGACGAACTCGTGGGCCACGTGGGTCTCCTGGCAACAGAGACGCGTAGCCTACCGGCCCGCGCCGCGGACACCAGCGGGGCCCGGCTACGAGGGCGCCTCCTGCCCGTACGTGTCCCCGCCCTCCGCGAGATAGGCTTCTTCCTCGGGCGTCGAGGTGCGCTCGAGGATCGCGTTGCGGTGGGGGAAGCGCCCGAAGCGCGCGATCACGTTCCGGTGACCGTGGATGTACTCGAGGTAGCTCGACACGAGCGGCTGCCAGGCCTCGGGCACCTCGCGGGCGAGCTGCTCGAAGAGCGCCACGCCCCGATCCTGCACCGAGAGCAGCTCGCTGTGCTCGAAGGGGACGAGCAGGAACACCCGATGGATCGGCGCCAGGGTCTGGTCGCCGCCGGTCGCGATGAGACGCTCGGACGCGGCCACGGCCATGCCGTCGGTGGCGAAGGCCTGGGCCAGGCCGCGATACAGATTGCGCGGGAACTGGTCGAGCAGCAGGATCCGCGCCAGGGCCGAGCGGGGCTCGAGCTCCCAGTCGTCGAGGCCGCCGCGCGCCGCCTGCTCGACGGCCGGAGAGAAGCGGCCCCGGATCACCTCGTCGGCCTGGGGATCGGAGCCGAACCAGAACGCATTGCGGGCCTCGGCCTGGGCCGGACTCGAAACAGCATCGGCAAACCAGAAGTCGAGGACTTCCTCAGCAGCAACCACGGCCGGTAGCCTAGCCGAATCGGGGAGCAGCGGGGCTGCGTTACGCTCTCGAAATGGAGGTTGCATGACCCAACGCGCCACGGCCGAGACCATCCACCGGACCTGTCCTCTGTGCGAAGCGCACTGTGGCATCACGGTTCACGTCGACCGCGATGCGAATCGTGTGGCCGCGCTCAAGGGCGACCCCGCGGACGCCGTCAGCGGCGGCTACGTCTGCCCCAAGGTCGTCGGCCTGCGCGGGCTCGAGGAGGATCCGGACCGCCTGGTGAAGCCGCTCTTGCGGCGCGATGGCGAGTTCGTGGAGATCGAGTGGGAGGAGGCGCTCGAGCTCGCCGCGTCGAAGCTCTCGGAAATTCGCGATACCCACGGCGCGAACGCCATCGCCACCTATCTCGGCAACCCCAACGCCCACGACTACGCGGCCGGCCTCACCCTTCCGCTCTTCCAGCGCGCCCTCGGCACCCGCTGGCGCTTCTCGGCGACGAGCGTCGACCAGCTGCCGAAGATGGTGAGCTCGTGCGTGGTGTTCGGCGCGCCCTTCGCCGTTCCCGTGCCGGACATCGACCACACCGACTTCTTCCTGGTGCTCGGCGCCAACCCGCTGGCCTCGAACGGCAGCCTGATGACGGCACCGGACATGCGCGGCCGCCTGCGACGCCTGCGCGAGCGCGGCGGCCGCCTCGTGGTGGTCGACCCGCGCCGCAGCGAGACCGCCGAGGTCGCCGACCAGCACCTGTTCATCCGGCCCGGCGCCGATGCCCTCTTCCTCTTCGCCTTCGTGCACGTGCTCTTCGAGGAAGGGCTCGTCGACGTGGGCGCCCTGGCCGACTCGGTGCGCGGGCTGGACGAGCTCGAGGCCCTCGCGAAGCCCTTCTCGCCCGAGGCGGTGGCCGCGGCGACCGGCGTCGAGCCCGGCACCCTGCGCGAGCTGGTGCGCTCCTTCGCGGCCGCCGAACGGGGCGCCTGCTACGGCCGGATCGGCACCTGCACCCAGGAGTTCGGCGCGCTTTCGAGCTGGCTGGTCGACGTGGTGAACACGCTCACGGGCAACCTCGACGCCGAGGGAGGCGTGCGCTTCCCGCGCCCGGCCCACGGGCCCGGACGCGACGAGCCGCGACGCAAAGGCCGGGTGCCCTACGCGCGCTGGCGCAGCCGCGTACGGGGCCTGCCCGAGTTTGCCGGCGAGCTGCCGGTGGCCGCCCTGGCCGAGGAGATCGACACACCGGGCGACGAGCGCATCCGGGCGCTGGTCACGGTCGCCGGCAATCCCGTCCTCTCGACGCCCAACGGCGAGCGGCTCGACCGCGCGCTCGAGAGCCTCGACTTCGTGGTGTGCGTCGACATCTACCTGAACGAAACCACGCGCCACGCCGACCTGATCCTCCCGACGACGCCGCCGCTCCAGCGCGCCAACTACGACCTGGCCTTCCACGGCTTCTCGGTACGCGACCACGCCAAGTGGTCGCCGGCCGTCTTCGATCCCCCGCCCGAGGCGCGCCATCTCTGGCAGGTGCTCCTCGAGATCGCCGGACGCATCAACGGCACGACGGCGGAGGCCGCAGCCGCCCTGGCCCTGCGCAACGTGATCGAGTCCTCGGTGGGGCCCGGCAGCACCTGCCCTGGAATCGACGCCGACGCCGCCGCCGAGCGGGTGGCCGGGCTTCCCTACCCGGAGGCGGTGCTCGACGTGATGCTGCGCGCCGGACCCTACGGCGACCACTTCGACGACGACGATCCGGGCCTCTCCCTCGGGAAGCTCCAGGCGGCCACCCACGGCGTCGACCTCGGCCCGCTCAAGCCGCGCCTGCCGGAGATGCTGGCCACCGAGAGCGGCGCCGTGGAGCTCGCACCGAGCCTCCTGGTCGAGGACGTGCCGCGCCTCCTTGCGGCGCTCGAGCGCGACGCCTCTGGGATGGTGCTGATCGGGCGACGCCATCTGCGCTCGAACAACTCCTGGATGCACAACCTTCCGGCGCTCGCGAAGGGGCCGGAGCGCTGCACGCTGATGGTCCATCCGGGCGACGCCGAGCGGCTCGGGCTCAGCGAGAGCGGGCAGGCCAAGGTGCGCTCGCGGGTCGGGAGCGTGGTCGCGCCCGTCGAGATCACCGACGCCCTCATGCCCGGCGTCGTGAGCCTGCCCCACGGGCACGGGCACTCCCTCGAAGGCGCGCGACTCTCGGTCGCCGCGCAGCGCCCGGGCGTCAACTCGAACCTGCTCACCGACGAGCTCGGGATCGACGCGCTCTCGGGCAACGCGATCCTGAACGGGATTCCCGTCGAGATCTCGCCCGCCTGACCCCGCTCAGACGCCCCGCTCGCGATCGCGCAGCAGCTCGATCAGGCTCGAGGTGTCGCTGCGTCCGTGCCCGCGCGCCTGGAGCTCGGCGTAGAGCTGGTCGACCAGCGCGGCCACGGGAAGCCGGGCGCCGTTGCGACGCGCCTCGTCGAGGGCGATCCCCAGATCCTTGCGCATCCAGTCGACGGCGAAGCCGAAGTCGAAGCGGCCGGCGCCCATCGTCTCCGCGCGGTTGTCCATCTGCCAGGACTGGGCCGCGCCCTCGGAGATGGCCGACACCACCTGCGCGGGGTCGAGGCCCGCGCGCTCGGCGAAGGCGAGCCCTTCGGAGAGGCCCTGCACGACGCCCGCGATGCAGAGCTGGTTGACCATCTTGGTGAGCTGGCCCGCGCCGGCCGGGCCCAGGTGCACGCACTTCTTGGCGTAGGCGGAGAGCACGGGCTCGGCGCGCGCGTAGGCCTCGGCGTCGCCGCCGACCATCACCGCCAGCTGCCCGCTTCGGGCGCCCGCCTCGCCACCGGAGACCGGGGCGTCGAGAAAGGCCCGGCCCCGGTCCGCCAGCACGCCCGCGAGCTCGCGTGCGATGCGGGCGGAGGTGGTGGTGTGATCCACGAAGACGGCGCCGGGAGCGAGGGCGTC
>JASJCN010000033.1 GCA_030065975.1 Myxococcota bacterium
GCGGACTGGAAGCTGATCTTCATGGAGCAGAAGACCCTCGGCACCTTCCGCGTGTGGATGGAGCCGTTCGTTCCGCTGCGCGTCCCGCTGATCTTCAACCTGCGCCGCGACCCCTACGAGCGGGCGAGCCTGACCTCCAACACCTACTACGACTGGCTGCTCGACCGCGCCTACCTGCTGGTTCCGGCCCAGGCCTACGTCGGCGAGTTCCTGAAGCCCTTCCGCGAGTTCCCGCCGCGCCAGAAGGCGGCGAGCTTCAGCCTGGAGCAGGTGATGGAGCAGCTCACCGAGGCGCCGCGGCACTAGCCGCGGCGCCCAGCGGGCGGCGCCTCAGCCGGACCCCTCGACGTCCGAGCGAAGGCTGTCGAGCAGCTCGGCCGAGCCGAAGGCGCCCTCCCCCTTGGCCGTGCGGCCCAGTGCGTTCTCGGGCCCGATCAGGTTCGAGCCCTCGCCCGGCGGGAGCGGCGGCGTGTAGTAGCCGAGGGCGTAGCTGCCCATGCTGTAGCCCATCAGGTCGGTGAGCTCCGGGGGCAGGTCCTTCGCGATCTCGGGCGGGCAGGAGAGGTACTGGTTCTCCTCCTGGCGCAGCCACCCGAGGGTGTACGTGAGGTTCACGCCGATGCGATCGCCGTCGCTCGTGTTCTCACCCCCACCGTGGAACACGGAGCCCGTGTAGACGAGCACCGATCCGGCATCCATCTCGGCGTCGCAGATCTCGCCTTCCTCGGGCCGGCGGTCGTCGGCCCAGTCGATGCTTCCGGGCACGACGCGCGTCGCGCCGTTCTCGCGCCGGAAGTCGGTGAGAGCCCAGATCGTGTTGAGCTGGGGCTCGAGGCCCTTCAGGTGGGTGCCCCACGCCCAGCGATCGCGGTGGATCGCCTGCGCCTTCTGACCCGGCTGGATGCGGATCACCTGGGTGAGGTGGAGCTGGATGCGCTCGCACCAGGGTGAGAGGAACTTGCGGGCGGCCTCGACCACCGTCGGGTCCATCACCATGCGGCGGCTCAACGGCGAGCGCGCGATGAGCGCACCGGTGCGGGTCGTCCGCGTACCCGTGAACGAGTCGACGCCGGGCTTGGTGGCGTCGATGTAGGGCCAGAGCTCCGCCCGGGTGGCCTCGACCTCGTCGGGGGAGAGCACGCCGTCGAGGATCACGGCGCCGTCGCGCTCGATCGTCGCGAGGATCTCCTCCACCTTGGTGTCGGCGGGGAGATGGGTGAGGGTCGTCATGTCTTCCTCCTTGCGGGCGGCCTCTGGGCGTCTTTCGGGGCGTCATCGGGGGCGTCCTTCTGAGCCTCCGGGTCGAGCAGCGGACGGAGCATCGTCTCCAGCAGCTCTTGCTGGCGCTTCGGCGGCCAATCCTCGGGATCGAGGGTCCCGCGAACGCCGAGCCCGTCGACGGCGGTGATGATCGCGTCGGCGACGACTCCCGGCGCATGGCGGGCCGACATCGCTCCGCGAGCCTGTCCCTCGGCGATCGAGGCCGAGAGCCGCTCGCGGAGCTGGTCGTAGTAGCCGTTGTGCACGTCGCGGAGCTCGCGGCTCGTGATGGCCCGGCCCCAGTAGGAGAGCCAGACGCGCCAGTCGCGACGCTCGCTCTCGCCCAGCGGCAGCGTCATCCCGACCAGTGCGAGCAGATCGGCATCGGTGTCCTCGAGCCAGGTCACGCCTTCGAGGATCCGATCGGCCACGCGGCCGAGTGCCGCTTCGAGGAGGGCGTCCTTGCCGTCGAAGTAGTGGGTCAGGGTGCCGGTCGTGGCTCCGGCCGCCTTCGCGACGTCGACCAGCCGCACGCGATCGAGCCCGTGCTCGCCGATGGCGGAGATGGCGGCGTCGGCCAGGCGCTCACGCTGGGCATCGTGGTCGACCGTTTTCGGCATAACCGTGATTATATAAAAACCAGGAGCCCCCACAACCCGCCTTCGGCGGCCCCTCGGCCCCCGGAGCTACCGTCGCGGCGTGCTGCGCCCGGACTACCGCGGACCCTTCGACCCCGATCTGACCCTGGCCAGCCTCTCCCGCCAGCTGCTGGCCCATCTCGGCCGCGAGACCCTGCTGATCGGGCACCTCTTCGACCGGGTGTCCCAGCCCCTGGTCGCCATGGGCCACGGCGCCGAGGGCTACACCCGCTCTGCGATCGACGAGTGGATGGCGGCGAGCCCGGTCTACTCGAAGCGGATGCAGCGCCTGATGGGCTTCGAGGGCCGCGACGTCGGCACGGTGTTCAAGAACCTGCAGCTCGACATCGGGGCCCCGCACCAGTTCATGGACTTCCAGTTCCGGCTCGACTCGCCGGAGTACGGGGAGTTCTGGCTGTGCCACTGCGGGGCGCTGCTCGACGTGGAGAAGGCGGGGAGCGAGCGCGGCGTGCGGATCATGTGCCACGACATCGAGGACCCGACCTTCGATGCGACGGCGGCGGCCACGCACCCGCGCATGGTGATGCGCCCGATCCATCGCCCACCGCGCATCGACGGAGAGGGCGGCAACGGTCGCGATCGCTGGCCGCACTGCCGCTGGAAGGTGTTCCTGGCCGAGGAGGCGACGCCGGCCGATCCCCATCCCGAGCTGGAAGCCGTGGCGGCCTCCGCCATCGCGAACGCCGCCGTCTGGGACCCGGGCGTAAGCGCCGAGCCGGGAGGCTTCGACGACTACGCCGGCCCCTTCGACCCCCACCTCCAGCTCGAGGACTTCTCCCATCGCGCGCTGGTTCGGCTGAACCAGGAGTTCGCCCTGCAGGCCCAGCTCCTGATCCACTCCTACCAGCGAAGCCAGATCCGACACCACGGCAAGAACGAGGCCCGCGACCTCGTGCGCCGCGCGTGGACGGGCTTCCTGGCGCTCGGCGCCGTGCGGGTCTCGCGGCTCCTGGGCATCGAGGCGGATCCAATCGAAGAACGCAGGATCGAGGCCGTCGCCAAGGTCCTCCAGCTGCATCCGGCCTTCCAGCCCCGCAGCGTCCTCGAGCTCCGGGTCGAGGTCGCGGACTCGGAGCGCTGCCACGTCTCGGTCGGCGGCGGCGCCGCCTTCGACGACGAGATCCCCCATCCCCTCTGGGACGGACAGGGGGACCGGCAGGGGGACGGGCGCGGCGAGCCCCACGCCGACTCCCTGGCCGCGCTCGCCCAGGTCGTGAACCCCCGCGCGCGTTGCCGGGTCACCGAGGCCTCCGAGCAGGGGCTCGGCTTCGAGATCCACGTCGATCCGGGGGCGCCGGCCGCTCCCGAGCCTCCGGAGCTCGGCCTCGCGCGCATGAGCGGGGGGCTCGGCTTCCGCTTCGAGCAGCGACGCCTGCTGCGGGGCGAAGTTCGGGAGCAGGGCTAGGCAAGCTCTGCGCATCGGCTGCGCTTGCCCAGGGCGAGGAGCGGCCGCGCCGGATCGGTGCGAAGATCGGATCGTGGTGCACGCCCTCCCCCCCTCGTGCCGCCGAGCCGTCGCATGGTGGCTCCGGCTCGTCCTGATCCTGCCGGTCCCGGTGGCGGCAGAGCCCGTCTGGATCGCCGTCGACTCTCCGGCCGCCGAGCCGGGCTCGGTGGAGGGAGCGTCGGGCTGGGTCGAGATCCAGGGAAGGGTCGGAACGGGCGTCCAGCGCTCCCTCGACGTGCTGCTGGCCATCGATCTCTCCGGGAGCACGCTGCTCGCGTCGGGAGTGGACGTGGACGGAGACGGCAAGGTCGGGCGAGTGCGCGGCCGCGCACGGCGCCAGCTCGATCACGGCGTGACCGCTTTGCGACTCGACGCGCGACACTTCTCGAGCGACCCGGAGGACTCCGTGCGCCACGCGGAGATGCTGGCGGCGAGGCGCTTCCTGAGCGGCCTCGATTCCCATCGCACCCGCGTCGCGATCCTGGCGTTCACCGAGACGGCAGAGCTGGTCTCCCCCCTCGCGACCCCGGCCGAGGCCCGCGCAGCCCTCGACGCACTGGAGCAGGAGCAGCTGCTCCGCCGCGGGCAGACCAACCTGGCCGCCGCGCTCGACCTCGCGCGCAGCGCGCTCTCGTCGGAGCCCGACGCGGCGAGCCGCGACCGGGCCATCGTGCTCCTGACCGACGGCGAGCCGAGCTATCCGTTCCCCGAGTCGAAGGCGCGCGGCGAAGCGCTACGAGCGGCGGGAGAGGTGGCCCGCGAAGGGATCCGCCTGCATGCCCTCGCCCTCGGTGGCGACGCCGATCTCGAGATGGCCCAGGCCCTCACCGAGCCCAGCGGCGGGCTGCTGCTCACGACGGAGGAGCCCGGAGAGATCCTGCTCACCCTGCCCCGGGCGCCCCTGCACCGGATCGAGGCGCTCGCGATCCGCAACCTGACCACGGGCGAGCCGGCACGGGCCCTGCGCCTGCTCGCGGACGGATCGTTCGACGGCTTCGTCGCTCTCGTACCCGGCGCCAACCGCGTCCTGGTCGTGGCGCGCTCGGCCACGAGTGAGCCGACGTCGGTGGAGCGAACCCTCCACTACACGCCGACGACGGCCCCCGACGACGACCTGCTCGAGCTGCTGGCCGATCGCACGGCCGAGATCGAGGCCTGGCAGCAGCTCGAGCGCGGACGGAGCCTCGGCGAATCGAGCCAGGACCTCGTGCTCGAGGCCGATCCCAACGTTCCCTAGCTCTCCCTGGAGCTTCGCTAGCGCATCCCGCTCAGGGACTGGCCGAGGCGGAAGAGGTAGTTGCCTCGGGCCACGGCGTCGCGGAACGACTCTTCGACCGGATCCAGGCTCCGCGCCCGCCGGGCCGACCGCTGTGCGAGCTCGAGCTCGATGGCGCGCCGCTCCGCCTCGCGCACGGCTTCGGGCGCATAGCGGCGCTCGATCCAGTCGCGGCCGACCCCGACGAGCCGGCCCTCCTCGAAGACGACCGCACCGAGCTCGTCGTCCGTCACCACGCCGTCGGGCGTCCGGGTCCGGACGTAGTAGAAGAGCGCCTCGGCGCGGGACGTGGGGTCGATCTCGATCGAGAGCGTGCGGTGGGGGTTCGCGACGCGGACTCGACGGCCGGCCTCGCGCACGAAGACGACGCGGGTCTCGAAACGACGGACGACCTCGGCACGGGACATCCCGGGCGTCAGCCCGTCGAGCGCGGCCTGATTGCGTGCGAGCAGGCGCTCGCCGCGCGCTCCGGGATGGGCACAGCTCGCGGAGAGCAAGAGCGCGAAGAGCAGGGCGATGGACGCGGGGATTCGCGGGTTCCCCATGGCAGGCCTCCCGGGCGACTCCCCGAGATTGGCTGACCCGCGCCGGCCGGCAACCCGACGCGCGTTCAGTGGCGGACCGAAGCTCCTCCCGGCCGCTCGCGACCGGGAGGAGCGCTTCGTCCCTGGCGGGCGGTCGCTAGCGACCCTTCATCCCCTACCGGCCCGTCCATTTGGGCGCGCGCTTCTCGGCGAAGGCGCGCGGGCCCTCCTTGGCGTCCTCGCTGGTGAACACCTTGCCCAGCAGGGGGCCCTGCATCGCCCAGGCGTCGGCCTCGGTCATGCCGCGGGTCTCGCGGATGATCTGCTTGCTCGCCGCCACGCCGAGCGGTGCGTTCTCGGCGATCCGCTCGGCCAGGGCCAGGGCCACCTCGGCGGCCTTCCCCGGCTCGGCCAGCCGGCTCACGAGACCCCACTCCTTCGCCTCTTCGGCGAGGATCGGGTCCGAGGTCAGGGCCATCTCCATCGCCACGCCGTAGGGCACGCGGTTGGGCAGCCGGAAGAGCCCGCCGCCCGCGGCGAAGAGCCCCTTGTTGACCTCGGGGATCCCCATCTTCACGCCCTTGGCGGCCACGATGAGATCGCACGACAGCGCGATCTCGAGGCCGCCGGCCAGCGCGAAGCCCTCGACGGCGGCGATCAGCGGCTTCTTCGAGCCCTCCTGCAGGAAGGTGTTGAAGCCCTTCGGCGGGCCCTCCTTCGCGAAGGCCTTGAGGTCCATGCCCGCGCTGAAGCCGCCGCCGGCACCGGTGAGCACGCCGGCGGTGAGCCCGTCGTCGCCGTCGAGCTCCTCGATGGCGGCGACGAGCGCCAGGCCGAGCTCGCTGTTCACCGAGTTCTTGGCCTCGGGCCGGTTCAGGGTGATGACGCGAACGCGCCCGTGGGTCTCGGTCAGGATGACGTCAGCCATGACTCACCTCACTTGGGGGGCATGCGGATGCCGCCGTCGACCCGCAGCGTCTCGCCGTTCATGTAGTCGTTGGTCACGCACTCGGCGACCATCGAGGCCAGCTCGCTCGCATGGCCGAGACGCTTCGGGAACAGCACGTTGCGCCCGAGGTTCGCCTTGAAGGCGTCCGAGGCCTCGCCCGAGCCGTAGATCGGCGTGTCGATCAGGCCGGGCGCGATGCAGTTCACGCGGATGCCGATGGCCGAGAGATCGCGCGCCACCGGAAGCGTGAGCCCCACGACGCCGCCCTTGGAGGCCGAGTAGGCCGCCTGGCCGATCTGCCCGTCGAACGCCGCCACCGACGCGATGTTCACGATCGCACCGCGCTGGCCGTCGTCGTCCACCGGGTCCTGCTTCGACATGGCGGAGGCCACGAGTCGCGTGCAGTTGAAGGTGCCGATCAGGTTCACCCGCAGCACGAACTCGAACTGGTCCAGGGGGAAGGGCTTGCCCTCCCGGTTGACCGTCCGGTTCGCGTTGCCGATGCCCGCACCGTTGACCAGCGCGCGGATCGGGCCGAGGCCCGTGGCGGCATCCACCGCCGCCTGCACCTGATCGGTGTCGGAGACGTCCGTCTTCACGAACTCGCCCTTGAGCTCGCTGGCGACGGCCTTGCCCTTCTCTTCGTTGAGGTCGCAGATCACGGGCTTGGCACCGAGCACGGAGAGCCGGCGCGCGCTGGCCTCCCCGATTCCCGACGCACCGCCCGTGACGATGACCGATGCTCCTTCGAGTTCCATCTCTAGATCCTTTCGATGAGGGTCGCGTTGGCCATGCCACCGCCCTCGCACATCACCTGGAGTCCGTACTTGCCGCCCCGGCGCTCGAGCTCGTTGAGCAGCGTCGACATGAGCTTGGTGCCCGAGCAGCCGAGCGGGTGGCCGAGGGCGATCGCGCCCCCGTTCACGTTGACCTTGTCCATGTCGGCGCCCGTCTCCTTCTGCCAGGCGAGCACCACCGAGGCGAAGGCCTCGTTGACCTCGAAGAGGTCGATGTCGTCGATCGAGAGCCCGCTGCGCTTCAGGATCTTCTCCGTCGCGGGGATCGGGCCGGTCAGCATCGTGACCGGGTCGGCGCCGGCGACCGAGAAGGAGTGGAAGCGCGCGCGCGGCGTCATGCCGAGCTCCTTCGCCTTCTCCTCGCTCATGATCAGCACGGCGGAGGCGCCGTCGCTGATCTGCGAGCTGTTGCCCGCCGTGATCTTGCCGTCCTCCTTGAAGGCGGGGCGCAGCCCGGCGAGCTTCTCGGCGGTGGTGCCGTGGCGGATGCCCTCGTCGGCGCTCATCACCTGATCCTTCCCGTCCTCGTCGGTGTAGGGAACCGGGATGATCTCGTTCTGGAAGCGTCCGTCGGCCGTGGCCTTCTCGGCCAGCTGCTGGGAGCGCGCGCCGAAGGCGTCGAGATCCTCGCGGGAGAAGCCCCACTGGTCGGCGATCATGTCCGCGCCGATGCCCTGGGGCGGGAGGCCCGTCTCCTTGTAGCGGTCCTGCATCTCCTTCGGGAAGGGGAAGTCCATGCCCTGGACCACCGAGGCGCCCATCGGGACCTTGGTCATGACCTCGACGCCGGCGGCGACCGCCACGTCGTAGGCGCCCGACATCACGCCCTGGGCCGCGAAGTGCATGGCCTGCTGGGAGCTTCCGCACTGGCGGTCCACGGTGGTGGCCGGAACCGACTCGGGCCAGCCGGCGGCGAGCACGGCGTTGCGCGCGACGTTGAGCGACTGCGGGCCGACCTGCATCACGCAGCCCATGACCACGTCGTCGATCTGGGCGGGGTCGAGCTGGTTGCGCTCGGCGAGGGCCTTGAGCACGTGGGCGGCCAGGGCGGCCGGATGCCAGTCCTTGAGCTGGCCGTTTCGCTTTCCGCCCGGCGTGCGGACGGCGTCGACGATGACTGCGTTCTGCATGGATTCCTCTCGTGGGTTCGGTTCAGTGTGGAGTCGTGGGGACGGGGCTCCGCAGAGCCCCGAGGACGAAGGAGGTGGCCTGCTCGACCAGCTGCTCGTGCTCGATGCGATGGCGGTGCACGCACAGCGCGACCACCGCAAAGATGGCCATCTGCACCATCGTGCGCGCCTGGTCGGCGGAAAGCTCGGGGCGCACCGCCATCAGCTGGCGTCGCCACACGTCGCGCAGGCCCCGCTCGCCGCGCACGAGCGGCCCGCGCACGTCCGGGTCGAGGTTGCGGGCCTCGAGCACATAGCAGGCGTTCATGTCGGCGTTGTCGAGCACGACCTCGACGTAGGCGCGAACGAGATCCTCGAGCGCGGCCTCGGCGCTCCGCTCCTTGTCGGAGAGCGCGGCCGTCATCCCCGAGCGGATGCGCCCGGCCCCCTCGCGGATGGCCTCCTCGAGCACCTGCTGCTTGGTCCGGAAGTGCGAGTAGATGGCCGTGCCGGCCACGCCGGCCTCGGCGCCGATGTCGTTGATCGAGGTGGCGTGAAAGCCGCGCTCGCGAAACAGGCGCAGCGCGGCCGAGAAGATCTCGGCGCGGCGCGAGGGTCGCCCGCGGCGGGGAGCCTGGGTACTGGGGGGCGTCATGGGACGGGCGATTATCTTAGTGCCCACTCAGTTAAAGCACAACCGCGGGCGGAGCGGCCCGGGCTCGGCCCTCAGCCCGCCTCGCGTTCGTCGAGATCGTCCACGAAACCCAGCGTCTGCATGTCGAACATGCGCCGGTAGTGCCCGTCGGGTCGCTGCATCAGGGCCTCGTGGGTGCCCTCCTCCACGATCTCGCCACGTTGGAACACCAGGATCCGGTCGGCCCGCCGCACGGTGGAGAGCCGGTGGGCGATCAGGATCGCCGTGCGGCCTTCGATCACGTTGCGGATCGCGTCCTGGATCAGGTGCTCGGTGATCGAGTCGAGGCTCGACGTCGCCTCGTCGAGGATCAGGATCGGGGCGTCCGTCAGGATCGCCCGCGCGATGGCCACCCGCTGGCGTTCGCCTCCCGAGAGCTTGATGCCGCGCTCGCCCACCATCGTCTCGTAGCCGTCGGCGAGCCGCTCGATGAACTCGTCCGCGTGGGCCTGACGAGCCGCGCGCTCGATCTCGTCGCGCGTCGCTCCCGGCCGGCCGTAGCCGATGTTCTCCGCCAGGGAGCGGTGGAAGAGGATCGGCTCCTGGGGGACGACCGCGATCGCAGCCCGCAGGCTCTCCTGGGTGACGGCGGCGGCGTCCTGTCCGTCGATCTCGATGCGACCCGCGTCGAGATCGTAGAGGCGCTGCAGGAGCTTGACGAAGGTCGTCTTGCCCGCGCCCGACTCTCCCACCAACGCCACCTTCTCGCCCGGAACGATCTCGATCGAGAGATCCCGGAAGGTGTCGGCGGGCTGGTTGTGGTAGCGGAAGCGCGCCGACTCGAAGCGGATCCGGCCGGGACCCGGCACGAAGTCGGGAGCCGCCACGGCGTCGGCGACCTGGGGCGGCGTCGCCGCGATCTCCACCAGATCCTCGAGCTCGTTGATGGCGCGCTGCAGGTTTCGCACCTGCCAGCCGACGCTGTGCAGGTGCCCACGGATCACGAAGTAGGTGGTGAGCACGTAGACGAGATCGGGCAGGCCGGCGCGGCCCGCCTGGAAGAGCCAGAGCACGGTCGCGAGCAGGGCAGCCAGCAGACCGGAGAGCATCAGGCTCTGGACCGCAGCCGCGTCCATGCTGCGTCGCCAGGCGCGCAGCGCCGAGAGCCGCCAGGTCGCCGTGACGCCGCCCAGGCGCACGTCCTCGCGCTCCTCGGCGCCGAACGCCTTGACCACGGGGTTGCAGGTGACCGAATCCGCGAGGGCGCCCCCCACCGCGGTGTCCGCCTCGTTGCTCGCCACGTTCGCCGGGTCGACGTAGGTGAGCGAGAGCCAGACGCTCAACCCCAGGAACACGAGGATCGAGAGGCTGTAGACGCTCCCGAGCAGCGGATCGCGCACGAACATCGCGATGGAGAAGCCGCCGAGCAGGAGCATGGGCGGGCCCAGATCGATCACGACGATGTCCGCGAGGGAGTCGTAGGCCCACATGCCGCGGGTGATCTTGCGCACCGTCGATCCCGCGAAGTGGTTGGCGTGCCAGTCCGTGCTGAAGCGTTGCACGCGCCGGAAGCCGTCCAGCACCAGCTGCTGCATCACGTTCGCGGCGAACGCCAGCCAGATCCGCAGGTAGCCCTGCTGGACGACGGTGACGCTCACGTAGAGCGCGACCAGGCCCCAGAGCGCGCGCCAGACGCCCGCGGCGTCGGAGCCTCCCTCCCCCATGGCCTCGACGCTGGACATCAGCGCTGCAGCGAACTCGGGGACCTGCACCTCGAGCACGACCGCGAGCAGCACGGCGACCACGATGCCGTAGAAGCGCACGGGATCGCGCCGCCAGTAGCTCCAGACGAATGCGAACACGTCGACGACGCCGATGCGCTTCATGGGCGGGACTCTCGGGGCGGGCGGAGGGAGGATAGAGGAGGCCCCTGCGAGCCGCCTCGCCGGCCGAGGACGGCGCTATGCTGCGCGGACCCGTCTGCCGAGGACCTCCCGTTGATCCGATCCCTCCCCGTCCCCTTCGTCGCCTCCGTCTTCCATCCGACCGACCTGACCCACGCCAGCGACCGGGCCTTCGCCCATGCGCTGGCCATCGCGCTCGTCCGTCAGACGCGGCTCACGATCTTCCACGCCGGCGAGGGCGAGGAGCAGTGGAAGAGCTTCCCGCCCGTGCGTCAGACCCTCGAGCGCTGGGGATTGCTCGAGACCGGCAGCGCCCGCTCGGACGTGATGGACGAGCTGTCGGTCGACGTGACGAAGAGCCAGGTGCGCGGCGAAGCCTACCGCACCTGCTTCGAGGAGATCGCGCGCCTGCAGCCCGAGCTCGTCGTCCTGGCGACCGAAGGCCGGGACGGCCTCGCCCGCTGGCTGCGTCCCTCGCTGGCCGAGAAGCTGGCCCGCGAGACCGAGTCGATGACGCTCTTCGTCCCCAAGGAGGGGCGCGGCTTCGTCGACCTCGCCGACGGCACGCTCAGCCTCCAGCGCATCCTCGTTCCGGTCGACGAGACACCGGACCCGGTCGACGCCATCGTCCGCGCCACCCGAGCGGCCGAAGCGCTCGGCGAGCGGCCGGTGTCGATCGAGCTGCTGCGGGTCAACGGCGAGCCGACCGCGCCCGACCTGCCGGAGCACGAGGCCTGGTCGTTCTCGACCCGCAGCGTCGAGGGAGACGTCGTCGAGTGCATCCTCGGTGCGTCGCACGACGTCGACCTGGTGGTGATGGCCACCGACGGGCGCGACGGCGTGCTCGACGTCTTTCGCGGCAGCCACACCGAGCGCGTGGTGCGCGGCGCCGACTGCCCGGTGCTGGCGGTCCCGTCGCTCCCGAAGGCCTAGCTCGCGGAGGCGGAAGCGCCGGGAGCGCGGAGCATCGGCTGGATCCGTGCGTCCGCTTCGTCGAGCAGCACGCAGGGTCCGCAGTCCTCGAAGCCGTAGCGTCGGTAGAAGCTCAGGTTGCGCGGGTTCGACGACTCCAGGTAGATCGGCACCCCCTCGGAGTCCGAGAGCGCGAGGAAGGGCTCGAGCAGCCCGGCGCCGACGCCGCGCGATCGCCCGCCGCGGCGGGCCGCGATGCCGTTCAGGTACCAGTGGGGGCCTTCGGGCACCTGCACCGTCGCGAGCTTGGCGAGCTTCGCCTCGGCTCGGTCGCCCTCGTAGGACTGGATCAGCCCGAAGAGCCGCTCGATCTCCGGCCCGGTGAGGGCGGGCGTCCCCGGTGGCGCCCAGATCGCGGCCCCATCGCGCCCGGGGGAGACCTCGACCCGAGCCCTCTCGCCGTAGCAGTCGAGCCAGAAGCGGAACCACTCGTCGAGCGCGCGAGCGCGCGAGGACTCCTCGGCGAACACCCAGCTCATCACGGGGTTGTCGAGGAACCCGTCGACGAGGATGTCGAGTGCGGAGGCGACATCTTCGACCTGGGAGCGTGTCATGCCACGAGGCTCTCGCAGGCCCGGGTGCACCACAAGGGCCACCGGACCGCGCCGCGGTGGAGCCATTGCCCGGGTCTAGGGGCTCGCGGGCACCATGGCCGCAAGCTCCTCGAGACGCTCGCGCTCGCGTCGCGGAAGCATCGACACCCCGTCGGCGCCGTAGCCCATCAACAGCGTCTCCTCGACGCGCTCGAACGCGGCACGCGCGCGCGGCCCGTCGGGGGCGGCCCGGATCGCCGCCTCCATGTAGACCTCGGAGCGGGGCACCCAGCTGCCGTGGGCCGTGCGGTCCTCGATCTGACCGAGCAGGAACCAGGCTTCGGCGAGCTCGAGATCGGGGTCGGGCCCATCACCGCGAACGCGGGCGTCGATCCACTCGAGCAGGAGCGACGAGGCGGCGAGGTCGTGGACGAGCCCGTTCGTCGAGGTCGGGGGATCGGCCAGGTCCCGGCCCTCTTTCGCCAGGGCGATGGCCCGGGCGCGCGGATCGCCGGGCTTCTCCGGCTCGAGCTTCGCGAGACCCTGCCTCCACGTCGCGATGCGGCTCACGAGGTAGCGCGGGGTGTCGCCACGCTCGGCCAGCTTCGCGAGCGCCCGGGCCGCACGCGCGGGATCCCGCTTCACACGTAGCGAGACGCGCAGGTAGTCCGAGAGCCAGCCCGACGCGTCCATCTCGATGGGAGGGATCGCCGGGTCGGCGAAGACCTGCTCCCAGCTGGCCCGCGCATCGTCGAAGCGTCGCGTCGCCGTCTGCAGCCGCGCGCGCTCGGTCGGACGCAGCTCCGCGAGCTCGGCGCGCTGGAAGAGCCGGCCGGCGAGGCCCGAGTCCGCCGCGGGGAGCCGCGAGTGGCAGTCGACGCAGTGGCTGGTGAGCAGGTGCACCTGGAAGCGGGCCTCTTCGAGCCGCCCCATCTCGAAGGCCCAGCGCGCGAGCTCGGCGTCCGCCGCCAGCCCGCGGCTGAGCGCGAAGAACTCGGCATCGCGGCCCTCGCTGTGATCGAGCAGCGCCTGGCTGGCCCGCTCGAGGCGTGCGAACGCCAGCGTCGCCTGGCTGCGCGCCTCGGCCGGGGCGAAGCCCTGCTCCTGCACGCTCAACGGCAACAGCACCGAGATCGCCGCATACACCTCCGCCATGCTCTCGGCGGGCTCCTCGGCGTCGAGCGCCGTCGGCGCGAGGAGCGCAGCCGTCAGCAGGAATCCGCACGCGCCTCGTCCGACCCTCTTCATGCTCCTCTTCATGCTCTCCCCCCTGGCGATGCCGGATCGCCGCTCGCGTGTCCCTCGAGGAGTAGCAAGCCGCGTACCTCGGCTGCGCCCCGGCGGAAGACCCAGGAGCCGACCTCAGGGCCGATGTGACCCATTCTGCGTGATAATGGGGCAGGACTCCGCAGCCAGCGGCCTCCCGGGTCCTCTGGTGTCCCGGCGGCTGGCATGTCGGATGCAACTCCAGGACGCAGGAGGATCCCGATGTCCGAAGAACGAAGCCAATGGCAGGCCGACCTCGACACGCTGCGCGGAATCCGCGACGAGATCCGGGTTCAGGCGGAGCTCGGGAAGGCCGAGCTGCGCGACGAGTTCCAGAAGCTCGAGAAGCGCTGGCACGAGCTCGAGGGCAAGATCAAGGTGATCGCCGAGGAGGCGCGCGATGACCTGGACGACGTACGCGCCGCGGCCGACGTCCTCGTCGACGAGATCAAGGATGGCTATCGCCACCTGAAGGCGCGCTTCTAGTCGGACGCGACTCGGCGGCTCAGGGCGTCGTGCCCGAGGGCGCCTTGCCCGAGGGCATGGGCGGGGACGCGGGCGAAGGCGCGCGCGGGGCCGCGCCGGACGGTGCAAGCGCCCGCTTCGCCTTCTCGCCGATCGAGACGACCTCGACCTCGAACTGGATCGTGCGACCGGCGAGGGGATGGTTGAGGTCGAGGACGATCTCCTCCTCGCCGACCTCGTGCACCCGCATCACGTGGGGGTTGCCCTGGGGGTCGCGCGCCATCAGCCGCGTCCCCTTGGTGCGCCCCTCCTCCGGAACCTGCTCGAGCGCGACCCGGTGGAAGAGCGACTCGTCGACGGGGCCGAAGCCCTCTTCCGGCGAGAGGGTCACCGACTTCTCGTCCCCCACGGCCAGGCCTTCGAGTGCCGCCTCGAGCCCGGGCGGAACCTCCCGGGCACCCTGCTCGAACACCATGTTCTCGCTCTCCTCGCTCGAGCCGATCACCTCGCCCGTCTCGGATCGCATCACGTAGGAGATCTCGACGACCGAGCCGGTCTGGACCCGGGGCGCCTCCTCCGCGATCGACGGAGCGGAAGCCAGCAGGAGCATCGGGAGCGCCATCGGGAGCGCCATCGAGAGAGTGGCCGAGAGCGCGATGCGGAAGCGAAGCGGGGCCATGGGTCCTCTCCAGAGCCACGCGGTGGAGCGCGGTGCGGGGCGGTCGGATCCTAGCAGGCGGCTCGCGGCGCAGCGCTGGATCTTCGCCCTGCCGAAGCCCGCCTAACGTCTCAAGCCGGATACGAGCTGGCGCAGAGCGGACTCGGCGTCGGCCCGGGCGCGCCGCGCCTCTCGCGGGGACGGCGCCTCGGCGATGGCGAGCGCCGCTTCGGTGAGCAGCGCATTCAGCATGCGCGCCACCAGGCTCTTCTCGACCAGCTCGATCTCGCCGGCCCGGGCCGCGGCGTCCAGGCTCGCGGCCATGCGGCCCAGGCTGTGGCGCGCCTCGATCTCGCGACAGCGCAGGAAGCCGAGCTCCGAGGGTCCGCCCTCGAGCAGGATGCGAGCGACCCGGGGCTTGGCGACTTCGTCGAGCCAGGCGAGGCAGGCCGAGAGCAGGCTCTCGAGGGATCCGTCGGGGCCCGAGGCCCGGGACAGCGCGCGCTCGATCGCCGCGGCGGACTCGCGCTCGTACACCGCCGCGACCAGCTCCTCTCGGGAGTCGAAGTGGTGGTAGAGCGCCCCCCGGCTCAGCCCGGCCTCCTCGAGGACGGCCTGGGTGGTGGTCTCGGGGATCCCGTTGCGGCCGAAGAGACGCGACGCCGCCCGGAGCAGCTGCTCCCGGGTCTGCTCCCGACGTTCGGCCTGGGTCGCCATGCCGGCACTTTACCGACTCCGTGTCGGTATGCTATAGATACCGACACGCTGTCTGTAACTGACCGAGCCAACCCATGAAACGGAGTCCCCAATGAGCGAGATCCCCGAGTCCTTCTTCCACTACCTCGGCGCCTGGAACGAGCCCGACCCCTCCCGCGTCCGCGCCCTGCTCGAGAAGTCCGTCGCCCCCGACGTCCTCTTCGTCGACCCGGCCCACACCACCCGGGGCGTGGACGAGCTCGAGGCCATGATCCTCGACGCCCACCGGGAGCGTCCGAACGCCAGCTACGTGCGTGTCTCGGGCGTCGACGGGCACAACCTTCGCTACCGGTACCTCTGGGAGGTGCGGATGGACGGCGCCCTGCTCCTCCCCGGCATGGACGTGACCACCGTGGACGAGTCCGGTGCGATCCTCCAGATCGACGGCTTCTTCGGGGAGTTTCCGCCGCTCGAGGGCTGAGACGCCGCTTCCGGCTCGGCTCCGTCGCGATGCTAGGCGGTGCCGAGCTGGCGACGGACCTCCGCCAGGCGGCCGAGGCTCTCGCACACGAGCGCGTGGTCCTGCACCGCGTGGCGCACCAGCACCTGGTCGTAGCCCATCTCGGCGAAGCGCCCGAGGCGCTCCACCACGTGATCGACCGATCCGATCAGGAGCGCCTCCTCCGGAAAGCCGCGATAGCCACCGGCGACCACGGGCGCGCTGGCGCGCCTCGCCTCCTCGGCATCGGCGCCGACGTACACGTCACGGCGCAGGACGCAGTGGCCGGACGGCCGCCCGGCGGCTTCGCACGCGTCGCGATACGCGCCGAGCTGGCGCTCGCAGAACTCGGGCGTGAGTGCGGGTGCGGCGATCCAGCCGTCGCCGAGGCGGCCCGCCCGCTCGATCGCACGGGGAGCCGTCGCTCCGATCCAGATCGAGACGGGCTCGGGCGGCGTCGGGCGCGCCCGCGCCCCGGTCAGCGTCCAGGCCCCGTCGTGGCTCACCACCTCGCCGGCGAAGAGGCGTCGCAAGAGACCCAGGGATTCCTCGAAGCGGGTGACGCGTTGGCGGGCGGACACCCCCATGGCCGGGAACTGCTCGTCGTCCGGCCCGAGGGCGCACTGCAGGACGAAGGGGCCGCGCGCGATGCTCGCGAGCGTGCCGACCTGCTCGGCCAGGAGCAGCGGGTGCCAGAGCGGCAGCAGGTACAGGGCTCCCGCCGTCCGCTCGCCCCACTCCGCGAGCATGCGCCCGAGGATGGGGCTGTTCTGGTAGTAGGGGACGGGCGTCGCGTGGTGATCGCCTACGAAGAGCGCATCGAGCCCCGCCTCGAAGGCCAGCCGCGCGCGCTCGACCATCTGCGCGGCGCCCGCGCGCACGTCGCCCGTGACGTAGGCGCTCTGGACGGAGATTCCGAGCTCCACGTTCAGCCGAGCAGCCGCGCCGCATCGTCGTAGTCGACGAGGCCGAGCCGCCCCCCGAACTCCGGGTGGTAGGAGCGGAAGCCGAGCAGGTGCTGGACCCGCTCGGGCAGGCGCTTCGCGGTCTCGAGGGAGACGGTGAGCTGGAAGTTCTCCTCGGCCCGAAGCCAGCCACGGCAGAAGCCCGCGTGGAGGCCGACGCGCCACTGGTCCCGGGTCGTGTTCGCTCCGCCTCCGTGGATCACCTTGCCGCTGTAGAGGAGCGCCGAGCCCGCCGGCATCGTCGCGCGGCAGGCCGCGCCCTCGGGCACCGGCGGCAGCACGCCGTCCCAGTGGTTCGACCCCGGGGCGATCACGGTCGCGCCGTTCTCCTCGGTGAAGTCCGTGAGCGCGAAGATCGCCGTCACGGTGATCTCCTCCTCGCGGGTGGCGTGGGGCCAGTTGAGCTCGTCGCGGTGGAGCATCTGCGGCGACTCACCCGGCCCGATGCAGATCAGCTGGCCGGTGTTCAGCCAGTAGTCGCCCGCTCCCAGATAGCGGTCGCCCATCTCCTGGTAGCGGGGGTCGCAGAGCAGCTCGACCCAGGCGTCGGAGTGGTTCGGGAGCCCGGTGATGCGCTTGGTCCGATCGCCGTGGAACGTGGTCCACAGCCCCTCGGTGGTGCTGCCCGGCGGATGCGCGCTGATCAGCGGCGCGAAGTCGGCCTGCAAGCGGGCCAGGAGCGGAGGCGCGATGAAGCGCTCGACGATCAGGCCGCCGTCCGCTTCGAAGGCGCGCCACACCGCGTCCCAGTCGATGGGGGCGCCGCCGTCGAATCGCGATAGCTCGGGCATGTGCTCCTCTCTCGCCCGGGCAACCTAGCCCGCTGCGCGCACCTCGTCCGGGCCGGCGAGCTCGTGGCCCAGGCCCTCGATGCGGCGCACCGCCTCCTCCACCAGCTCGAGGTTCGACTGCTCGCAGCCGAGCCGCGCGTCCTCGAGGCCCACGCGCCAGTGCGCTCCGCGGGCCAGGGCCGGCTCGGCAAGGGGCGAGAGATCGCCGCCGAAGCCCGAGAGCATGAAGGGCGCGTCCGGCGCGTGGCGCGACAGCAGCTCCGTATAGGCGTCGAGGGCGAAGCACTCGGGCGGGAGGCCGAAGCAGAAGTCGTCGGTCAGCATCAGCCGGTACACCGGCGTCCGGAGCTCCGGGACGCGCCCGGCCCAGGCCGCGCCCGCGCGCACGAAGCCGGGCTCGTAGATGGCGAACGACGGCCGCCAGCCGTGCTCCCGCGCGAGCTCGAGCCCCATCCGGACGTGGTCGTCGGGATTGGCGTAGAGGAGCCCGTCGTCGCCCATCGCCACCTGCATCCGGTGCGTCACGTTGACGCTGCCCGGATCGACCACGCCCCACTCGAGCAGGCCGCGCTCGCCGAGGCTCCGGATGGGAGCGTGGCGCGCCTCGGCGTCGCCGCGCAGGGCGAGGGTCGGGTACACGATCGCGCCGGTGGCGTCGCGGATGTCGCCGATCATCCGAGCGTAGAGCTCGGCGTCCTCGCAAGGGCTCCCGCCGGCGTCGTACGCGTGGAGGTGGACGATGGCGGCGCCGGCCCGCGCACACGCGATGCCTTCGGCGACGATCGCCTCGGGTGTGGTGGGGATGCGCGGCTGAAGCCGGGGGCCGGCCGCGCCGTTCAGCGCCACCTCGAGCCAGACCTTCTCGAACCGTCGGGGGCGCTTCGGCATCGAGCTCGAAGGCTACCGCGATCCCACGCCCCCGCGATCCCACCATCACGATCCCTCCATCACGATCCCACCATCACGATCCCTCCATCACGATCCGATGGGAAGGCGATGCGATAGGATCGCCGCCATGGGCGGGCTCGACGCGGATTGCATCCAGGCCTTCCAGCGCGACGGCTTCGTGGTGACGCCCGATCTGCTCACGCCCGGCGAGCTCGCGCACTACGGCGCGGCGATCGACGCCGCCGTGGCCCGGCGGACCGCCGGAGATCACCGGACGCTCGCCGAGAAGAGCACCTACGAGCAGTCGTTCGTGCAGTGCATGCGCCTGTGGGAGACGAACCCGGAGATCCGGCCGCTCAGCTGCCACCCGGCCCTCGCGCGAGCCGCCGCCGAGCTGCTCGGCGTCCGTGCCGTGCGCCTTTGGCAGGACCAGGCCCTGTACAAGGAGCCCGGGGGCCGCATCACCGATCCCCATCAGGACGCGCCCTTCTGGCCGATCGGAGACGCCCCCCTGGTGACGGCCTGGATCCCCCTCGAGAGCTGTCGGCGGGGCGAAGGCGCGATGGCCTACGTCCCCGGCTCCCACCGCGCCGGTCGCCTGCGGCCGGTCGACCTGATGCACACCACCGAGCCCTACGACGTCCTCGCGGACCCGGCCCTCGAGGGCCGCGAGCCGATGTTCGTGGAGGCGCCCGCCGGGAGCGTCGTGTGGCACCACGGCTTCACCGTGCACCAGGCCGAGGCCAACCGGAGCGATCGCACCCGGCGCACCTTCACCATCGTCTACATCGCCGACGGCGCGCACCGCGAGCACCGCTTCGACGCGTTCCCGCTCGACCGCGAGGGGATCGGCGTCGGCGAGCGGATCGAGGGCCCGAGCCTTCCCGTCGTCTGGCCGCGGGAGGGAGACGAGCTCCCCGAGCCGCCAACCGCGCTCGGCGACCCGGTCGGGCCGCAGTTCCGGGTCGTGCGCTCCTAGCCGGTTCCCGCGCCTTCCTTCTGGAAGTGCGGCGACAGGGTGCGGTGGACGAAGTCGCGGAACCAGCGGTGCGCGGGATCGCTCTCGAAGCGATCGTGCCAGACGGCTGCGACCGGAACGCCCGGGACGGGCAGCGGCACCGGCCGCACCGCAAGGCCGAGCCGCGCCGCGATGGGGCGCGCCAGCGGCCCGGGCGCCGTACACAGGAGGCTCGTCTCGGTGAGCACGTGCAGCGCGAGCAGGAAGGTCGGAACGCGCAGCGCCACGCGACGCTCGACGCCCGCCCGGGCGACGGCCTCGGCGACGTAGCCCGAGCCGGGACGCGGCGTTCCGATCGCGACGTGGGGAAAGGCGCACCAGCGATCGAGATCCGGCGCAGCGAGGAACGGATGGTCGTCGCGGGCCACGACCACGAAGTCGACCTCGCCCAGGCGCCGGCTCGCGAGCCCGAGGGTCGGCGCCGGCTCCGCCTGGAGTGCGAGGTCGATGCCGCCGCTCGCGAAGGCGCCGGAGTCGGACAGCCAGACGTCGCCCACCAGGGAGAGGTCGATCCCCGGCGCTTCGCGTGCGAGACCCGCCACGAGCCCGGGAGCCAGCGGCGCGAGCAGGTCGGCAGCGGCGAGGGTGAAGCCCCGGTCGGACGCGCTCGGCTCGAAGGCCGGAGCCTCCCGATACAGCCGACGCGTCTCGTCGAGGAGCCGCTCGAGGCTCGGGCGCAGGCTCTCGGCCCGCGGCGTCGCGACCATGGCGTTGCCCTGGCGGACCAGCATGGGGTCGCCGAACGCCTCGCGAATCCGGGCCAGTGCGTGGCTCGTGGCCGAAGGGCTGAGACCGAGCCGGCGGCCCGCCGCGGAGACGCTGCGGGTCGAGAGGAGCTCGCGGAGCACCACCAGCAGGTTCAGATCGTGGCCGGAGAGGTCGCTGGTGCTCATCGCGGATTCGACTTCATGCAGTAGTGCATGAAATCTTACCATCTCACGCACGACCGGGAGGCGGTACAACCCAGGAGCCGGAGCCGCCGAACCGGGCTCCGGCTGGAGGAACGCCCATGGCTCGCGCACTCATTGCCGGGGTCGCCCTGCTGGCGGCCGCCCTGCTCGGCTTCAGGCTCGCGTTCGGGGGCGGCGAGCCGTACCCGGACGTCAGCACGCCGCCGGTCGTCCGCGACGTCGAGGTCGCGGCCACCGTCGACCTGCCTCCCGGCTGCGTCACCGTCACGCCGGAGGGGCGGGTCTTCTTCGACACCCATCCCTTCGCGGCGCCGGGCCGCTTCGGCGAGCCCCACGTCTTCGAGCTCGTGGACGGAAAGCCCGTGCCCTGGCCGAGCGAGGCCGCCCAGGAGCTCTTCGTCGCGCCCTTCGGCATCACCGCCGACCGGAACGGCCGCCTCTTCCTGACCGAGCCGGCCACCCTCGATCGCCCGGCCACGCGGCTGCTCGGCTTCGACGTCGCGAGCGGCGAGCTGATCTTCGAGCACGTCCTCCCCGACGGCGACGCGCGCTTCGCCCAGGATCTGCGGGTGAGCCCGGATGGCCGGTACCTGATCCTCGCCGACACCGGCGCGTTCAACTTCACGCCGGGCCAGCTGATCGTGCTCGACATCGAGACCCGGGAGGTGATCCGCACCCTTCGGCACGAGTCCTTCGATCCGCAGCCCTGGTTCATCCGCCGCTACGACGGCGAGCCGCACAAGGTCGGGTTCGGGCTGCTCACCTTCCAGGTCGGCATCGACGGCATCAGCTTCAGCCCCGACGGCCGTTGGCTCTACTACGGCACCATGTCCCACGACACGCTCTACCGCGTCCCGAGCGCGCTGCTGCTCGACCCGGACGCGAGCGACGACACCGTGCTCGCGGCCATCGAGCCCGTCGGCACCAAGCCCCAGAGCGACGGCATCGCCACGACCGCCGACGGGCGCATCCTGCTCACCGACGTCGAGAACGGCGGGATCGCCGAGCTCACGCCCGACGGCCGGCTGCGCACGCTCACGGCCTCGGACGACGTGGTGTGGGCCGACTCGATCGAGGTCGCGCCCGACGGCAGCGCCTACTTCACCGACAGCGCGATCCCCGCCTACCTGCAGCAGACCCTGGTCCCGCCGGAGCGCGAGGTTCTCGACGCGGCCGGCCCCTACCGGCTCTACCGCTTCCGGGTGCCCCCGGCCCAGGCCCCCTAGCAGGGTGCTCACGCCGCACGGGGTCCGGGTGCGGAGCATGCCGGCTTGCGGCTGAGGCGTGCCCCTCCCGAGCTGGGTGAGCGGAGTGGGGTCAGGTCCGGCGACGACATCACCCCCTGGTCGGAGACGGACCTGACCCCACTCCGCCTCCTCCCAAACCCGTAGGCGATCTCCGCGGCCTGCTAGCTCCGCTCCAGCGCGGCCTCCTGGACGACGTAGAAGAGGCAGTCGCTCATCGCCGCCTTCGGGTCCGTGGTGATCATGATCGGCACCAGGGGCTTGCGCGTGCGGAGCTCCGGCCCGTCGAGCTCGAAGTACTCGGACGCTCGATCGTGACCGGCTTCGTCGATCAGCTCCACCGGAAGCTCGGGCATGCGGCACCAGCCGATCGGCGTCCCCGTCTCCATGCGCTCGAAGTTGTGTCGATCGAGATCGGCCAGCAGCGTGAGGTCGACCGCGGGATCCGGATCGTCGGAGATCAGCAGGTCGAGCCCGGGGCGCAGGCAGACGCGCATGGGCATCGAGAGAACGGCAACCTGTTCGCCCTCCCCTTCCTCGAAGAGCTCTTCACGGCCGAGGAAGCGGTGCAGGCCGGTCAGGGCCACGGCGTCGGCGCGCGGATCGCCGCTGCGGCCGACCTCGATGGTGACGCTGCACAGATCGGGAAGTGCCTCCATCAGGGCACCGAGCTGCAGGTGGCTCCAGACGAAGCGCCGCCCGAACAGGGAGACGAGCGCGAGCGCCGCCGGGCTGGGCTCGATCCCGACGCCGTAGGACGGGTTGTGTCCGGTGTTGTTGTGCAGATCGATCAACGCTTCGGCCTTGCGGGCGCCGATCGCGTCGAGGATCTCCCGGGCCAAGGCGCCGTCGGGGTCGTCGAAGGGCCCGAGGAAGCAGCGATTCAGGTCGCGACGCCCGGGCAGCATCCGGTGCGCGAAGCCCGGCGGCGTGAGCGCCGCCTCGACGTTGGCGATGATCAGCAGGGCGTCGACGGCGGGCTCGGAGGGCTCGCGCAGCCAGGCGTGGACGGCCCGGAAGCCCGAGGGCTCGTTGCCGTGCAAGAGGGTCACGACGATGCGGAGCCGCGACGAGTCCCGTCCCGAAACGCGCACCGCCGCGGCGTCGCCGAGCCACTCGAGGAAGCGCACGGGATCCTCGGGAACCTGCGCCGGTTCCGGACGATCGAGGAGGCGGAGCCGGCTCATGCGTCCGGGTCCGGCCACTCGTCGACTCCGGCGCCCTCGGCGCAGAGCGCCTGGTAGCGACGGAACATCGCCACGAGCGCCTCGCCCCGCGGCTGCGTCTCCTCGGCGCGACCCAGCGCCTCGCGCTGCCAGCGCGCACCGGTGCGCGAGCGTCGCAGGCGGCGCTCGATGCGCGAGAGCGGCGGCTGCGAGTCGACGCGCTCGACGCCGGCCGCATCGAGCCCGGCCTGCGCCCGCGCGAGCAGCGTCTCGCCCAGCTCCCGCACGGGGAGCGACGCTTCGCCGAAGCGCAAACGGGTGTCCGGGCCCTCCCGTGCGGCGCGATAGAAGTCGTGGTGGATCTCCTCGAACGGCGCGTCGGGAGCGCTCCCGCCGAGCTCGCGGGCCACGTCGAGGGCCAGCCCCACGTGGAAGGCCGCGCTCGCCACCATGTCGGCCACCGTGGGCCCCGACGGCAGCGCGCGCATCTCGACGCGCAGGTGGCCGCCGTCGCCGGGATCGTAGATCGCGCGATTCCAGCGCCAGACGCTTCCCTGGTGCAGGCGAAGCTCCCGCAAGGCGGGAACGCCGGAGGCGCCCGCCGCTTCGGGATCCTCGGCGTCGAGGATCGGCAGGAGCGGCGGGTGGTGGTCGACGCTCTCCTCGAACAGCTCGAGGGGACCCTCGACCCAGCCCTTCCCGAACGACACCCGCGCCTCGGCCTCGTTCCGACGGTCGCGGGGCCTCGGATCGACGGCCTGCTTGAAGAGCGCCACACGGGTCTCGTCCCAGAGGCGCCGGCCGAGGAAGGTCGGCGAGTTCGCCGAGAGCGCGAGCACCGCAGGCGTCGTCAGCTGGATCGCGTTGTAGAGCGATGCGAAGTCCGCGGGATCGACCCGCAGGTGGAGCTGCAGCGAGGTCGCGGCGCCTTCGTAGGTCACGTCGTGGCAGGCGAGCTGCAGGTCGTCCTCGCCATGGATGTCGAGACGGAAGGGCTCGCGGCGCAGCCTCTTCAGGCTCGCCGACAACGCGCGGTAGCGCATCGAGTCGGTCATGGCGTCGGCCTGGAGGTCGGCCTCCGTGAGGGTCGGCAGGATGCCGATCAGCGCCACGTCCACGTCGTGGAGCTCGGCGGCCCGACGCATCTCGAGCAGCGCGTCGTCCATCTCGGACGCGAGGAAGGCGAAGGGGCGTCCCGCGAGCGCGTCGTAGCGCAGGTTCGACTCGAGGTTGAAGCGGTCGAGCTCGAAGGTGAGGCGCGGGTCGACGCTCTCGGCGAGCACCGCGTGGTTCAGCGGTGCCGGCCGCAGGGCGGTGTCGACCAGCGACGCCTCGAGCTCTGCGCCCAGGGTCATCGGCCCCGCCCCGAAGCCCGGGCGCGCGAGCAGCCCGCGCACCACGCGAATCGACGTCGCGAGGCGTCCCTCGAAGCGCGCGTAGTCCGCGTCGGCGAACTCCTCCCGGTCGATCTCGAGCCCCATGGGGCGCAGAGGGTATCGACCTCGACCGGGGGCGCCGGCTCAGAGACCGAAAAGCTCCTCGAAGTTGGTGCGGTAGAAGCGCTCGATCGACTCGGCCGGCGTCCCTTCCAGGGTCTGGTCGAAGCGGCGGATCGGATCGTCCGTTCCCTCGTGGTGGGGATAGTCCGAGGCGAAGGCGAACAGCTCGTCGCCCGCCTCCTCGATCATCCAGCCCACCGGCTCGCCGGCGAAGGGGCTGAACTTCACCTGGCGGCGGATGTACTCCGAAGGCTTCAGGCTGAGCTCCGAGAGCTGGGGCTGGATGCGGCGGAAGGCGCGTTGGCTGTGGTCGAGCATGCGCAGGAAGGCGGGCACCCAGGTGGCGCCGAGCTCGGCCACGGCGACGCGCAGGCCGGGGAAGCGCTCGAGCACGCCGTCGAAGACGAGCGCCGCGAGGAAGAGCTCCGCGGGATGGGAGATCGACATGAAGGGAAGCGCCTCGCGCGGCGCGTCGTCGAGCTGCGGGAGGTGGGGCCGACCGTTGTTGTGGAAGCCGGCCGGAAGCCCCTTGCCCCACGGCCCGTGCACGCCGACGTGGATGGCGATGGGCGTGCCGGCCTCCTGCAGCCGCGCCCAGATCGGATCGTAGTCGGCGTGGGTGAAGGACAGCCCGTCCGGGTCGGGGACCATGTCGATGGCGATCACCCGACAGCCGTCCTTCAGCGCCTCCTCGAGCACGGGAGCGGCCGCCTCGACGCCGACGCCGAGGGGCACGTAGCCCACCGGCCAGAGGCGCGCGTCCACGCGACCGTAGTCCGCGAGGCCCCGGTTCATCGCGCGCGCGCCTCCGATGCGAACCACGGGATCCTTCTCGTACGCGAACTGGGGGAACGAGACCGTCGGGAAGAGGAGCTGTTGCTCGAAGCCGAGGAGGTCCATGGCGCGGATGCGCTCGTCGGGATCGAAGGCGCCGAGGGCCAGGTAGCCCTTGTTCTTCATGTGCATCAGCTCGGACTCGAGGGCTTCGTTGGCGGCCGCGTCCCCGACGCGAGCGGCCTGGGCCTCGACCGCGCCGTCGATGAAGGCCACCCGCTCGGCGTTGCCGTCGTTGACCGGGCGCAGCAGGGCGCGCACGTCCGGATCGGCGTAGCTCTCGAGCCAGTCGAGGGGCTCCATGATGTGGCTGTCGAAGTCGTGGATGCGTCGACCGTCGGCGTAGGTCATCGGGGGCCTCCTGCGGAGTCCGGGCGTCCTCTCCGGACGCTCCGGGTGACGAGGTCGTGGATGTGGTCACACAGCCGCTCGACGAGCTCGAGCGCCGTGTCCCGATCGCGCGCCCGCAGAGCGACCACCAGGCGATGATGCTCGAGCTCCTCGCGCGGACGCTGGGTCGCGATGTAGCCCGCGGCGCTGCTGCGCGCGTAGGTGTCGACGAGACCTTCGCTGCCGTCCATGGCGCCGTAGACCGAGTTGAGAAGCAGCTCGAACACGATCGAGTCCATGCAGCGGAAGAGCTCCCGGTGGAAGGCCTGCTCGGCCTGCATCATCGCCTCCGCGTCGCGCGCGGCGATCGCCTCGGCGACCCGGTCGACCCACGGGTCCAGCGCTTCGATCTGCGCGTCGCTGGCGCGTTCGATCGCGAGGTCGACCACCGCGCGGTAGGCGACGCGGATGGCGTCGGCCAGGGATCGGGCCGTCCCGACCCGGGTCGCCTCGGCACCGCGCAGCCGCATCAGCGGCTGGACGAGATCGATGCTCCCGTTCTCGCGGTAGTCGAGCACGCGGCAACGCTGCCCCTGTCGCCGGGAGATCAGGCCGACGCGCTCGAGCTCGCGCATGGCCTCGCGCACGGTGGTCCGATTGATCCCGTAGGCCATCGCGAGCTCCCGCTCGGAGGGCAGCGGGGCTCCCGGCTGCAGCTCGCCGGAGAGGATCTGGCCGCGCACCCGGTCCACCAGGGCGTCGGGGAGCGCCTCGCGTCGCAGGGCCTGGATCCGCATGGGCGAATCGTACCCCACCTGGACGGGTGGTCCAACCAGTTTGCTCAGCATCCGGATCCGGGACGACGATGAGCCCACATGCCTCGCCCCGAGCCCGATCCGCGCAGCCCGGCTGCCATCCTCGCCACGCTCACCGTGCTGAGCGGCGTGCCGGTCCTGCTCACCTGGCGCTTCGGGCCCCAGAGCGGCATGGAGGCCATGGTGATCCTCTTCCCGTGGTTCGCCATGTGCGTGGCCCACGGATTGCTCGGCCCGCTCGCGATCTGGCGCGCCTGGGCCGAGGGCCGTCGCTCCCTGGCACTCGGCATGGGCGCCTACCTGCTCGCGTTCGCCGGCGTCCACCTCGTGTACTGGGCCCTGGCGGCGGAGATCCCGGAGCGGCTCGAGGAGCGCTACGTCGAGCGCCACCGCCCGGCCGATCACGCGCTCGGCGAGCTCTCGAGTCGCTCCACCGATCCCGAGACGCTCGATCGCCGCGCGGCCGAGCTGGTCGCCGAGGGGGCCGACCCCGACCGACGGCTGCCCCGAGGCGGAACGCCGCTCTCGCGAGCCGCGGCCTCCGACCTCGCCTTGACGCGGGCGCTGCTCGCCGCGGGCGCCGACCCCGACCAGCGCACCGCGTCGGGCGTCGCGCCGCTCCACGCGGCCATCCGGAACGGCGAGTACGAGATCGCCCACCTCCTCCTCGAGTACGGCGCCGACCCCGACCTCGAGGACCCGAACGGATCGCGCCCGCTCTGCCGGGTGCTCTCGACGGGCGGGCCGGGGGCCCTGGCTCCGGCCCGGCTCCGGCTCGTCGAAGCGCTGCTGCGCGCCGAGGCGGACCCGAACCTGTGCGACGCGTTCGGCATGGCGGCCGGCTATCGGCAGCGCGAAGCCCTGCGCCGGATGCTCGCGCTCGGGCCCCCGAACCGGGCCGCGAGCGAGAGGCTCACGGGCGTCCTCACCCAGGCCATCCGCAACAAGGAGCACGACTGGGCAGAGCTCCTGATCGAGGCGGGAGCCGACGCCACCCCCGGGCTGGCCCTCGCCGTCGAGCGCCGGGACGAGCGGGCGGTGCGGATCCTGCTCGAGGGGGGAGCGGACGCCCGCTCCCGGCCCTACCTGATCCAGACCGCCGGCTCCCGCTCGGCCGACGCCGTGACGACCCTGCTCCTGACCCACGGCGCCGACCCGCGGGCCCGCGACGACAAGGGGCGCACGCCGCTGATCCAGGCGGTCCGGTCGGCCCACGACGAGAACGTCCGGCGGCTGGTGGCAGCGGGCGCCGACCCCGACTCCCGCTACCGCGACGGGCCGATCGTGGTGTCGCTCCAGACGATGATTCCGAAGCAGAAGCACGTCACCGCCCTGCTCCTCGAGCTCGGTGCGGATCCCGACGCCCGGGGGGTCGAGGGCGACACGGCGCTGATGCGAGCCACGCGCAACAGCCATCACGCCCTGATCGCGGCCCTGATCGCGGCAGGCGCCGACCTCGCCCTGGGGGACGACGAGGGACGCACGGCCCTGCACCACGCCGCTTCGACCCGCTTCGAGGTGGCCACGAGCATCGACCTGCTGGTCGATGCCGGCGCTCCCCTCGAGGCCGTCGACGCGGCCGGGGCCACCCCGCTCTGCGTGGCCCAGCGCGAAGGCAACCGAGCGGGCGCCGAACGACTGCAAGAGCGGGGCGCCAGGGACCCGGGCTGCACCCCCGAGCAGCGCGTGGTGCCCATCCGCCTGCCGCGGAGCCTCCGCCCGGGCTGAGCGGAGCCGATGGCCCGGACTCTCCGTGGCACCCCGGGTCTGCGCGGCTAAGCACCGGGGGTGGAAAGCCTGTCCCCTCAGACGCTCCCCTCCCGGGGGATTGCTCCGTCTCGCGTGGTGGTCTTCGTGCTTCGGAGCACCCTGCCCCGGACGCAGTGCCTGCTGCGCGGTCGGGGCCGAGGCAATTGCGCACCGCTGATCGGCGGGCGCGAACCCGAGGAGACCGAGCTCGACGCGGTGATCCGCCTGCTCGGGGGCCTGCCCATCGAGCGGATCTACGCCGTCGGCGGCCTCACCATGCGGCTCTCCCCGGAAGCGGCGAACGTCTTCGTCGCGTGGCTCGAGCCGGAGACACCCGGCGAGGACTACGACGTGGAGCAGTGGGTCCCCCTGGCCGATGCGCCGGGCTGGCTCCGACCGGGACCGCTCCACGACGCCGCGCGCGAGGTGCTCCAGGGCTTCGTGCGACGCGCGCCCGACGAAGCCCTGCGCCTGGTCTGATCAAGAGCGAGCGAGGCGCAGGCGGATCGGGCCCCGTGCCGTGGCCGGGTCCACGGGCTGTCCGCGCTGGGTGATCTGGATCCGCCCCGCGGCCGCGAGCCGACGCGCCGCGCTGCGCGTCCGCTCCATCCAATCCCGCCACTCGTCGCCGGCCACCGCACGGGCGGCTTCGGAAGGGCAGATGGACGAGGTGGCCGCTCGGGCTTCGAGGAGCTCCAGGATCTTGCCCTCGAGCGCCCGGTCCGAGCGACGCGGGCGCGACCGGCGGCATCGCTCGGAGCAGACGCGCACCTCGCTCCAGTTCCGAGCCCAACGCTTCTGCCAACCGAAGCGGCGGCCGCACACGGTGCAGATGCGGGTCTCGTTCACATCCGCGGTCATGCCCCCGCCTCCGGCTGACAGCCCGGGCACCAGTAGGTCCGCCGGCCACCGACGTCGCCCCGGGCGACGGTCTCGCCGCACTCCCAGCAGCCCTCGCCCTTCCTGTCGAACACGAAGTGGCGGTAGCGCCGGCGGGGGATGCCTCGCTGCTTCAGCTCCTTCGCGCGCGACGGCTCGTTCGTGATGCCGGCCTTCTCGTAGGCCCGGCGCGCGATCTCGACGATGGCGGCGCCAAGCGCGCGCAGCTCCTCGGGGCGGCAGTCGGCGGCGCGGCGCGCCGGGTGGATCCCCGCCACGTGGAGCATCTCCGCGCGCAGGTAGTTGCCGATGCCGGCCAGGAAGCGCTGATCGAGCAGCACCGCACCGAGCTGCCGGCCGCGAAAGCGAGGCTCGCCGAGACGCTCGGTCACGGCCTCGGCGCGCAGCCCGGCATCGAGCACGTCCGGACCCAGCGTCGCGAGGAAGGGGTGGGCGCGCAGGTCGTCCGCCTCGAGCACGTCGATCTCCGAGGCGCTGTAGAGGAGGGCTCTGTGGTCGTCGTTCTCGATGACCAGGCGCAGGGTGCGGCCCGTGCGCGGCGTCTCTCCCGCCCGCACGACGTACCAGCGGCCGTAGAGCTGGTTGTGGCTGTAGACGACGAGCCCGTTCCCGAAGCGCGTGAGCAGGGCCTTGCCCCAGGGCTCGACGCCGACGACCTCCTCGCCCGAGAGCAGCGGCCCGAAGCGACGCAGCGCCGGCTGGGTGAAGCGCACCTGCGCCTCCTTGCCGACGACGGCTCTTGCGACGCGATCGGCGGCGCGGCGGATCTCGGGGCCCTCGGGCATGCCACTTGTCTAGCCCGGGAGCCCGGATGGGCTACCCACGGGCATGGAGCCGGAAGTCACGCTCTTCGTCGACGAGGAATGCCCCTTCTGCCGGGTCGAGTCGGCGTCGCTCCGCGAGGCCGACCGCGAGGGCGCGCTCCGCTTCGTCGACATCTCGGCGCCCGACTTCGACGCAACGGAGCACGGCCTCGACCCCGTCGCCGTACGGCAGCGCCTGCACGCGCGGACGAGCGACGGGCGACTCTGGCTGGGCCTCGATGGGAGCCGCGTGGCCTGGCGACGCGTGGGCCGCCGGGGCGTGATCCGCTTTACCGAGTGGCCCCTGCTGCGCGGCCTGCTCGATCGCGTGGCCTACCCGCTCTTCGCACGGGTGCGCGTCCCCCTCGGCCGCGCGCTCTCCTGGCTGCTCAGGCTCGAGCGGCCGGCGACGCCGCAGCCGCCGGCTCGCCGGGGGCCCGGCGCAGGTGCCGGGCGAAGCCGCGCATGACGAGGTCGTGCACTACGGACTGGGTGGTCGCGTAGAGCCACCAGGGAAGTCGCGGCTGGTAGTCCTGCACGGCTGCGAGGGCGCCCTTGCCATCCGCCGTCAGCCGGAACTCGAGCCGCGGCATGCCGTGCTCGGCCTTCCGGCGGAGCAGGAGGCCGCCCGTGATCTCGTACAGCGTGCGCGAGGCGCTGCTCCGCGCCGGCCGGTAGGTCAGCTCGAGCAGGGCGCGCCGGATCCCCCGCACGTAGAAGCGCAGCTCTCCCTCCTCCTCGCGGACGGTGATGAAGGGGCGCATGAAGCGGGGCAGCCAGCGCGCGTACTCCGCGGCGATCCACGGCGCGTCGCGCCCTTCCGGACGCGGCAGGCGATGCACGGCGCGCGCCGTGGGCTCGCGCAGGAGCCCCTCCTCGCGCACCGCCTGGTCGAGCGCCTCCCGGAACGGCTTGCCCGGAAGGCCGATCCGCTCCTGCAGCCGGAGATCGCGCGCGACCATCGGATGGCGCAGGGACTGGATCAGGGGCGCCACCAGGGCGCGCGGCGTGCGGGTCACGAGCGTCACCCAGAGCCGCGAGAGCGAGGGCGTGAAGAGGGGAACCGGAATGATGAAGCGCCGCTTTCCCATGGCGCGCCCCGCCTCGAGCATCATCTCGCGATAGGAGAGGACGTCGGGCCCGCCGATGTCGAAGGTCTCGCCGGCCGTCTCCTCGTCCGCGATGCACGCCTCGAGCAGGGTGACGACGTCCTCGACGGCGATCGGCTGGCAGTCCATCGCCGTCCAGCGCGGGGAGATCATGACGGGCAGCCGGGAGACCAGGCGCACCAGGATGCGCAGGGAGGAGCCTCCGGCCCCCACGATCAGGCCAGCCCGCAGCGTGGTCACCGGGACGCCATGGGCGCCCAGGGCATCCTCGACCTCGAGCCGACTCGCGAGGTGCGCGGAGAGCTGCGACTCGCCTTGAGGGATGAGCCCGCCCAGGTAGACGATCCGCCGAACGCCGGCCTTGGCGGCCGCGCGACCGAAGTTGTCCGCGAGCAGGAGATCGAGATCCTGGAAGCGGCCCTGGGTGAGACGCGTCGTGGGCAGCATCGAGTGCACCAGGTAGACGGCGACGTCGGCGCCCTCGAGCGCCCGCTCCGTCTCCTGGAGCGAGAAGAGATCGCAGCGCCGCCACTCGACCCCGGGCCGCGACTCCTGCACGGACCGGCGGGTCAGGCCGATCGTCTCGAAGCGTTCGTCGAGCGCCTCGAGCAGGGCCTCGCCGATGAACCCCGTCCCGCCGCTGACGGCGACCTTGAGCGGCTTCACGGCGCGCGACCCTCGAAGGTGCGGCGGATCAGCGTCTTCGCCCGGCGACGGATGGCGTCGACCTCCTCGGGCGGCTTGCGATCGAGATTGCGCATCTGTAGCGCCATGCGGCGGTTGTCCCCGA
>JASJCN010000327.1 GCA_030065975.1 Myxococcota bacterium
CAACTCCGAGCCGCCGATGGTCTTCCCGCACACCTTCGTCCAGTTCCAGGTGGACGAGGTGCTGAAGGGCAAGGACCCCGGCCCGACGCTCACGCTGCGCTTCTCGGGCGGCTGGGACGGCGGGAGCGAGATGGCGTTCCTCGCCGACCACACGCTCTTCGACGTGGGCGACCAGGACGTCCTCTTCGTGACCAACCACCTGGGCCAGGCGTGCCCGCTCGTCGAGTGCGAGGGCGGCCGCTTCCGCCTGATCAATGGCAAGGTGCACGCCGAGTCGGGCCGCGAGCTCGGCCGCGTGGGCCCGCGCTTCGTCCCCGGGAAGCGGCGCGACGACCTCCCCGGCGTGATGACCGACCAGGTCGGCCCCTTCGAGCTGGGCGTGGTGCGGAGTCCCGCCGAGAACGAGTCCAGCACGGGCCCCATCTACCCGGCCGGATGGGAGCAGTTCACCACCCAGTCGTTCGTGAACCGGCTCACCAACCTGATCGAGCGCAACCACTCGCCGGCCGAGCTCGAGGCGCTGCCGCTGGTGGCGAGCGCCGCGCACAACCAGCCCTTCCAGGTACCGCTCCCGAAGGCCGTGCCCTTCGAGTCGGTCGACCCGGGCTTCACGCCCGACCCCTCGGAGGAGAGCTGATGCCTCGCCCGTCCGCTCCCGGCCGCCCTTTCCTCTTCATCCACTCGGAGATCACCATGACTCGTTTCGTCCCGACCCTCGGCCTGCTTCTGGCCTTCGCCGTCCAGCTCGTGGCCGCGTCCGCAGGCGCCTGGGAGATCCGCTCCTGCGGCGGCAGCAACAAGATCTGGCCCTGGCCGTTCCAGAACGTCCGTACCAGCTCCGTCAGCTTTCCCTTCGGAAGCCCCGAGGAAGCGGCGATCGAGGAGGCCATCGACGCCTGGAATGCCGTCCCGAGTCTCCTCACCATGGTCCACGTCGCCAACGACCCCCTCATCGGCACCAGCAACGACCAGAACGAGGTGTGGGCCACGAACAGCCAGTTCTGGCTCAACGGAAATCCGGCCACCACCGTCGTCCGCACCAACTGCGACGACATGCTCGAGGCCGACATCCTCTACCACGCCTCATTCTCCCGCGGCTGGACGACGACCCACAACAAGTCGAGCACCCAGGCGTGGGACACCGCCGCCAACGACGACAAGCCGCGACCCATCCAGGCGACCGGCGTCCACGAGCTGGCCCACGTGGCCGCCTTCCAGCACGAGGACGACGAGTACAACATCCTCGGAAACGCCTGGACCCACGTGCACGTGAACGACGACACGCTCACCTACTACGTGGGCGAGGACGCCGCCGACGGCGCCATCGACAACTACGGCCCCCTGGCCGGCGAGGACGTCGCCGTCGTGAACTTCAAGCAGACGGGGAGCAGCAGCGGCTACAGCACCCACGGCTTCGTCGAGGTGTACAGCTCGAGCGGGGCCACCCTCTCCAGCTACGAGAACAGCATCGGCGACCAGATCTACCGCGTGAACGCGGGCGATCAGGTGCAGGTGGAGTTCACCCTCGAGAACAACGGCCTGAACAGCCAGACGCCGCGGGTGGAGTACGTCGTCTCGACCAACGACTACATCACCACATACGACACGTACCTCGCGCAGCGCAACCCGACCCTCAACCGCAACGGCGTGTACACCACCACCAAGCTCGTGACGCTCCCGAGCTGGCTCAGCTCCGGGACCGTGTACTACCTGGGCGCGATCGTGGACCCGGATGACCTCATCGCCGAGACCGACGAGGGCAACAACGCCAGCTACATCGGCATCGAGGTGCAGTAGCGCGTCACCCCGCCAGGACGCCCGCGGAGAGGCCCGTGACCGGTCTCTCCGCGGGCCGCCTCTTCCCATCCCACCGCGACGTCCGTGTCGCGACCAAGGAGCTCCTCATGTTCCGCATCTCCCAGATTCCCGGCCTCGCGCTGATCGCCCTCGTCGCCATCGCCTGCATCCCCGAGAAGCAGACGGGTGATGCCGATCTCGTCGATCTCACCCGCCGCGCCGACCTCGTGTTCCGCGGCACCGTCCTGAACGTCGGCTACCGCAACTCCGAGCCGCCGATGGTCTTCCCGCACACCTTCGTCCAGTTCCAGGTGGACGAGGTGCTGAAGGGGAAGGACCCAGGGCCGACCCTCACGCTGCGCTTCGCGGGCGGCTGGGACGGCGGCGAGCGCATGGCCCGGCTCGGAAGCCACACGCTCTTCGACGTGGGCGATCGGGACGTCCTCTTCGTGACCCGACACCTGCAGTGGGCCTGCCCGCTGGTCGATTGCGAGGGCGGACGCTTTCGCCTGATCGACGGCAAGGTGCACGACGAATCCGGGCGCGAGATCGGCCGTGTCGGGCCGCGCTTCGTGCCGGGCCCGCAGCGCGACGACCTCCCGAGCGTGATGCGCAATCAGGTCGGCCCCTTCCAGCTCGACACCGTGCGCAGCCCCGCGGAGAACGAGGGCAGCACCGGGCCCATCCTGCCCGCAGGGTGGGAGCAGTACGAGGCGCCCGCCTTCATCGAGCGCCTCCATGCCCTGATCGAGCGCAACCACACGCCTGCGGAGCTCGAAGCCCTGCCCCTCGTTCCGAGCGCCGCCTTCCACGAGCCGTTCAGCGTGCCGGTACCCAAGGCGGAGCCCTTCGCCTCGGCTGCCCCGGACGTCGTGCCGGCGTTCCCCAAGGAGGGCTAGTGCGATGAGCGGCCTGTCTGACCTCCCCCTCTCTCTTCTCTCCTCCCTTCTCTCGTACCGAACCCGCGGCTCGCGCACCGCGCGAGCCCACCCGGAGAATTCCATGAAGCGTTTGCTCTCCTCGCTCGCTCTGGCCGTCGCCTTGGCGGCGGCCCTCCCGATCAGCCCGGCCGCCGCCTGGGAGATCTACTCCTGCAACGGCAGCTACATCACGTGGCCGACGCCCTTCGTCCAGATGCGCACCAGCGGAGTCAGCTTCCCCGTCGGGAGCTCGACCGAGGCCGCCGTAGAAGAAGCGATCGACGCCTGGAACGACGTCCCGAGCGCGTTCACCCTCACCCACGTGGGGAACGACGGCTCGATCGGCGTCTTGAACGGGCAGAACGAGGCCTGGGCGACGAGCAGCGAGTACTGGCTGAGCGGGAATCCCGGCGGCGCCATCGTCTGGGACAACTGCGACTACATCTACGAGGGCGACGTCCTCTACGATTCCGACTACTCCCCGGGATGGACGTCGACCCACACCAAGTCGAACACCCAGGCCTGGGAGACGTCCTCGAGCCCGAGCAAGCGGCGGCCCATCCAGGCGACCGCGATCCACGAGCTGTCCCACGTCGCCGGCTTCCAGCACGAGAACGACGAGTACAACGCCCTGGGCAACTCCTGGACCCACGTCCACGTGAACGCCGACCTCCTCACCTACTACGTGGGTGAGGACGTCGCCGACGCCGCGATCATCCACTATGGCGGCTGGTTCTCCGGCGAGGACGTGGGAGTGGTGAACTTCAAGTACACCGGCTGGTCGGGCCAGTACAGCACCCACGACTTCGTGGACCTGTACAACTCGAATGGATCGGTGATCTGGAACCACCAGGATTCCGACGGGGACGTGATCTTCCGCGTCGACGCGGGTGACGAGGTGCAGGTGCAGTTCAGCTTCGAGAACAACGGCCTGAACAGCCAGACCCCGCTGGTGCACTACGTCCTCTCGACCAACGACTACATCACCACCTACGACACCTTCCTGGCCCAGCGCAGCCCGACCCTGGTTCGCAACGGCGTCTACACGACCACCAAGCGGATCACCCTCCCGACCTGGCTCGTCTCCGGCCAGACCTACTACCTGGGCGCCATCGTCGACCCTCACAACCAGATCTCCGAGATCGACGAGGGCAACAACGCCACGTACATCGGGATCGAGATCCAGTAGCCCGCGCAGCCGTACGCCCGAAACGAGTGCGGCGGACGGAGCCGGAACCGACCTCTCGGTTCCGACCCGTCCGCCGCAGGGCGTTCAGGCCCCCGGGCTCTCCTGCCCGCTCTAGCAGAGCGTCGAGAGTCGGATCACCACCTCCTCCAGCGTCTCGCGCTGGGAGTCGCTGTCCTCGGCCTCGAGGCGGATCCGGTGATCCTCCCCGAAGCACTGGTCGCCGTAGAGGCGCAGGGTCGGGTTGGTGCCGGTTCCCAGGAGCTCGCCCTGGAGATCCGTCCGATCCGTCTTCCACTCGAGCGACGTGCCGGTGAGCAGGCCGTCCTCCGGGTCGCTCGCGAAGCCGCGTACGCTGAGGTCGTAGAACCACTGCCCGCGGGACGTGTCGAAGCCGTCCCAGAAGAAGCTCGCCGAGCTGCCGGCCGGCGTGATGATCTCGCCGGTCGGCACGCCGCTCGTGCAGAGCCGTGCCTGGATGCTGATCGTCTGGCGCGTGCGGCCGTCGCCGTAGGCCTCGACGAAGGCGGTGTGGCTGCCCGGGGCGAAACGGGCGACCGCGGAGAAGTGCGGGTCGGCACCGCTCCCGTCGAAGAACCACCGCACGTCCCGGCTCCCGACCACCACGCCCGGGAAGCCCGGGAACGAGGCCGTGGCCTCGAAGGTGATCGGCTCGTTCGCGCACACCTGCACCGACGAGCCCACCGGCCTGATCACCCGGAGGTCCGGGAGGGCCGGCCGGGGCACGCCCTGCAGGGTCACCTTGTACACGTTGTCGAGACCGGGGTTCGAGGTGACCGCGAAGTCGACCTGGGCGCTCGCATCCGCCACCACGCGATAGGTGCTGGAGGAGAAGCGGGTCAGGCCGCCGCCCTGGGGAAAGACCGGATCCGTGTCGACGCTCGCCGGCGTGATGAGCGAGACGAACGCCTCGTGGGGCCGGCCGTCGGGCATGCTGAACGTGTACCAGTCCTGATCCTGCGGCGGGCTCGTGGCCCCCGTGCGATCCAGCGTGAGCACCGTGCCCGTGCGGGTGACGCCCGGGAACAGCACGCGGGCCTGGGCCGGCGTGTCGTCGGGCTCGCTCAGCTCGCCGAAGCCGAGGGTCGCGTCGAAGCCCAGGGCCGGGAGGCCCAGGATCGCCGCGCCGGCGGCGGCCTGCACGCTGCCCAGCGGGTTCACCAGGCGCGGGCGCTCGGTGGGCTCGTCGGGGTAGCCGAGGGCCACCAGCTGGCCGTTGGTGAACGCGTTGCTGCGCAGCAGGCTCCGGATGCGCTCCACGATGGTGCGCTTCTGGGCGTCGCTCAGCAGCGGGTTCTGCGGATCGAGATCCCGGTTCGCCGCCTGCATGCTGGCGATCACGCCGGCCACGTAGGGCGCCGCCCCGCTGGTGCCGCCGATGTCGTCCTGCACGAGCGGCGAGCTCGGGTCGTCGACGTTCGTGGGCGCGAAGTAGGTCGACCGGATGGGCGCCCATACATCTACGCTGCTGCCGAAGAAGTGCTCGTTCTCGAGGTTGCTTCCCACGGCTCCGACCGAGATCGTGGTCGGGAAGATCGCGGGCACGACACCCCAGGCGTCGCTGCTGCGGTTGCTCAGGTTCACGAGATCGCGAATCACCGGCGGGAGCTTCTCGGGGTTGAGCGCGTTGCCGGCCGACACCACGACGGGGACGCCGTTCCGGTGAGCGTGTGCGGCTGCGCTCGCCATCGGGCTCGCGAGGTTGCCGAACGCGAGGGTGCTCACGCAGGCGCTCGTGGCCGCCGCGGCGGCGCCGTTGGCGACGGCACAGGCGATCGAGCCGATGCCGGGCAGGAAGCTCGTGGCCGCACAGATCGTCGCGGCCGCGGCGATCTCGGCGGCGGCCACCACGGCGCAGATGCCGAGCCGG
>JASJCN010000328.1 GCA_030065975.1 Myxococcota bacterium
GCCTGGACGAAGAACCCGACCCAGTGGGACATGGGCTACTTCGACTACCTCTTCGGCTACGAGTGGGAGCTCGCGAAGTCCCCCGCCGGCGCCTGGCAGTGGGAGCCGGTCGACATGCCCGAGGAGGAGAAGCCGGTCGACGCGTCCGACCCGTCGGTCCGCCACAACCCGATCATGACCGACGCCGACATGGCGATGAAGGTGGATCCCATCTACAACGAGATCTGCCAGCGGTTCCGGGCCGATCCCGACTACTTCGCCGACACCTTCGCCCGGGCGTGGTTCAAGCTGACCCACCGGGACATGGGCCCGAAGGCCAACTATCTCGGCCCGGACGTTCCGGACGAGGACCTGATCTGGCAGGACCCGATCCCGACCGGCCCCACCGGCTACGACGTCTCCGCCGTGAAGGCGAAGATCGCCGACAGCGGCCTGTCGGCGGCCGAGATGATCGCGACGGCCTGGGACAGCGCCCGGACCTTCCGCGGCTCGGACAAGCGCGGCGGCGCCAACGGCGCACGCATCCGCCTCGCCCCCCAGAAGGACTGGGAAGGCAACGAGCCCGAGCGGCTCGACCGGGTGCTCTCCGTCCTCGAGCCCATCGCGGCGGAGACGGGTGCGTCCATCGCCGACGTGATCGTGCTGGCCGGGAACGTCGGCCTGGAGAAGTCGATCGAGGCGGCGGGCCACGCCGTCGAGGTGCCCTTCACCCCGGGCCGCGGCGACGCGACCGACGAGGCGACGGACCCGGACAGCTTCTCGGTGCTCGAGCCGCTCGCCGACGGCTTCCGCAACTGGCAGAAGACCGAGTACGCGGTGCGCCCCGAGGAGATGCTGCTCGATCGGGCACAGCTCCTCGGCCTGACCGCAGCGGAGATGACCGTCCTGCTCGGCGGCCTACGCGTCCTGGGCATCAACCACGGCGGTTCGCGGCACGGCGTCTTCACCGATCGCGAGGGCCAGCTCACGAACGACTTCTTCGTGAACCTGACCGACATGGCCTACCGGTGGGACCCCGTCGAAGCCGACGGAAGCTACGAGATCCGCGACCGGAAGACGGGCGAGCTCCGCTTCACGGCGACCAGCGCCGACCTCGTCTTCGGCTCGAACTCGATCCTCCGCGCCTACGCCGAGGTCTACGCCCAGGACGACAACGCCGAGAAGTTCGTGCGCGACTTCGTTCGGGCCTGGACCAAGGTCATGAACGCGGACCGCTTCGACGTCCGCGCCTGATCCTCGGCGCCGTCCGGGCGGCCACGCTGCCCGGACGGCGTCGATCAGACGCCGACGGCGCCAGGCCTCGCCGCGAAGACCGCGGCCACGACGTCGCGCGGGCGCGGTGGAGGCAGCGGCGGCCCCCCGGGCCCCGGGATCGGCACATAGCTCGGCGGCGGGCTGATCCCGAGCTTCCGACGCACGTCCTCGAGCGGCCAGTCGAGCAAGGCCTCCCAGTCCGTCCCCACCATCAGGCCAGCGCGCTGGCCGCGCGCGTGCGCCTCGCGAATCGTCGCCTCCGCCTCGGGCGCGCCCATGCGACGGAACTTGACGAGGTTCGTCTTGACGGCGAACCAGGCCGCCCTGGGTCGCGGGTCCTCGCGGATGTTGAACACGATCTCGCACATCTCGCCCAGGACGTCGGTTCCGTAGCCCGAGATCACGTGGACGATCTCGTGGATGTCGCGCAAGCGGTTCGCGAGCGTCCATGCGGCATCGTTCGCGTAGTCCTCGCGAACCATGTGCTTCCAGCTCGCCTCCGCGAAGGAGACGATGTCGATCTCGTTCTCGTCCATGAATCGCGCGTACTCGCGACCCAGCGTGCCGTCGGGAAGAGACCGCAATCGCCTGAAGTCGAGCAGCACCGGATGGAGGCTCCTGCCCTCCTCGAGGATTCGCCGGGCCGTGTCATCCCGCATGCAGCGGTCGTAGATCGTGTCCAGCTCGGGCCCATGGAAGGGTCGCAGCAGGCGGAACACCGTCTCGGGAACCGGCCCGGTGCGTCTCGCCCGGGCGAGCTCGCGAACGAGCCGAACGGGGCCCAGCTTGCGGGGATTGAGAACGACGCTCGCCTTCTTCATGCCCTGCTCCTGCTCCCGCTCCTCTTCGCCCCGAGCCGGCGCTCCAGCTTTCGGAGCTGCGAGGTCAGGGCGAAGCGGCCCTTCTCGGTGGCGACCGCGAGAAGGCAGACGTGCAGGGAGTACAGCGCCCGGTCGCGGAATCCGGCGTCATCGGCCTCGCCCGCAGCCCAGGCGTGTGCCGCCGCACGGAAGCCCCGCAGGATCTCCTCCGCGAGCAGCTCGAGCTGCGCATCGCGCCGGATCCAGCCCCCACGCCGAGCGCCCTCCAGCGCGGCGAGTCCGGCCTCGGTCGCGAGCCGGTCGCCCCAGTGGCGGAGCCGCGGCTCCGAGAGCTCGGCGAGGAAGACCGCGCGGTAGAGAAGCGGGTCGGAGGTGGCGTGTTCGACCGCGTGCCCGATCAGGTGTCGAGCGGCATCGAGAGGGGCGGCGTCGGGCGAGGACTCGAGCCGCGCGAGAAGGCGCCCGATCCCGTCGTCCACCAGCGTCTCGAGAATCGCGTCCCGGGAGCCGCCGAGCACGCTGTAGACGGTGTTGACGGCGAGGCCCGCCCGGGCCGCGAGCTTCCGCATCGAGAGGGCCGCGACACCGCTCTCGATGACCAGGGAGCGCGCGGCGGCCAAGGCCCGCTCTCGACGCTCGGACCGGGCTTCCTGGACTCGCCCCAACGGTGACCTCCGAATTGATACGGTGTATCAAATCCTGAGGCGACCGGCCAGAGGTCGACCGGAAACGATCCGGCATCGAGTCGGTTCTCCGCCCCAAGATCAGCCTCTCGGGGCATCGCGAGCCGTGGCCAGCCATGTGGACTTCGGGTCCGAGAACGCGAGCGGATTCTGACGCGCCCGTGGGCTCGGGGCTCTAGTCGAGATGATCCCGCATCGCGGCAAGCACCGCCTCGGGGCCCGAGCGCCGCTGGTAGTTGGCGGCGGCGTCGATCCACAGCACCTTGCCGTCGGCGTCCACCAGAATCGACGCCGGCACCGGCAGCGCCTCGATCTCGTCGCGGGGATTCCCCGAGTGGGCGCCCTGGTTGCGCAGCCCGAAGGCGTCGGTCACCGCCAACGACCGGTCGGAGAGCATGATCGCCTGGAGGCCGTGAGCCCCGCGACCCTTGCGGATCTCTTCCGGACGGTCGGTGCTGATGGTCAGCACCTGGACGCCGCGCTCGTCGAACTCGGCCCGAAGCTCTTCCCATCGCCGCAACTCGGCGACACAGTAGGGTCACCAGTGAGCACGGAAGAACTTGATCAGGACCGGCCTTCCCCGCAGCCGCGTGGAGTCGAAGACCTGGCCCGAATCGTCCGGCGCGCTGAACGTGGGAATCACGTCGCCCACCTGGATCGTGTCGGGCGGCAGCACCTGCTCGCTGATGCTCACGGTGAAGGGAAGGAACAGGCCGAGTGCGATCGCCGGCACCGCGGCGATGCGCCCGAGCCATCCGCCTTTCACGAGCGCCACGATCCCGAGCAGAGCGGCGCCGACCCAGACCACCAGGAAGAGCGTGCGGTTCTCGGGCAGGTCCACGGTGTTTGCCAGCCGGAACCACAGCACGGTAGAGCCCACCGCCAGCACGATGGCTGCCAGGCCGAGCCGGTTTCCCAGATTCGCCAGGGCGTTCATCTCAGGGCTTCCTTTCCCGCGAGTCCCGCACCGCCAGCGAGCCGGCCGTGGTCGAGCGCTTCGCGAAGGTAGTGGCGTCGGCCGCGCGGGCCAACCGTCCTCCGGACCTGAAGGTGGATCCGGGTGATCGAGGATATGCTGACGGCTGGTGAGGACCTGGGAGCGCGTCCCGGGTGCGAGCGGCACGAGCGAGGAGGCGATCATGGCTCAGCGAGGAATCCCCGTCGGAGTGGCCGCAGACGACTTCGCGTACTCCGCCCAGCCGACCCGCAACCCCTTCCGCTATGCACTCGCCGTCTGGCGACTCGTGCGCCACGACCCTGCCGAGACGACTCACGAGGCCGCCATCGTCGAGATCGGCTTCGCCCGCTCCCGGATCGGCCGGCGTTTCGCACGCTGGGACGACATGCTCGCGACGCTCCGCGAGCAGTCCGGCCCGGCGGACGCGTTGCGCGCGCGCCGGCCCGCCACCCCGATCGACCTCGTGAGCCTCGAAGCGCTTCCGCCGGGGTCCCTCGGCCGGGTGTTCGCGACGCACTGCCGGGAGCGGAACCTCGACCCGAACCTGATCCGCGTGCCCGAGGTCGACGAGACCGGCTGGATGCTCAACCACCTCTACCAGACCCACGACGTCTGGCACGTCCTGTCGGGCTGGGACAACGACCTTCCCGGAGAGGTGGGCCTCGGCGCGTTCTACATGGGCCAGTTCCGCTCCCCACCCTTCTTCGGCTTCATGCTCGCCTTGATCCTGATGAACGTGGTGTGGCGCCGCGCCGACCTGGGCGCCGTGATGACGGCGATCAGCGAGGGGTATCGCACGGGACGCGCCGCCGATCCGCTCTTCGGCGTGACCTGGTCGGACTGGTGGGAGACGCCGGTCGCGGACGTGCGCCGCCACTTCCGGATCGCCTCGCCGGGCGAGGCGGCCGGAGGCGTCGAGCCGGCTCGATCGCTCGGCGTTCCGAGCACGGCCCCCCATGGCCTGCTACCCAGAACCATGGCGGGAGTGGAGCCTTCGTGACGAGTGCGACACCCATCGACAAAGCGGCCCTGCGCGCCAAGTACCTCGCCGAGCGCGACAAGCGCCTGCGGCCGGACGGCAACGATCAGTATCTGCGCCTGGCCGGAACCTCCCTGGCGCACTACCTGAACGACCCCTACCTGCCGGTGGTCGAGCGCGACCCGCGGACGGACCACGTCACCGTCGCGCTCGTGGGCGGCGGCTTCGCCGGTCTCATCACCGGCGCTCGACTGAAGGAAGCCGGCATCGACGACGTGCGGATCGTCGAGAAGGCCGGCGACTTCGGCGGGACCTGGTACTGGAACCGCTATCCGGGCGCACAGTGCGACACCGCCTCGTTCGTCTACATGCCGCTCCTCGAGGAGACGGGGCACGTGCCGACCGAGAAGTACGCGCACGCCCCCGAGATCCTCGAGCACAGCCGGCGTATCGGCGAGACCTTCGGGCTCTACGACGACGCCCTCTTCCACACCGAGGTGA
>JASJCN010000329.1 GCA_030065975.1 Myxococcota bacterium
GCTCGCCGGGACCGAGCCCCATGCCGAAGAAGTTGGTGCCGGTCGCGCCGTCGGCCAGCAGCGGCCGATCGAGCGCCAGCAGCTCGCCGAGGGCATCACCCGGCGTTCGATCCTCGACATCGCCATGACCGAAGACCTGCCGGTCTCGGAGGAGCCCGTCACGCCCGACGATCTCTTCGACGCGGCCGAGGCCTTCCTCACCGGGACGTCGGCCGGCGTGTGGCCCATCGAGAGCGTCGACGGACACGCCATCGGCGGGGGAGGGGGCACCGTCCCGGGGCCCATCTCCAAGCAGCTGCAGTCGCGCTTCGAGGCGATCACGGCCGGGGCGGACCCGACCTTCGAGCACTGGCTCACCTACGTGGACGCGAGCTGAGCATGCGGATCCTCTCCGGCATCCAGTCCTCGGGCGAGACGGGCTGTCACCTGGGCAACTACTTCGGCGCCATGCGCCAGCACGTGGCCTACCAGAGCGAGCACGAGGGCATCTTCTTCATCGCGGACTACCACTCGATGACGTCGGTGAGAAACGCGGCGCTGCGCCGGCGGCTCGTCGACGAGGTCGCGCTGGACTACCTGGGCGCCGGCCTCGACCCCGAGCAGGCCGTGCTCTACCGCCAGTCGGACCTGCCCGAGACCTGCGAGCTGCAGTGGATGCTCACCACGGTCACGCCGATGGGGCTGCTCCAGCGCGCCCACTCGTACAAGGACAAGCTGGCCCAGGGCGTGGCGGCCGATCACGGGCTCTTCGCCTACCCGGTGCTGATGGCCGCCGACATCCTGCAGTTCAACGCCGATCTCGTGCCGGTGGGCCAGGACCAGAAGCAGCACCTCGAGATGACCCGCGACATGGCCCAGCGCTTCAACCACACCTACGAGACCGAGGTCTTCAAGCTCCCGGATCCGCTGATCCCCGAGGAGGTTGCGGTGGTTCCCGGGCTCGACGGCCGCAAGATGTCGAAGTCCTACGACAACACCCTCGGGATGTTCTGGCCCCAGAAGCAGCTCAAGAAGGCCGTGATGTCCATCGTCACCGACTCGACGCCGGTGGAGGATCCCAAGGACACCGACCACGCGCTGTTCCAGCTGTGGGCGCTCTTCGCCGACGAGGCGGAGCGCGACGCCTACTTCGAGCGCGCCCGCGCCGGTGGGCTCGGCTATGGCGATGCGAAGAAGGATCTCCTGAAGCGCATCCTCGATTACTTCGGCCCCATGCGCGAGCGACGGGAAGACTGGGCCAAGCGCCCGGCCGATCTCGAAGACGTGCTGCGCGATGGAGCACGGCGCGCGCGCGAGCGTGTGCGCCCGGTTCTGGACGCCGCCCGGGAGGCGGCCGGTCTCGGAGGAAGATGACCCCCATGCGGATCGTGGTTGCTGGCTTGGTTTCGGCTCTGCTCCTTTGCCTCGGAGGGCCGGCTCTCGCCGCGGCGGACTCCGTGCGCGTGTTCGACTTCCACTACGAGGTCACGATCGGGCCGCTCCCGGACGATGGGGGCGAGGTCCACTTGTTCGTTCCGCTTCCGGTCTCGGACGAGCGCCAGCGCGTGCTCGAGACCGAGATCGACTCCACCCTGGAAGGGGAGGCCGCGGTCGAGTCCGTCTACGGCAACCGCTACTGGCACGGCAAGCTCGCGAAGGCGGACGGCAAGACGCACCGCTTCCAGGCGCGCTACCGGGTGGAGCGCCGCGCGCTGGCCGGTGAGCTGCCCGGAGGGATCCGGCCCGAGGACCGGAAGCGCTACCTCGCTCCCAACGAGCTCGTGGTCGTCGAGCATCCCATCCTGGATCCGATCCTGGCCGAGATCCGCGCGGAGGTCGGCACCGACGCGACGCCCGCCAGGACCAGTCGCGCGATCTACGACTGGGTCGTCGACAACGTCGAGTACAAGAAGGTCGGAACCGGCTGGGGCAACGGGGACACCTTCTGGGCGTGCTCCGAGCGCTACGGGAACTGCACCGACTTCCACGCGCTCTTCCTCTCCCTCGCTCGCACCGAGAAGATCCCCGCGCGCTTCGAGATGGGCTTTCCCGTCCCGGAGTCCGCTCCAAGCGCCGAGATCGGCGGCTACCACTGCTGGGTGACGATGTACCTGGACGACGTGGGCTGGCTCGGAATCGACGCCAGCGAGGCCGCGAAGAACCCCGCCGAGCGCGAGCGCTTCTACGGGGGGCAGCCCGCCGATCGGATCCACTTCAGCACGGGCCGTGATCTCCGCCTGGGCCCCGATCACAAGGGCCCGACCCTCAACTACTTCGTCTACCCCCATCTCGAGGTCGGTGGCGAGCCGCTGCCGGACGCCGTGAACCGCACCTTCCGCTACGTGGTGGTCGAGCCCGAGCCGTCGGGCGACGGGCTCCCGATCGGCGGGGGCCGCTAGTCCTCGGAGATCGCTTCGAGCTCGACGGAGCCCGTCTCGGGAACGAACAGGATCGCCACGGCCGAAACCGCGCCGGCTGCGCCGATCGTGGCGATCCAGCGCGGCAGCTCCTCGGGACGTTCGGTCAGGAAGTCGATCAGGAAGAGGCCGGCGACCCAGCCCAGGGTCTCGACGAAGATGAGCCAGCCGGCGGCGCTGCTCCGGTGGCTGGTCGGAAAGAGCTCGGTGGTGACGGCGCGGATCACGACGCCTCCACCGACGATGCACAGCGCGCCGAGCGCCCAGGTCAGCACCAGGACGACGCTGCTCTCGGCCCACGCGTAGAAGGCCGCGATCATCAGTGGCGTCAGCCCGAGCAGCAGGAAGCCGGTGGGGCGTCGTCCGAACACGTCGCTGCCCCGCCCCCCCACGACGTTGCCCAATGCGGCCAGGATGCCGCCGCCGAGGATCATCTGGGAGTAGGCCGCCGGTGACCAGCCGTGGACGTGCTGGAGATACAGGCTCGTGTACTGGCCGAAGCCGATGAAGGCCATGGCCGAGAACAGGCCGGCGGCCCCGACGGCCGCCACCCGGCCCGGGTGGGTGCGGAGCAGGAGGCCGAGGGGGTCGAGCCAGCCGCGCAGGATCTCCGACACGCCGGGGCGGCTCTGCTGCTGCTGCTCCTCGAAGCGCCGCGTCTCCTTCAGGGAGGAGCGAAAGAAGGGCAGCAGGAAGACGGGCAGGAGCCCCACGACGTACAGCGCCCGCCAGCCGAAGGGCAGCACGTCGACGGCGGCGTAGAGCCCGGCCCCGAGGCCGAAGCCGATGCCGCCGAGCAGATTGAGCATCGCGACGGCTCCGCCGCGCAGCTCGGCGGGGAACTCCTCCACGAGGATCACGAGGGCCAGCGATGCGGCCGTCAGCATGAATACGCGGGTTGCCATCTGGGCGGCGGCGAACTGGAACGGCGTCTGCGCGAGCGCCGTCGCGAAGGTGCCGAGGCTCATGGCGACGAGGCAGCCGAGGAAGACGCGGCGCCGGCCGGCGCCGTCGGCCAGCGCCATGAACAGGATGGTTCCGATGCCGCCCAGGCGGATCAGGCCGAGATAGAAGCCCGAGCCTTCGGAGGGGATGCCCAGGTCGGCGGAGATCTGGGGCAGCGCGGCCGAGATGAGACCGATGTCGTACGTCTCGAATGCGAGCCCGAGGGAGACGAGCAGCAGGGTCCGCATCGGACCGGGCGCCACGCGCTGGTCGCCGAAGAAGGGGCGAAGCCAGATCGGGCCGGGGCGCGCGTCGCTGTCTCCGTCGTCGGCTCGGCTCGTCTCGTCTCGCGTGGGCTGCATCCGCGAGACCGTAGCCGGTCGCGGCGACGGGCCCCGCTACACCAGCTCGCGCAGCTTCCGACAGACCGAATCCGCGCTCTCGGGCCGCGCGGCGGGGTCCTTGCTCAAGAGCTCGAGGATCAGGTCGGCGAGGGGCTCGGGCAGGCTCGAGACGCGCGTCCGCGGGTCGGGCACGGGCGTGTGCCGATGGTGGTAGGCCACGTCGCCCTCGGTGAAGGGCGGGCGGCCCGTCACCAGCTCGTAGAGCGTGGCGCCGAAGGCGTAGAGGTCGGCCCGGTGGTCGACGCGATCGCCTGCGGCCTGCTCCGGAGCCATGTAGTAGGGCGTGCCGCCGATCACGGTACTCGAGCGCCGCACCTCGGCCATCATCTTGGCCAGGCCGAAGTCCATGATCTTCACGACGCGGTCCTGGGTGAAGAACAGGTTCGCCGTCTTGATGTCGCGGTGGACGATGCCTTCGCCGTGGGCGTAGGCGAGGCCCGAGGCGACCTGTATGCCGATCTTGATCGCGTCGCTCGCGACGATGCGCCCGCGCTTCTTGACGGCCTCGATCAAGGGCGTTCCGACCAGCAGCTCCATCGTGATGAAGTAGTTGCCGTCGATCTGGTCGACGTCGTGGACGGTGACCACGTTGGCGTGATTCAGCCGCGCGGCCGCCCGCGCTTCGCGCAGGAAGAGATCCACCGCGCGCGGGTTCTCCTTCAGGTTGTCGGGCAGGCGCTTGAGGGCGACGTCGCGGCCCAGCCGCTCGTCACGGGCGCGGTACACGATGCCCATCCCGCCGGCGCCGATCTCCTCGATGATCTGGTAGCGGTCCGGCGCGAAGCTCACGCCCGAAGACGAGCCCGTGCCGCGCCGCTCGGCGGCCGACACCTTCTTGCGCAGCTCCTCGACGCGCGTGGCCACGCCCTCGGTCTCGGGGGCACGCCCCGCCAGCTCTTCGAGCAGCGAGAGCGCGCGATCGGGACGGCCCAGGCGATCGAAGAGCTCGACGTACCAGATCGTGGTGTCGACGGGCGTGTCCTCGGGGCGGGAGAAGGAGACGGCCTCCTCGGCCTTCTGCAGGGCGAGCTCGGGCTGGCTCTGGCTCGCGAAGTGCTCGGCCAGCACCTGGCAGGCGCGGCGGTGTCCGGCGTCCTTGGGCCCGACGTGCTGGAAGTTCCGCACGGCGCGGGTGGTGTCGCCTTCGGCCAGCGCCAGCTCCCCGGCCTCGAAGTGCTGGTCCAGCTTCTCGAGCACGCTCAGCAGGCGCGGCGTCGCGCCGGCGCTGCGGTAGCGCAGGGCCGCCGCCTCGAGATCGCCCTCTTCCTCGAGCGCGCGGCCGGCGCGAGTGAGGTCGCCCGCGGCGTCGTAGAGCTCGGCGGCGCGCACGCGATCGCCGGCCCGCTCGAAGAGCTCTGCGGCCGCCTGGGGATCGCCGCTGCCCGCGCGCAGCTCGGCGGCCTCGATCAGCCGATCGATCGCCACGTAGTGCTGGACGGCTTCTTCGAGGCTGCCGCGCTCGGCGTGGAAGCGCGCGGCCACCAGGTGGGCGCGCTCGGGCTGGCCCGCCTTCTCGAGAGCGGCCGCCACCACCGAGAGGTCGCCACGCAGGAAGGGATCCACGGCCTCCGGGCAGCCGTCGAAGGCGAGCCCGTCGGGGTCCGACAGGTCGACCGAGACGCTCATGGTGCCGAGGCTCTCGACGCGCAGCGCCTGCTCGGTGGCGCGATCGCCCGCGCCCACCAGGAGCGTGTGACGGCCCTTGGGCAGCGCGAGGCGCGCCGTCCCACCTCCCCCGAAGCGCAGCGAGGTCGGGTCACCGCCGATGGCCACCCGGGCGTCCCGCGAGGGGACGCCGTCGCAGCTCACCTGCACCTCGACGACGCACGAGTTGGGCCGGAGATCGAAGTCGACGCGCAGGGTGCGCCCGCGGCGGACGCAGACTTCGCGGTCCTCGTAGACCGGGCGCGGCGGCTCGCCGTCGATGCCCTCGATCACACCCTCGAGGACGACCCAGTAGTTGCGCGCCGGAATCCCGCGGAAGTGGGCTTCGCGAGCGATCAGGTTCTGCTCGAAGCGGGAGGAGGCTCGCGCCTCGGGCGCGTGGGCGAAGGCGTCGGTGCGGACGCTCGGG
>JASJCN010000330.1 GCA_030065975.1 Myxococcota bacterium
GGCACGTGATCCGCGTATCCCGAGAAGCACTAAGCCGAGTGCGGAGCCTTTCCCTCCGCTCTTGCTGATAGATCGCGGTCGGGATCGACACCCGGAGAGGCGACACTGATTCCTCCGACAGGCGACGGCTCCCAAAGAAGTAAGGGGTCCCCCGAAGGTCGAACCGGAAGAAGATCTGATCTCGGCCAGTGTGATTGAAGTTCTTTGTTGCGAACTGCAACGCGTCCGCTTCGATTTGCAGGAGAATCGCGCTCTCTGGCTCGACCGCTCGGTTCATCCCACGGCGCAGAGAAACCCGAGCCGCTCGGGCCTCCTCTAGAAGGGCCATGACGCGGCTTGGCTGGTCAACAACGCGCGGGTGCAGTTGACCTAGGTCTGCTGCAGAGATCTCGTGAGAGCTGCTCAAGGGTTCGTACCTACGAGAGCTCTACACCCAGCAGGCGCCAGGCGAAACGTGAGCCTGCTCGATCAGCACCCGCCTTCTTGAGAAGCATTGTCACGCGCGCCATCGACCTGACTCGGAGGTCCATCCGCTGAGGCGAGCGGTGAGAAGCGAGCCAGAGCGACCAAGCTTGTTTCGTCTTCGAGGCGACTCCTGCACGCACGTACACACTGGGCGGAGTCAACACCTCGTATATCGCCGTGGCGATAACGGGCGCCAAGACCCGAGCGAAGAACTTGCGGATCCGGGAAGCTCGGCGGTACTCGTCCAAGAAGTTCTCGGCAGCGAAGCTCATGTGGCGAGCTTCCTCCACCCGGTGGATGCGGCAGACGTCCTCCAGGGCTGGGTACTTCGTGCCCGCTCGGAGAATTTCCGCCAGCAGCGTATCCGTCACACTCTCAACGGCGTACATCGAGTAGTGGAAGATCAGCCGTGACTGCGCGATCAAGGGCTCGGCGAGCCGCTCGACGGCACCGTGGAGTCCGGTCGGCGAGTAGCCGCCGGTACCAAGTGCGGCCACGAGTCGAGCGAACATGCGACTGTGCTTCGCCTCTTCCTCGATGACATGGAGCGTGTAGGGCACGTCCGGGCTCATCGGATCGGCTCGCCGAACGAACCGAGCCATTGCCTGGTTCAGCACTCCCTCGAAGCGGATGAACGCTGAGAGCATCGCTGAGACCTCGTGCCGAGCTAGCGCTGACTTCTCGGCCTGAGTGAGCCGGTCGAACTCCGCAGTCCCAAAGAGAGAACAGGCTTCGGGGGGAAGAATGGGTCCCGCGACTGACTGGTGCGGGACGGACCAATTCACGTCGAAATCCGGGCTAAGCGCCTTGGAGACTGAAGCTGCCTCCAAGCGTGCCAGCTGCTTGCTGATCATGTCCGCGGGGCCCCGGGCGAATTCACTCGAAGAACCATTACTGTAGCTTGCCAAACGGCATTTTAGCGACGCGATCTACTCGCTTCGTCAACCCGAGAAAGCGTCAAACCGTGGCAAAATTGCACCACCAAGGGGCTCTCATGTCAAGTACTCCTAGGCCGGTCGCCCGACTCGCGGACAGCCCTCTTCAGTCGCGGAATCCCGAACCGATCCGCGATCTCATCTGCCCGGGCTAGATCGCGGACCACCCCCGCCGTGGGCTCTCCTGCTAGGGAAGTTTCAGCTGCCGCCCTCTCAACGAGGGAGTACCCAAGCCAATTCGTACACCCCGAGTGTTGCTCCTGCTCGATTGCGCGGGACAGGAGATCAACCGCTAGTGCCGGCCGACTTATGACGCGAGCCAATCTTCCGAGAACCCGTGAAACCGAGCCCCAACTTAGGACCCCGTATCCGGCGACAGGCTGCTCGTCGGCGAACGGCTTCATCGCTTCAAGTAGCAGCCCGGCGTTCTCGCTGTCCCCAATGGTCGCTACGCACTCGCCCACAAGCGCTGACGTCAGGAGCCACAGGTTGTCTTCAGGGACTGCTTGGAGCTCGCTCATCAAGGGCGAGTAGCATTCCCGCGAATCCGAATACCGCCCGGACTCAGCAAGCATCAGAGCCCATGCCCCCCTGAACACGCTGAAGTCGGGGAACTGATCAACTACTGCTGCCGCGAATTCGATGAAGTCGCTACAGACGTCGTTGTGGAACGCCGACGCCATTGCGAAGCCCGCTTGCGCATGGCCGAAGTTGAGATCCCGAAGTGCCTCACCCACGCGTGCGAACTCGGCTCGATACTCATCGGCTGCAGACCAGTCGCACTCCTCGGTGGCAAGACTGGCGCGCAACATCGGCACGTACCAGAGAGCCTCCGGTAGCGGGTGCACTTCGAGTCGATCTGAAAGACGGGCCAGCTCTCGCTTCCGCTCTGTTCTGCGTCCCAACTCCGTTAGTGTCGTGAAGCGGAACACGCGCAGAACGACCTCCGCCTCCGGCAGTTGGAGTGCTTGAGCCTCCGCCAACAGGCCCTCGATTCTCCCCAACCGCTCTTCGCACTCACCAGGGAGCCACAGTGCAAGTACGTCGTAGAGGCCAGACGTGATTCTGGCGCTCCTACTAGTCGCTGCTGATCTATGGTCACGTGCAGTCGCAACCAGCTCCCTCCGCTCAGCAATCGATCCGGGCGCCCAGACCAGTGCCGCAGCTAGACGGCTCCCAAGCATCGCTCGGAGCGCGTGTTCATCGTCGGGTATGGCTGCGAGTGCGGTGCGCAGGAGGTCCGCGGCCTCGAGATCGAACTTCCCGGCTTCCAGCGACCAGATTCCGGGGGCCGTCTCAAGGGCGGCCTCGGCGAGATAGCGCCAGCCTCCGAGGCGCGCTGCCTGTCGTAGCGTCGCGCGCGACTCCTGCTTGTCGCCTACTGCGAGCAACGCACGTCCCAGCAGGAGAAGATGGTCCGCGCGATCCACGTCACTCAGGTCGGGAGCGTGGGTGGCGGCTTCGAGGTACCGGCTCAGGTGGACGATGGCGTCCTCGAACGCGAATCGCACCAAGGCTTGTGTGGCTGCCTGATGCGACGCCTGGAGGGTCAGCTCCGAGGTTCCGAACGCCCCGGCGCGCGACGCGTGATACGAGACCTCGCTCCACACCTCGTCGGATCCCGTCGCGAGCAGCATCTGCGCGGCCTCATGGTGGAGGCGGCCCCGATCGGAGCCGGAGAGCCCCCGGTAGACGGCCTCGCGAACGAGATCGTGAACGAATCGAGCGCGTACGTCTCCACTCCGAGCGACCAGCCCGGTGGCCTCGGCTTCCGCCACCGCATTTTCGCGAACCTCGGAGTCGAAGCCGCACATCCGGGCCGCGAGGTCCGAATCGAACTCACGTCCCAGAACCGAGGCTGCCGATACGACGGCACGGGACGTCGATGGCAACGCCTCGATGCGGTTGCGCACGGAAGACGCCACCGACTCGGGAAGAGCGCCGCTCCCGAGGTCGCGCTCCGACAGAGTCAGCAATTGCGTCACGAAGAAAGGGTTGCCGCCGCTTCGCTGGACGATGGACTCCACGGCGAGGTCCGAGAGGCCCGGCTGGACGGCCCTGCAGAACTCGCCCACCGCCTCGCTGGGGAGACCTCCGAGCCGAAGCGTCGTCGACGCCGAGCGCCCCGCGAGCTCCGACAGTCGCTCGCGGCGGTGTGGGTCGAGGTCGTCGGCTCCCGGTCGGAAGGTCGCCACCAGCGTGAAGCGACAGGGCCTCATCTCCTCGGCGAGGAAGCAGAAGAGCTCGAAGGACGCGTCGTCAGCACGGTGCAGATCGTCGATGACCACGATCGTCGGCGCGCTCTCACAGGTGCCACGCCACCAGTCGGTGATCGCGTCGAACATGCCGAAACGCGAGGGCCCGAGATCTCCTGCGAGGCGATGCTCGGATTGAGGCGCCACCGGGTAGGGGCTCTCCGATGTCGCCGTGCGAGCGGCCCGAATCCAGGGCCAGAACGCCGGCGCACCTTCCGACTCCGCGCAGCGGCCCCAGTGGACGGAGGCACCGGCGGCTTCGAGCGGCACCAGAACCTCATGGCAGAGGCGAGTCTTGCCTGCACCCGGTTCACCCTCGACGAGCACGACCTGGGGCAGGCCCGCCTCCGCGCGCGCGAGGGCCTGGCGGATGGCCGCGAGTTCTGCGTCCCGGCCCAGGAACGACGCGCTCGGCAAGGGCGGGACTTCGATGGCCGGAGCGATGAACTGGACACCCGCGCGGCGAATCGTCTTGAGAACGGACGGGCTCTCGGCGTTCTCACCGAGGACGCGCCGGGCCGCATGAAGCGCCTGGACGAGCACGTGGCTCGTCACCGTCACACCACCCCACACTTCGGCCAGGAGCTCCGAACGCGGAACGACGCGGTCGCGGTGCTTGGCCAGGTACGCGATCAGGTCGAAGACCCGGCGCTCGACGTGGAGGGGCTCTCCCTTGCGCGAGAGGCGATACGAGGCCGCGTCGAGCTCGAACTCGAGAAACCGGAGGGTCGTGCCTGCCTGGTGTCCGCGCTCGCCCACGACGCCCCTCGGAGACCTACGACGCCTCCGAGCTCCCCTTCCGCGCCTTCATCTCTTCGAGCTGAGACCGGAGATGCGCGGGCACCGCGCCGTCCGGGGCCTCGGCGGCTTCGAGACTGGCGAAGACCTCGAGGGCCTTCCCCTCGTCGCCGGCTCGGGCCCATGCGCGCGCGGACTGGGCGAGCGCGAGGTAGCGGCCCGGGAACGCCTCGTTGGCGCCGGCCTTCTCGTAGGCCTCGGCCGCCGCGAGCCACTCGTCCTGCTTCTCCAACCCCTGCGCGTGCCGCAGGTGGGCCAGGCCCTGCAAGGGGCCGGCCGGCGCCTCGTCGGCGGCCAGCTGCCAGGCGGCGACGGCGGCCCCGAGGTCGCCGTTCTCCTCGAGCAGCACGCCGGCCAGGATGCGCGCGTTGACGGCGGCCTGCGTGCCATCGTGCTCCGCGCCGGCGGTCAGGAGCTGCTCGGCATAGTCGGCGCGCACGCCCCGGGCCGTCTCGGGGTTGGCGGGCTCGGGCACCTCGAGGTCGCCCGGACGAGCGCCCATCGCGTTGCGATAGGCGATCTCGATGGCGCTCACGGCCTCGGACGACTCGTTGGTCGCCTGGGTATCGACCGTCTGGACGACCCCGATGATGGCCGCGATGCCGAGGATGGTGCCCAGCACGCCGAGCACGATCGGCGGGTTCTCGGTGACCCATTCGGCGGCCCGGTCGAAAGCCGAGTTGACTTCCTCGAGAGTTTCGGTCGCTTGCTTCGAATCAGGGCGCTTGGCCACGGGATCCTCCGCCGGGTGTGGGGGCCCGGAATGGCGCCGGATTGTATCGGGTGGAGGCGCGTCGGACGAGGCGCCAAGGGGGATGGGGTGGTTCGTGTCGCGTCCTCGGAGCCCCAGGCTTCGATCTCGAAGGGCGGGTTTCGCAGGGCCACGGCAGGCGCGAACAACCGCTCGGCCCGCCATGCTTCTTCAGGCCGTGGTGAGCGGCTCCCATCGAAGTCCATGCGCGACGAAGGGTTCGAAGTCCGAATCGAACGAGGCAAGCGTCGCCCCCCGCGAGATCGCGATCCCAGCGAGATGCGCATCGTCGATCGTGTTTCGCAGCGAGCGGGATGAGGCGTTGAGCAACTCGGACAGGAGGCCCCACCTGAGGTCGGCATCGGAAACGAGCTCGACGCCTGCCTCGAGCCACTCCTCGATCCAGCCGAGGGCCTCTTCGTCGGACATGCACCCCGGAAACGCGGGGTTCGTGCCTAGGCGCAGGAACTGATGGACGGTAGGCCAGGCCACGCCGACGGCCTCTCGCCCGTTGATCGAATCCTCGAGCCAGCGAGCCGCAGCCGCGTGGAGCTCGGCCGTGGGATCGATCGCGTAGAACAGGATCTGCACGTCCGCGATCTTCA
>JASJCN010000331.1 GCA_030065975.1 Myxococcota bacterium
ACTTGACCGAGGCCGAGGAGGAGGCGCTGGGCATCGACCTGGCGGCCCTGCTGATCGAGCTGCGGGCCGCGGTCCAGGCCTCCGAAACGGCCGCGCGGCCCGTGGATCTGGACCAACCGATCGGTCGAGTTTCGCGGGTCGACGCCCTCCAGCAGCAGAGCATGGTGCAGGCCACACGGGCAGCGACGCGCAGACGCATCGATCTGGTCGAAGCGGCGCTTCGGCGCCACGAGGCTGGGGAGTACGGGGACTGCCTCGAGTGCGGCGAGCCGGTGGGCTTCGCCCGCTTGAAGGCGCGGCCGGAGACCCCCTTCTGCATCCGCTGCCAGAGCCTACGCGAGGCGAGGAGCCGCGCCTCCTGACAGCTCGGTCAGTTGGTGTGCCGCTGCCCTCCCATCCCGGTGACACGGGATCGTGACAGAGGCGCGCCCGCGGGGAGCACGCGGGCAGCACAGTGGGTCGAGTCGCTACAGCCGAGGACACTCAGGTTGCTAGTCGCAACCCGTCCGTAACCCGGATCACAGTAGAGCAAGTGTCCCCGCAACACCGTCGATGGCGGTGGATTCCCCCGTCACCTACAGTTCGCAGGCCTAGGAACACGCCCTGTCCGCTTGTCCAGTCGAGTTCGCTCAATCCCCGGGCCGGCTCAGAGTTGGTTTCGACGCTCGCCAGGAAGAGCACCGTGCTCACACCCTGGTGGTTTCCGCCGGTCTCGATCGGCATGCGCTCGACTCGACGAGTCGGGCATCGGAGTTCGATTTCGTGAAGAAGATCTACGTTGGCAACCTCCCCTGGGCCGCGACCGAAGCGGACCTGCGTGACCTCTTTGGTCCCTTCGGAAGCGTTGCTTCTGCTGCGGTCGTGACCGACCGCGAGACGGGCCGCTCCCGCGGCTTCGGCTTCGTCGAGATGGACGACGGCGACGCCGACAAGGCGATCCAGGAGCTCGACGGCCGTGACTTCGGTGGTCGCCCGCTCCGCGTGAACCAGGCGCAGGAGAAGCGCCGGCGCGAGGGCGGCGGCGGCGGCGGCCGCTGGTAGCCACTTCGATCTTCCCGGGCCTGCCCTGTGCAGGCCCGGGAGATTCCCTCCCGGCCCTCCCACTCCGAGTGCCGCGTCTCTCGAACCGGTGAGTGATTCCGAGGACTCCGGCAGCGCGTCTTCCGCCGACGCGGTCGCGCTTCCGGAGATCGAGACCGACGCATCGCCCCACGACGTCCGAGCGCTCGAGGACGGGCTGTACGAGTTCAACGCCCAGGCCACGGGCGTTCGCGATGGCCTGGGGCTCTCGATGTTCGTGCGCGCCCCGGACGGCGAGATCCTCGCCGGCCTGAACGGCCACACCTGGGGCGACTGCTGCGAGATCCTGCAGCTCTTCGTCGGTGAATCGCTCCGCGGCCAGGGGCTCGGGCGGCGGCTGCTGCTCGCAGCCGAGGCCGAGGCCCGTCGGCGCGGCGCAGCGCAGATCGTGCTCAACACGCACTCGTTCCAGGCGCCGGAGTTCTATCGCAAGCACGGCTTCCGCGTGGTCCACGAGCTGCGCGGGTACCCGCGCGGCCACGCCGAGCTGCTCCTCGTGAAGAGGCTGCGTTGACCGCTGGCGTTCCTCCGACGGTGAAGCGGCTGGCCTTCGGGCTGCTCGCCCTCGCGTTGCTGCCCGTGGCGGTCGCCGCGGGCCTCTTCGTGCACGGCTGGCAGCGCGACGTTCCGGATCCACGCTTCCACGAGTTCGACGATCGGCCGCTCCCCTTCGTGGTGGGCGAGGCCACGCCGCTCGTTCCCGGGCCCGGCCTGCCCGCGGACCTTCCTCTCGGAGCCGCCAACAACAACCTCGACGTGGCGTTCCACGCGGGCCGCTTCTTCCTCGGATTCCGCACCGCGCCCCATCACTGGGCGACCGACGCGGCCAAGCTCCACGTGCTCTCGAGCGTGGACCGCGAGCGTTGGGAGCACGAGGCCAGCTTCGACCTCGCCGAGCGCGACCTGCGCGAGCCGCGCTTCCTGGTTCTGGACGGCCGCCTCTTCTTCTACTTCTTCGAGGCGGCCGATCGCGCGACGGGCTTCGCGCCGATCGGGATGCGCGCGTCGGAGCGACGCGCGGACGGGAGCTGGTCGCCCGACGAGCCGTTCCACGAGCCCGAGCACGTGGTCTGGCGTGCGAAGGTCCACGGCGGGAGCGCCTGGATGAGCGTGTACAGGGGAAGCGGCCTGTACGAGGAGCCGGGGCGCGCGCGGCGCACGCGGCTGCTGCGCTCGGACGACGGGCGCCACTGGGAGTCCGTCTCGGGCGCGGAGTCGCCGATCGCCCAGGGCGGCACCTCGGAGTGCGCGTTCGAGTTCGATGCCGAGGGGAACCTGGTCGCGTTGGTCCGCGTCGAGGCGCGCGGAGCGCTCGTGTGCACCGCGCCGGCCGATCGGCTCGAGCGCTGGGACTGCGACGAGACGCCCTACCGACACGACTCGCCGCTCCTCTTCCAGGACGAGGGCCGCTTCTTCGCCCTGGCGCGGCGCAACCTCGGCGGGCCGATCGAGTCGGGCCCCGGCTTCTGGCCCGATCAGCTGCGCTTCCTCTACGCCCAGCTCCGCTACTGGTTCGCCCGCAAGCGGACGACGCTGTACGAGCTCCTGCCCGAAGAGCGCCGCATGGTCCCGCTGGTGGACCTGCCCTCGGCCGGCGACACCGCGTTCGCCGGCATCGTGCCCCTGGGAGAGGGGCGCTTCTGGGTGGCCAACTACACGAGCCCGATCGAGGAGCTGGATCCACCCTGGGTGGTGGGTCAGTCCCGCCCGACCCGGATCGTCGGCTTCGAGCTGCGCCGCGCGCCAGAGGGAGCTCTGGCCGGCCCCTGAACGCCGTCCGACCCATCTTCATCGAGGGGTTTCGCCCTCGAATTGGATCCCGCCTTTGGCGGTACGCCGATTCGTGCGCGACCACGGACCGGGGGTAGCATCGGATGCCAGGGGAAAGCGCCGCCGTGGGGGCGGATCGCCTTCCGTAACCAGAGGTCGACCCCGTGGTCGATCGCTGAGGTCGACCTCGCGGTCGATCGGGAGTCAGTCTTGAAGAAGCTCGTTCTCAGCATCCTTCTCGTCCTGGGCCTCGCCCTGATGCCGGGCGCCGGCCTGGCCGGACATCACGAGAAGAACGAAAACCCGTGCAACCCCTGCAACCCGTGTGCGGAGAACCCGTGCAACCCCTGCGCGGACAACCCCTGCAATCCCTGCGGCGGGAATCCCTGCAACCCGTGCAACCCCTGTGGCGGCACGAACTCCTGCGACAAGGACGACGCGCCGGCCGACTACTAGTCCGGTGGATTCCGAGCCGGCCTCTGCCGCGCGACGCGCAGAGGCCGGCTTCGCACCCTCGCCTCCGGGGCCCGATGACCCGAGTCTGGTACGTCACCCATCCCGACGTGGTGATGGACCCGGAGCTTCCGGTTCCGCGCTGGCCGCTCTCCGAGCGCGGGCTCGAGCGCATGCGCGCCGGCCTCGCCCTGCCCTTCGTCGGCGGGATCACCCACGTCTTCTCCAGCGACGAGCAGAAGGCTCTCGACGGAGCCGCCGTCTGGGTCGAAGCCAGCGGCGCCGCCCATCACGTCGACCCGGCGCTCGGAGAGAACGACCGCTCGGCCACGGGCTTCCTGCCGCCCGACGAGTTCGAGAGCGTGGTGCGGCGCTTCTTCGGCGAGCCCGAGCAGAGCGTCCTCGGCTGGGAGCGCGCGGTCGATGCCCAGGCGCGGGTGGTGGCCGCCGTCGATCGGGCCCTCGCCGGCGTCGGCCCCGACGCGCGGGTCGCCTTCGTGGCACACGGCGGCGTCGGAGCCCTGCTGCTGGCCCACGTGATGCACGCGCCGATCTCCCAGCGCCTCGATCAGCCGCGCGAAGGGGCGCGCCCGGGGAGCGGGGGCGGCCACTACTTCGAGTTCGAGTGGAGCCCGCCGAAGCTCCTCCATGGCTGGCGGGCGATCGATGCCCCAGTCTCTGGTGGATGAAGATCGCGCAGCTGGTCGGGCGGCCGCCGCCCCACCTCGAGGACATCGGGAGCAAGATCCCCTGGAACGAGCCCGGCTTCTCCCGGCGGATGCTGCGCGAGCACCTCTCCCAGGAGCACGACAAGGCGAGCCGTCGCCTGGAGCGCATCGCGGAGCACGTCCGTGCGCTGCACGAGAGGTGGCTCGGCGGACGCCCCTCCCGCGTGCTCGATCTCGGCTGCGGGCCCGGCCTGTACACCGCGGAGCTGGCCCGGCACGGCCACGCCTGCGTCGGGATCGACTTCTCGCCGGCGTCCATCGAGTACGCCCGGGAGCAGGCGCAGGAGGGCGGCCTCGATTGCCGCTACGTCGAGGCGGATCTCCTGGCGGAGGATTCCCCCCTCGAAGGGGAGGGGCCCTTCGACCTCGCCATGATGCTCTTCGGCGAGCTCGACACGTTCCGGGATGCCGATGCCAGCGCGATCCTGCGCGCCGCGGGCCAGACGCTCTACCCGGGCGGCGCCTTCCTGGCCGAGGTGCAGACCGAGGCCTTCGTGCGCCAGACCGGCGCGGCGGCGCCGAGCTTCCACGCGCTCCCGACGGGTCTCTTCTCCGACGATCCCTACCTGTGCCTGACGGATGCCGGGTGGTCGGAGATCGATCGCGCCGCCATCGAGCGCTTCACCGTGCTGACCGACGGGGCCGAGCCCGCCGTCTACCTGAGCACGAGCTTCGCTCGCTCCGAGGCGGACCACGCGCGCTTGTTCGCGGAAGCCGGCTTCGCGTCGCCAAGGCGCCATGCGGCATTCGGTGACGACGTCGCGCCGGAGCCGGGCCTCGTCGTGCTCCACGCACGAAGGGAGGAGCCCGCCCCGTGATCGCCGGAGCCCGCTACGTGCACACCGACCTGATCGCTCACGACTGGCGGCGGCTCGCCGGCTTCTACGAGCGCGTCTTCGGGTGCGAGCGCGTCCCTCCCGAGCGCGACTATCGCGGGCCCGATCTCGACGCCGGCACCGGGATCCCCGGTGGCCATCTCACCGGCGTCCATCTGCGGCTGCCGGGCTGCGGCGCGGAGGGCCCGACCCTCGAGCTGTTCCAGTACGACGAGCCCGAGCCGGCGGGCTCGCGCGCCGTCAACCGGCCCGGCTTCACCCACATCGCCTTCCAGGTCGACGACGTGGAATCCGCGCGCGCCGAGGTGCTGTCCGAGGGCGGCTCCGCCGTGGGACGTGTGGTGGAGCTCGAGCCGGAGCCAGGCTCACGCGTGTGCTGGTGCTACGTCACGGATCCCGAAGGCAACGTGATCGAGCTGCAGTCCTGGAGCTGACCACCGCGGCCGCTCAGCTCCACTCGCTCTCGTCGTGCTGGCCGATGCGCTCGATCCACCAGGCCGGGGCCTGGGCCATCAGCGTGCCGATGTCCCAGTAGTCGCGCCAGAGCTTGATCTTCCCGTCCTCGATCTCGTGGACGGTCACGAAGTCGTTGCGGATCGACTCGCCCGTCTCGAAGTGCCACACCTCGGTGTGCTCGAAGATCAGCGTGTCGCCCTCGGCGACGATGCGGTGCGCGTGGTGCTCGAAGCGCACCACTGGATCGAGACCCACCCGCAGTCGCTTCACCACGTTGGCGCCCCCGGTCGCTCCGGCATCCGGTGCGGGAACGTCCTCGTAGTGGCCGTCGGGCGCCATGGCGGCGGCGACGGCATCCCAGTCCTTCCGATAGACGGCCTGCCACAGATCGGCCACCACCTGCTTGTTCGCTTCGATCGACACGCGCGCCTCCTCCTCGGTTCGATACAAGTACCGCGACGCTACGCTCGGGTCATGCCCGTC
>JASJCN010000332.1 GCA_030065975.1 Myxococcota bacterium
CGAGACCGGATTCGAACCGGCGACATCCACGTTGGCAACGAGCCGGAAAGGCGAGAACGAGCGCTGGCCATGGCTCTGACGCCGCCGGCGGGGGCAAGTAGCGGCACACGGCGCGGCCCCACTGCCTTGGACGGCCCCGCGAACAGGCCCCCCAGGAGCGGCGAGGCGCCTCCGCCCTATCTGCAATCGCCCAGATAGGACCCCTTGGCGAGGTGCGCCGGCACGGCGGGCGCAGCGACAAAGATGGTGTGAGCTGCGCTCGGATTTCCGGGCGGAACCTTGCAGATCTTCACCTTCTTGCCGTACTCGGCGCCGGGCTTCCCCTTCAGGACGGCGAGGGAGAGCAGCACGACCGAGTCGGTGCCATCGAGACCCAGCCCCACGCGCAGCCGCACGGGCCCCTGGGTGGGGTCGATGGGGTCGTCGAGCAGCAGGTCGATGCACTCCGGCTGCACCGAGTCACGCACGGTCGTGTCCTTCACGAGCTCGGTGGAATCGTCAGCCGTACCGCTCAGCTGGTGGAGGCTCAGCTCCGCGATTCGCGCATCGGGGCCGGTGGCCTCGTAGCACAGGCGCACGCCGGCGAGCGGAGTATGCGATGACCCGATTCCCTGCTCGACGATCGGAGCCGAAGCTCCCGCCCCCTTCGAGATGGCGAGACCGCTGGGCATCCCGTCGGGCGCGTCGAGCGCCGTGACGACCGCATCGGTTCCCACGAACTGGAGGGCATCCACCCAATGCAGTCGCGGCGCACTCAGATCGAACTCGTGCGCCTGGCTCCACGGGCCATGTCCGCGCCCGCTGTAGGTCTTCACGAAGACGACGTAGTCCTTGTCGTCGTCGAAGTCGTGATCGTAGTCGATGGAGCACTCGCTGCCGTCGCAGCTGCAGTCCTCGGCCTTGTACCACCGCTTGAGGATGGCCTTGCCGCTCTCGTTCACCCACACGTAGTACCAGGTCGAATCGCTCACCTCGTCGAAGCGGAAGCGCGCTCCGTCCTGGGTCCGCTCGACGCCCCGCAGCTCCGCAGCGCCGGGCGCCGCGCCAGCCGACGAACTCACCCCCAGGAGGAGGCCTCCCACAAGGACAAGCGCCATCCAGAGCTTCATCGAACTCCCTCCTACTCGTTCGTCTTCTGCCGAGCTCATGCGGCCCAGGCGTGGGGAGTATCGGACATCCGGTCCTCTGTCGTAGTGTGCGCAGTCACAAGGCCCGGGCCCGAGGGGCCGCGGCGCAGCCCACCAGCTCCCAACGCCTTCGACTCGCTCGACGAAAGCGGCCCCGACGCAACTGCGCGGGGCCTCGCCAAGACGAACGCCCCCGACCTGATGGCCGAGGGCGTTCGAGAAACCTGGAGCACGAGACCGGATTCGAACCGGCGACATCCACGTTGGCAACGTGGTGCTCTACCAGCTGAGCTACTCGTGCTGGAAGAGGGAGGAGAATAACCAGCGATTCCGGCCGCGTCGAGGACTTCTCCCCACGGGATCGGGGACTCTGGGGCCCCCGATCCCGGCCCTTCCGCCGGTCTCTCCCGCTAGAGCTTGAAGATCTTCTCCCGGTGGTCGGTGACGTTGCGGGTGGCGTTCCGGGTGTCGAAGACGCGGGAGGACTTGGCGACGATGCCGTCGTAGTCGAGGCCGGAGTGGTCGGTCAGGATGACGACCAGGTCCGACGCCTTCAGGGCCTCGTCGGTCAGGTCGACGCTCTTGAGCGTCTCGTCGTCCAGGCGGCACTCGGGGACGTGGGGGTCGTGGTAGCGGACGTCGCCGCCCTTCTCGCGGAGCTGCTGGATGATGTCGAGGGCCGGCGACTCGCGCATGTCGGCGACGTCGGCCTTGTAGGCGACGCCGAGCACCAGGATCTTGGCGCCGTTCACGGCGAGGCGGTCCTCGTTCAGCAGGTCGCCCACCTTGCTGGCCACGTGCTCGGGCATCTGGCCGTTGATCTCGACGGCGGTCTCGATGAAGCGGGCCTGGAAGTTCAGGCTCTTCATCTTCCACGCGAGGTACGAGGGGTCGACGGGGATGCAGTGGCCGCCGAGGCCCGGGCCCGGGGTGAACTTCATGAAGCCGTAGGGCTTGGTGGCCGCGGCGTCGATCACCTCCCAGACGTCGAGCTCGAGGCGGTCGCACATCAGCGCGATCTCGTTGGCGAGGCCGATGTTGATGGCGCGGAAGGTGTTCTCGAGGAGCTTCACCATCTCGGCGGTCTGCGTGCTGCTCACCTGCACGACGTGATCGAAGACGGGCTGGAAGACCTTCACGCCGAGCTCGGTGCAGAGCGGCGTCTCGCCGCCCACCACCTTCGGCACCTCGCGCACGTCGAACTTCTTGTTGGCGGGGTCGATGCGCTCGGGCGCGAAGGCTACGGCGAAGTCGGTGCCGCACTCGAGGCCGGCCTCTTCGAGGAGCGGCACGAAGAGATCGTGGGTGGTGCCCGGGTAGGTGGTGCTGCCGAGGATCACCAGGTGCCCGCTGCGCAGGCGCTTCCGGATCTCGGCCACGGCGGCCACGATGTGGGACATGTCGGGGTCGCGCGTCTTCGAGAGCGGCGTCGGGACGGCGACGTTGATCACGTCGGTGAGCGAGAGGTCGTTGAAGTGGGTGCTTGCGTAGAAGCGCCCGGCTTCGACCTGCTGGCGCACGTCCTCGCTCGGGACGTCCTCGATGTAGGAGACCTTCTCGTTGAGCTGGCGCACCTTCTCGCTGTCGAGGTCGAAGCCGGTCACCTGGAAGCCGGCCTTGGCGAACTCGACGGCAAGCGGCAGGCCGACGTAGCCGAGGCCGACGACGCCGATTCGCGCCTCGCGCGAGTCGATGCGCGCGCCCAGATCCTCGAGTCGACTCATTCCGCGTTCTCCTGCGAAGCCGGCCCGTCGGGGCGCGGCGCGAAGTAGTCCCTGAAGTAGGCGTATCCCGAGATCAGGGTCAGGACGGCCGCGACGACCAGCAGCCAGAGCCCGATCTGGTGGTTCGGAAGGCCGAGGGTCCCGGCCGGGAAGAGCAGCGCCCCGATGGCGACGTTCTGCGAGACGGTCTTCGTCTTGCCGAGGCTCGCGGCAGCGATGACGTGGCCTCCGGCCGACGCGATGCCCCGCAGCCCGGTGACGGCCAGCTCGCGGCCGATGATGACGACCACGAGCAGATATGACCACTCCGGCAGGCGCCCCACGGCCATCACCACGATGAGCGCCGCGGCCACGGTGAGCTTGTCGGCCAGGGGGTCGAGGAGCTGGCCGACCTTGGTGACCGTGCCGTGCCGGCGCGCCAGGTAGCCGTCCACCAGGTCACCGACGGCGGCCACGATGAAGGCCCAGGCCATGATGCGCGAGCCGGCGGGGCCGTCGAAGAGCGGGAACGCCAGCAGCATCGGGATGATGGCCGTCCGAACGACGGTGATCGTGTTCGGAAGGTTCCAGAAGCCCTGCGCCGGGTGAGGGGCGCTCGCCTCGGAGTCGCTCGCTGCGGGCGTGGAGGCCGGGTCGTCGCCGTCCCCGAGGGCGGGCTCACCGAGAGAAGTCGCCATGGTAACGACGATAGTAAGAAAGGACGCGACGCACATAGGTGCGCGTCTCGGCATAGGGCGGAATGCCGCCGTAGCGGTCCACGGCGCTGGGGCCCGCGTTGTAGGCCGCCAGGGTGTGGGACCAGCTCTGGTAGCGCTCGAACAGGTCGCTCAGGTAGCGGGTGCCCCCGAAGACGTTCTCTCCGGCGTTGTACGGCCGTCCCACGCCCAGGGACTCGGCCGTCCGCGGCATCAGCTGCATCAGGCCCATGGCGCCCTTGTGGGAGCGCGCATCGGGGTTGAAGGCCGATTCCGCGTGGATCACCGCCTTGATCATGGCGGGCGGCACGCCGTAGCGGATGGCCGCGCGGGAGATCAGCGGGTCGAAGGTGCGGGCTCCGGGCCGGAAGGCGGCCCTCTGGATCGGCCTCGGAGGCGGCCGCGTGCCCCGGGGGCCGGCGACCTGGCTCCAGCCCGGCTGCGGGCGATCGCTCAGGTGGACGCGCCCTTCGGCGTCCACGTAGCGGTAGAAGGCCTGGGCGCCCGCCTGAGACGCGCCCAGCGTGGCCCACACCACCCCCGCGAGCAGCAGCTGCAAAGCCTTGGCCATGTCCCCCCCGGCTCGGGATCCCGGCGCGCTCACCGCGCAGGTCTCCAGCCGCTCTCATCGGGCCCGGCGGCGCGCATCCTTAGCCTCCCCTTCCGGGAATCGCAGGAGGGGAAGCTAACCCCGCGGGGCAAGGACCGTCCCCACCCTTTGGGGTGGGGACGGTCCGGTCCCCGGGGGCGTTGTCAGGCGCGAGCGGGCGCCGATAGAATCGGAGGTGGAGCGACGGGACCCGCTCCGCAGCCGCAGCCCAGCGGACAAGAACGCCTCTCATCGGGTCCCCCAGGGATCGGCGCATGGGTTCGTCCGAAGACGCGCACCACACCGACTTCCTCGTGCTGGGCAGCGGCATCGCCGGCCTCTTCTTCGCACTGCGCGTGGCCGAGCGCGGCCGCGTGGTGGTCATCACCAAGAAGCGCGCCGCCGAGTCGGCCACGAACTACGCCCAGGGCGGGATCGCCGCCGTCGTCTCGAGCGACGACTCGGCCGACGAGCACACCCGCGACACCCTCGACGCCGGTGCCGGCCTCTGCCGCGAAGACGTCGTGCGCTTCGTGATCGAGCGCGGTGCCGACGCGATCGACGCGCTGCTCAAGGCCGGCGTCGACTTCGACCGCCATCCCGACGGCGGCTCCGAAGGCGGAACGCCCTTCGAGCTCGGCCGCGAGGGCGGGCACACGCGAAGGCGCGTGCTGCACCACCGCGACGCGACGGGCCGCGAGATCGAACGCGCACTCCTGGCCCGGGCCCGCGCCCACCCGAACATCGAGATCCACGAGAACAAGCTCGCGGTCGACCTGCTCACGGTGCGGCGCGCGGGAGGCACCGGCGACGACCGCGCGCTCGGCGCCTACGTGTTCGACTCCCCCACCGGACGCATCGAGCGGCACTACGCGCGGGTCACCTTCCTCGCAACCGGCGGCGCCGGCAAGGTCTACCTCTACACGAGCAACCCCGACATCGCGTCGGGCGACGGCATGGCCATGGCGTACCGGGCCGGCGCCACCCTGGCGAACATGGAGTTCTTCCAGTTCCACCCCACCTGCCTCTTCCACCCCGAGGCCAAGAGCTTCCTGATCAGCGAGGCCGTGCGCGGCGAGGGCGGGACGCTGCGCGGCCAGGGCGGCGACGCCTTCATGTCCCGCTATCACGAGATGGCCGATCTCGCTCCGCGCGACATCGTGGCCCGCGCCATCGACACCGAGCTCAAGCGCACCGGCGCCGACTTCGTCGAGCTCGACATCACGGCGCAGCCGCCCGAGTTCATCCGCGAGCGCTTCCCCACCATCCACGATCGCTGCCTCGACTTCGGCATCGACATGACGCGGCAGCCGATCCCGGTCGTCCCGGCCGCCCACTACTGCTGCGGTGGCGTCGTGACCAACACCCGCGGCGAGACCAGCCTGCCCAACCTGTTCGCCGCCGGCGAGGTCACCTGCACCGGGCTCCACGGCGCCAACCGCCTGGCCTCGAACTCGCTGCTCGAGGGCGTGGTGTTCGCCCGCGCGGCCGCCGAGGAGGCGCTGGCCCGCTTCCCCGACCTCCCGCCGCCCGCCGAGACCGGGGTCCCGCCCTGGGAGGAGGGCGACGCCACCGAGAGCTCCGAGGCCGTCGTCATCACGCAGAACTGGGACGAGATCCGCCGCTTCATGTGGAACTACGTGGGCATCGTGCGCAGCGACAAGCGGCTCGCGCGCGCGAAGCGCCGCATCGAGCTCCTCCAGGAGG
>JASJCN010000034.1 GCA_030065975.1 Myxococcota bacterium
GGCGCGCGGCTTCACGTCGGGGTGCGTGAAGGTCAGCTTCCGATGGTCTGCGCTTCGGGTGATCAGGCCACCCCCGTTGGTCTCCGACGCCGTTCCGGAGGTCGTCGGTACGGCGACGGTGGGAATGCACGGAGCACTGGCCTGCGCCGCGGGTGCCAGCGTGGCGAAGTCGATCCGGTCCCCGGCGTCGAGCTCGGGTGAGAAGGCCAGCGCGAGGTCGTCGATGCCCGACGGGGCGGCCATGGCGATGTACTTCCCGCAGTCCATCACGGATCCGCCACCGACGAGCAGGATCACCACGCCCTCCAGCCCGAACCCCTGCAGAGCCGCGACCCCGGCGGCCACGTTGGCGTCCGTCGGATTCGGGTCGACGTCGACGAAGGACGTCCACTCGACGCTCTCGGCGGTGAGTGCTTCCGTCACGGTGTCGAGGACCCCGGCCTGGCTCACGCCGGCATCACTCACGACGAACGCGCGGCTGCCGTGAGCGCGCACGATCTGGGCGAGGCCGGCGATGCTGCCTTCGCCGGCGGTGGTCGTCCCCATCGGCTCGAGGGTGAAGGTGCTCACTTCGGGGTTCTCCTTCGTTGCATGTCGAATGACGGACTGTAATGAACCGGGCTCATCGTCGACTCCGCCGCGAGCGGCGCCCGCGAGCGACGGCCACGATCCGCTCGCCGGCCCGTTGCGCACCCGAGAGATTCCGCGAGACGGGGCCCAGCTCCAGCTCGGCGAGGGCTCCCGTCACGAGGATCCGCGGATGCCAGCGGAGCCCGCGGTCGATGATCGGATAGCCGCAGGTTGCACACGGCAGCTGGAGCTCGGACGCCGCTTCGTCGAGCCAGGCTCCACCTGGCCTTCGAGCCGGGAATCCGGTGGCCAACAGGACCCGGTCCGCCCGGATCCTCTTCCCTGCGAGCTCGAGCGAGACTGCTCTCTCGAGGGGTTGCGCCGATCGGACGTCACGCTCCTCGAGGAGCTCGATCCGACCCTCTCCGACGGCCTGACGAAGCTCGGTATGGACGTCGGGCGGCATCGATCCGCGATGCCGCGCCGCACGGATCCGTTCGCGCCGCTCGTCCGGATCGCGGAGCCGGCTGAAGGCCGCCATGTTCTTCGGCCCCTGCCAGCCCGGGTCGCTGTCGAACTGCTCGATGCGAAGCTCCTGCCGCGAGATCAGGGTCACGCGCCGGCCCTTGCGAGCGAGCCGAAGGGCGACCTGAGCCCCCGTGATCCCGGCTCCAATCACGGCGATGTCGGCGTCGTTCTCGTCGTCCACGAGCTCGAAGCCCGGGTCGAAGACGTGGCGGATGCGCGAGGCGGAGTCGGGCTCGGCTGCAGCGGCGACGTCTCGAGCACAGTCGGGCCACGCGGGCTCGCGCGGCGCACCGATCGCGAGGATCACGCGCCGCGCCGAGAGCTCCCCATTTGCGCCCTCGTTGCCCCGCTCCTCGAAGCCCACCCGCGCGCACTCGCCCCCGACATCGAGGCGATTCACTCGCCCCCGGACGTGCAGGCTCTCGAGCCCGTGCCGGGCGATCAGGTCGTCGCAGTGGAGGTCGAAGAGCTCGAGTGCGGGCCGCGAGTAGGGGCGCGTGAAAGGCTTCCTGACCGTTCGTCCCTTGCCCTTTGCGAAGCGATCGAGCGCCGGCGCGGAGAGGCCGACGTGGTGGACGCTGGGCGACCGCAGGTATCGCATCCCGGTGTTGCGGGTCGATTGGCGCCATCGCGCCATCAGGTGCGGCGCGTCGTCGAGGATGCGGACGGCTTCGGGCATCACTCCGCCCTCCTCGACGAGGCGAAGGGCCGCGTGGACCCCGTGCGGTCCCCCTCCGATCACGAGCCACTCGAGCATCAGCGAATCGCTGCTCCCGGGGTCGATGACGCCCCTGAGCCGCCCGACGGCGACCTGCGCGATGCGGCGCAGTCGACTCGCATCCCAGGCCATGAGTGCCGGCGGATGCCCAGGAGTTCCAGATTCGCCCGTGGATCGAGGCGAACGTGCGCTCCAGGCTCGAGATCCACCTATCGGGAACCAACCCGGCGCGGCCGGCACTACCTCATGGTCCCCGCAGAGCGTGACGAGAGGAGCCATGGAGGGAACTCGATCGGCCGGGGTCCGGTCCTTCGCGGATGGGATCGGCATCCTGGGATCCGCCACCTGCGCCCTGCACTGCGTGGCGGTTCCGCTCCTTCTCGTGGCGGGGACGACCCTGCCTGCCTCGTTCGTGACCGACGAACGCTTCCACCACATGCTGCTCTGGGCGATCTTCCCGGCATCCACCGTGGCCTTCGGGCTCGGCTGCTGGCGCCACAAGGACCGCTGGGTATTCGGGCTGGGACTGCTCGGACTACTGGGCCTCTCATCGTCCGTCGCGTTGCCCCACGAGTGGATCGGGGAGGCGGGGGAGAGAGTGCTGACCGTCGGATCGGCCGCGATCCTGATCACGGCCCACCTCCGCAACTTCGAGCGATGCCGAGACCACGACTGCGACCACGAAGCGGTCTCCGGCTGACGAGAGCGCGGGCCTGGGACTCGGCGCTCGAGCGCGACGAGCGTTGCTAGCCGTCGCAGTCGGCGCGGCCGTGGTCGTGGTCGTGCGTGTGCCCCCGGAGGCCGAGTCTGCCGAGGAACTCGCGCGGGCCTTGCCGAAGGATCGAGGCGGCGAGCAGACCGGCGAACGCGATGGCAGCCAGCTGTCCTTCGAGGCCGGCGTGGGGGGTCGGGTCCGGGCTGGGGACCGGTACGCTCGCGCCTGCGAGGAGGTTCACCATCGCCGCCAGGAGGAGCGTGGCTCCGAGGAGGATGGCTCCCACCAGTAGCGTGGCGCGTCGGCCATGGAAGGCACGCACGGCCCCGTAGGTGGTGACGTTCGTGGCCGGGCCCACCAACAGGAATGCGACGACCGCGCCCGCGCTCACGCCCTTTGCGAGAAAGGCCGCGCCCACGGGAGTGGCTGCCGAAGCACAAACGTAGAAGGGCGCCGCAATCGACGCGAAGAGCGGGATCTCCGCAAGGGTCGGGACGGCCGCGATCCACGCGGGGTCGAGCAGGGGTTCGAGGAGCGCGGCCAACGCGATGCCGGCCACGATCCACGGCCCGAGCTCGTCCAACGAGTCGACGAACCCGTAGCGGAGCGCGCCGCTCAGGCCTCGCGGCCCGCTCTCCTCGGGAGCGAGGGCACCACTGGCGGGACGGGGCTCCGGTGCGCGAGTGAGCGCTGCCACCGCAACACCCACGCACAGCGCCAGCACGGCCGCGCAGACGATCCGGATCAGGGTCATCTCCCAGCCCAGCAGCGGGAGCGAGATGGCTACCGCGTCCACACCGAGCTCGGGCGTCGCGACCAGAAAGGCGGCCGCGGCAGCCGGAGGCAGGCCCTTGTCCATGAGTCCGCGGTAGAGCGGAACCACGCCGCAGGAACAGATCGGAATGGGCAGGCCGAACACCACGCCGCGCACGGCGCTGCCGAGGGCGGTCTTGCCGCGCATCCATCGGCTGAGGGTCTGCTGGGGCACCAGGCTCAGGAGACCCGCGCCGAGGAACCCGATCAGGATCGCGGGGCTCGCCTCGACGAAGACCCGCGCGCCCGCTTCGAAGGATTGAAGCAGCGCCGGGTGGAGGTCGACCGGCAGCAGCGAGAGCAGCCCCATGGCGGCCAGAGCACCCGCTCCGCCCCATCGGCCGTTCGTCGTCTCCGACCTGGGCCCGTGCTGCACGACGACGTGAAGGAGGCCGCCGGCCAGAAGGGCCTCCACCACGCCTGCACCCGCCACGTGCCCACCGGCCGCGGATAGGAGGTGCGGGCCGAGGAGGAACCCCGCAGCCGTGGCTGCCATGAGGCCGAGGAGTCCGGCGGAGGCCAGACGTCGTCCAGCGACGGGCGCGAGGGCCGACCAGACGAAGAGCCCCACCGGAAGCCGATGGGAGACGATCGCCAGGGTGACCCCAAGGGGTTCGGCGGATGACGCCGCGTGGGAGTGGTCTCCCGTCACGGCGAGTGCAGCGCCATCCACCGCGCAGTGGAACACGAGCCCGGCAACCGCGAGCGAGAGCACGAGCCGAGAAGTCTCGTGCCGCGTGGGCTTCAACGACCGTTCCGCCAGGCTGGGCAAGAAGAAGCCCAGCAGCGCCACGGGGAAGGCCCACAGGCCGGTGTCCTCGTAGGCATGCGGCAACAAGAAGAGGAGCGACAGCCCCGCGGTCATCACGAGGACGAACCCGTCCAGAGCGGATCGCAAGGTGGCGCGCCGTTCCAGCAGCGACGCCAGGAGCGGTCCGACGGCGAGGCTCGCGATGGCGAGAGGTAGGGCGAGGTGGGCGGCGCTCAACGGGCGGAGTCTACCGTTCGCCGCCCCGCAGCTCCCGAGGGGGTCGGCTGGCCGGCGGAGGCCGGCCTTCCGAGGCTAGAAGCTCAGACCTGCTCCACCGGGCCGTGGTCGTCGCAATGGTCGCCGTGGGCATGGTGCAGGTGGCCGTTCACCAGGTAGTCCACGTGGTCGCCATGCGGCATGGCTTCGTGCCCACATCCGGGGCCGTGCTCGTGGCCGGCCTCGTGCGAGCCGCACTCGTGGTCGGGCGTGCAGCTCGCCGGGTTCCTCCCTCCGACCTCCAGACGATGCTCGTCGACGTGGTCCGAGTGGGGGTGATGCAGATGTCCGTCGTGCAGGTAGTCGGTGTGATCCGCGTGTCGTACGGCGACGTGACCGCACCCTGCTCCGTGGACGTGGTCGTGACCCTTGTGCTGATCGCAGGACATGGCGCCCCTCCGTAGGAATCGTCTTTCCCATTCTAGCAATCGGACACTTCGGGGGCGGGGTTGAGTGTCGCGGAGCCGTTGCCAACCCGGGTACACCTGCGCGGCGCTCGACACGCGGGGCGCAGGCCCCGGCTACGAGCCCTCGCTACGCAGTGCGCCGCCTGATCTCTGCGGCGACGAGCCAGAGCCGGTCCTGGCCCCAGACGGCCAGGTCCGCCTCGCCCTCGGGGCCGGACAGCCGGAAGCTCGGCACACCCCACAGGCCGAGTCCGTCGACCATCTCGTCCTGGTTCCGCTCGACCATGGCCTTCCAGTCGTCGCCGTCGATCACCTTCTGGGCCTCGGCCCAATCGAGGCCCGCCGCCTCGACGGCCTTCCGCATCCCGGCATCCTTGTGCAGGCCGACACCGAGGGCGAAGGCGTGCCGGAGGAGCGAGCTCATCAGGGCCTCGTCCTTCCCCTGCGCCATCGCCCAGGGGAGGAGCGAGTAGGCGCGGCGGGTGGGTGTGCCGATCGGCATCACGAGATTGCCGAAGGCAACTCCTTCCGCGTCCGCCTCTCGCTTCGTATCGAAGACGATGTATCGGGCCTTCGGCGGTGGCGCCGGAACGCCGCGCATCACCATCGGCAGGACCGGCTTGTGGTGGAACTCGATTCCGCACGCATCCTTCAAGGCGATGGTCCGGTCGAACACGATCGACGTGTAGGGCGAGTTCAGGGACGGATAGAAGTCGAGCCGGAGTCGGCTGGCATCGATGCCGGCGACGTCGGCATCCGGACGCGGCGCGATCAGGGGCGCCTCGGGCTCCTTGCATGCACCCAGCTCGCGCAGGCGGTTCTCGAGGTGGAAGAGGCGATCGACGCCCCAGTACCACTCCCCCCCGTAGAGGAACATCGCACCGGAGTAGTGCTTGTTCTTGGCGAGCCGGGCGGAGCCTCGATCCAACGCCGCGTCCAGCTCGGCGACGCTCGCTCCCTTCTCCGCCAGGCCGGTGAGCGCTCCTTCGTCACCGGACCAGAGCGCTTCGGAGACCGCTGCGATGCTTGCGATGCGTTCCTCGTCACTGCTTGCGGCGAGCGCGCGGCCGGCGAGCACCTGATGGCTCGGGTCGGGCACGGTGCCGGACTGCGAAGGGAACGAGAGGCCGAGATGGGGCGCGATGAGCTCCGCGTCGCGACGCGCCCAGACGGCCAGCTTCTCGAGCTCGGGCTGGCTCGCTCCTCCCGTGGCTCGGATCAGGTGGACCCGAAGGGTCACGTCGTAGTGCGAAGCGAAGGCCGCGAGCACCTGGGCGGCAAGATGCGAGTAGGGATCGTCCAGCTGGTGGAAGTAGTCGACGACGTGGGGCTCGTTCCGACGGCGGCGCTGCGCCTCGGCCTTCTTCCGCCGCGCCTGGATCACGGCCGGGTTCGCCTCCGGGCCCAGGACGCGCCGGCTCGTGAGCCAGCGCAGCCAGGCCGGCGGGTCGACGAAGAAGCTCGGGTTCGGGTTGTTCTCGGGCTCCAGCATGGATCGTGCCTCGCAAGCTCGCTGTCCGATTCCGGAGCCTAGTGCAGGCAGCGGCCACCTCGCTGGCTACGGAGCCGGTGCAGAGCTCAGCCGGACGTCGTCGAAGTCGACCTCGAGGTCCGAGCCGGGGAACGCGGGGTCGACCTGGTTGAGGTTGACCAGCCGGATGCCGAGGGGCTGTCCCTCGAGCGGCGGGGCCGCCCCGGTCGTGAAGGTCACCACGCTGGTGCCGAACTCGCCTTCGCCGAGGACGCTCGCAAGCGTGTTGTCGTCCTGGGCCAACACGGTCCCCCCCGCCAGCAGGTCGATCCGATAGCCCGGAAACCCGGCGAGGTCGAAGAACTGGCCGCTGCTCGAAACGCCCGAGTCGATGTTCCCGACGGCGACGCGCAGCGTGTAGGTGCGGTTCGGCTGCAGGGTCGCGGCCAGGGTCTGCTGGAAGCCGTACTCACCCTCACCGCCACTGCCGGCAAAGTTGAAGGCGATTCCGACCCGGTCGCCCTGGGGAGCGCCTTCGGGAAAGAAGCTGAAGACGCCGGGATTCCCGACGGGGTCCGGCTCGACCGGCGTCAGGGTCCCGATGAAGTAGGTCCCACCGGCGCCGCCCCCGGCGATGCCCAGCGGATCGTAGAGGTCCCAGCCCGAGAGCGGGCCGAAGGTGAACTCGTTGGCCGGGGTCTCGCCAGTGAGGTCCTCGAACCCCGGATTCAGCACGAAGAGCGCCGAGACACAGCTCGTGAGGAGCCCGGCTCCGAGGGCGAGGATCAGGGCGAAGGGTGCGGCCAGGCGGTGGTCAGGGCGGGGCAGGCGGGTCATGTGGACTTCCTCCAGGGGTGGGTCGGGCTCGACCCGGTGCCTGCAGACTAGAGCGGGGCAGCCCCGGGCAATTGAGGAGGACTTGATCGTTCTTTGACGACGCAAGCCGGGCGGGGACGCTCCGGGCACGAGAGCCCCGCAGGGCGTGCCGCGTCGCGGCAAGGGAACCGCGTCCGCGCCACCGGCCTCTCAGCCGCAGGGGAGGTCCATCATGCCGCGCGTCTGGATGCTCTTGCTCGCCCTCTGGATGCCCGGCGAGGCGACGGCGCGGGTCTTCCAGTTCGAGAACCTGACGGATCGGCCCGGGGGGCCCGGCGAGGGGAAGGATCCCCAGATCAACGATCGCGGCGACGTCGCGTTCTTCGCCGGAACGGAGGTGTGGCTCTACCAGGAAGGCGCCGGGAGCTTCACCGAGATCACGGCGCTCCCCGGGGCTCCGGCCGCCGCGATCTTCCCGAAGATCAACTCGGCCGGCGATCTCGTGATGATCGATCCGGGGTCGAGGGATCTCTGGCTCTACGAGGCCGACACCGGGAGCTTCACCAACCTCTCGAGCCTCCCCGGCCATCCGGGCAACACCGAGAACTTCGACCTCGGGCGGGTCTTCGACCTGAACGACTCGCGGCAGGTGTCGTTCCACTCGGGCGATCGGAACCTGGGCCGCGTCTGGCTCTACGATCACGCGACGGGTGGGATCTCTCCCGTGACGGGGCGTCCCGGCGGGGCTCTGCGCGGGCGCACCAACGCCCTGAACGACCAGGGGCAGGTGCTGTACATGGGCTTTCCCGACGCCTACCTGTACGACCCGGCCACCGACTCGACCGTCAACGTGAACGATCTGCCGGGAGGTCCGCAGGTCGTGACGGACAACCTGCTGCTCTCGAACTCCGGCGACGTGGCCTGGGTCTCGACGGACGTGACGCTGTACCGGGCCGACCTCGGCGACTTCCTGTCGCTGGCTTCGCTCCCGGGCTTCCCCGCGTCGTTCGTCTCGACCAATCGCAACGGGCTGAACGAACGGCGCGAGATCGTCTTCTGGAAGGATGCGACCTGGTACTTCGATCCCTCGGACTCGACGTTCACGCAGCTGAACGGGAGACCGGGCGTTCCGGCCGGGGGCATGGAAGGCTCGATCAACGAGGTGGGTGTCATCGCCTTCACCGGCGGCACCGACGTCTTCCTGGCGATCCCCGACGCCGACCTGGACGGCGTGCGCGACGACCTCGACAACTGCAGCCAGGTCGCGAACGCCGACCAGGCTGACGTCGACGCCGGTAGCGACGACGATTCGTCGTTGCCGGGAGTACAGCACTACGGCGATGCCTGCGACGCCGACCTCGACGACGACGGCCTGGTCGGGCCGAGCGACTTCTTCGCGGAGTTCCGACCCTGTCTCGGGTCCGACGTGACGGTCACCCCGAGCTGCCTCGAGGCCGATCTGGACGGGGACGGCGTGGTGGCCGCGGCCGACTTCTTCACGTCGCTGCGTCCCGCGCTCGGGCTGGCCCCCGGCCCCGGTGTGACCGAGCCGTAGGGGCCCGGGGACGCGCCTCGCTGCCGGACGATCGAGCGGGCTAGGATCGGGGTCGAGCCGCCGCTCCGAGGAGCCCCCATGGCAGATCCCGAAATCACCCGCGCGTACCTGGAGTCCGAGGTCGATCGCCTGGAGCCCTTCGGCTTCCTGGCGATCGTCCCGACGGAGCGACCGCTCGACCGCGTCGAGGTGCGGCGGGCGGAGGACGGATCGCTGTCCGTCTCCGTGCCCGGTCGCCCCCCGGTGATTCCGCCGCTCGACGAGGCGGCCCGCACGGCGCTCCGAGAGGCCGGGCTCGAGTGCGAGGACGCGGCCGACGCGAGCCAGCCCTGGACCGCATCGACTGCGGATCCCGGCGCTTCGGTCGCGCTGGCCGGACGCGTGCTCCGCGAGGCGTTCGATCAGAAGCCGGATTCGCCACTCGACGTGCTGCACGGGAGCAGTCGGGCCGAGCACGAGGCGAAGGTCAAGCTCGAAGCCCTGCGCCGGCGCGTCGAGGGAGTGCTGTCGGAGATGTTCGGCGAGCTCCCCAAGCAGGACGCGGACGAGGACTACCTGCTGCGGATCGGAGAGGTGCAGGTCGTGGTGGCGCCCCGGGCGATTCCGGGTGGCCCGGCGATCGTGCGTGTGTTCGCGGTCACGAACGTGAGCATCGCCGTGGTTCCGGAGCTCGGCCTCTTTCTCGCACGCCTCAACTTCGGGCTGATGTTCGGCCGCTTCGCTCTCGACACGGAGAACCAGGCGATCTGGTTCGACGAGACGCTGCTCGGCGACCAGCTGAACGAGGAGGCCCTGCGCTTCGCGATCCGCGTGGTGGCCGAGACCGCAGACGGGTGGGACGACCGTCTGAAGCAGATGTTCGGCGGCCTGACCCACTACGAGGTGCTGCAGGCGCGCGGCGACGTCGAGTCGCCCACCGTGAAGCCGGGTGAGGCGGGCTCCAGAGAGGGCACGGGCCTCTATCTCTGATCCTCGAGGAGCCGGTCCACCCATGCGCCGAGACCCGGCTCCTCGGCATCCTCGTACTCGTACCGGGCGCGCACGACCGGCAGACGGAGAGGAACGAGGGCCGCCAGGTCCACGGGTGTACCCGCGACGATGCAGTCCGCGTCAGCGGCATCGAGGGTGCGCCGCAGCGCGTCGAGCTGCGCCTCGCCGTAGCCCATGGCGGGCAGCACCCGCTCGAGGTGGGGGTACGCCCGGTAGACGGCGAGTATCTCGGGAGCGGCGCCCGGCCGCGGGTCCACCACCTGCGCCCCGGCGGCCACCGCGGCCTGATGGCCGGCGCCGAAGGCCATCCCGCCGTGCGTGAGGGTGGGCCCGTCGTCCACGACCACCACGCGGCGCCCGCGCACCGCCTCCGGGTCGTCGAGTCGCACGGGGGAGGCCGCGCGCAGGATCGGCACGTCCGGGCGCAGCTCCCGCACGGCCGAGACCGCACGCTCCACCTGCTCGGGCTCCGCGCTCCGGACCTTGTTGACCACCACCACGTCCGCCATGCGGGCGACGACCTCCCCCGGGTGGTGGCTGGCGACCTGATCGGGGCGGAGGGCGTCGACCAGGACGACGTGCAGATCCGGGCGCACGAAGGGGAAGTCGTTGTTGCCGCCGTCCCATACGATCACGTCGGCCTCGGTCTCCGCGGCAGCGAGGATCGCCGCGTAGTCCACACCCGCGAAGACGACGCCGCCCGCCTCGAGGTAGGGCTCGTACTCCTCGCGCTCCTCGGTCGTGCAGCTCGCGGCTGCGAGATCCTCGTGCTTCGCGAAGCGCTGCACGCGCTGTCTCTCGAGGTCGCCGTAGGGCATCGGATGCCGCAGGGCGGCGACGCGCACGCCGCGGTCGCGCAGGCGCCGCACGATCCAGCGCGCGGTCTGCGACTTGCCGCAGCCGGTACGCACCGCCGATACCGCGATCACGGGCAGACCCGAGCGCAACATGGTGCGACCGGGGCCGGGGATCTCGAAGTCCGCACCGGAGGAGAGCGTGCGCGACGCCAGGTGCATCACCCAGGCGTGCGGGACGTCGCTGTACGCGAACACCACGCGGTCCACCGCCTGCCGACGGATCAGCGCCTCGAGCTCGGACTCCGGCAGGATCGGGATGCCGTCCGGATGGTTGGGCCCGGACAACGAGGGCGGGTAGCGGCGGTCGGCGATCCCGGGGATCTGGGTGGCGGTGAAGGCCACGACCTCGACTTCCGGGTCGTCCCGGTACAGCAGGTTGAAATCGTGGAAGTCCCGGCCAGCCGCGCCCAGGATCACGATGCGCGCTCTCGGCATCGGCCGTCAGGCCTCGCGCTTCCGGCCCACCTGCAGGGCTCCCATGGGGCCGGAGTCCCGACGGTCGATGCTGCCCTGGCATGTGTGGATCACGGCGTGGGGTCTCCGACGAGGGTCGACTCGACGGCACAGGATTCCCCATCCCACGAGATCCCGCGCCCCCTGCCCGACGCCGGGCCCCCGTGCGCGCGGCTGCGCGCTCCTCCACGGGGTACGATCTCGCGGGCGGGGGCCGAAGCGGAGCTGCAGAGCGAGCGTTGAGCGAGGTGAGCCGCGGGGCCGGTAGCGTGCGAGTCGATTCGGGCGGTGTCCTGGTCCGGTCGGCCAGCGATCTCGATCCGCGCTGGGCCGAGCGCATCGTTCGGGCCCACTGCCAGGACGCCCGCGTCTCCGCCCTGAAGTCGCTCTCGGTCGAGACCGGAACCACCACCCGGGTAGCGATCGCGGTGGATCACGACGGGCCGGAAGAGCTCGCGCGTCGCTGGTTCGTCAAGCTTCCGTCGGCGTCGTGGAAGGCGCGGGCGATCACGGCGCTCCCGCGGCTGCCGCAGATGGAGGTTCGCTTCTACAGGGAGCTGGCCCACGAGGTTCCCATCCCCCACCCGAGGGCCCTCGCCGCGGCCAGTGCGTTCGGGCGCGGCCATACCCTCGTGTTGGGCGACGTTCGCGAGACGGGCGCCACGCCTTCTCGGCCGGGTCAGGCGCTCCGTGCGGACGAAGCCATGCGGGTGGTCGAGGCCCTGGCGCGCCTTCACGCCCGCTTCTTCGAGGCCCCGGCCTTCGACGACGTACTCTCCTGGCTCTCGGGCCCGGTGCGACGGCTCGAGGCCGCGCTCGGCTCGGCCCTGGCCGTTCCCTTGATGCGGCGTGGCCTGCGACGCGCGGGCTCGGTGGTGCCCGCGCACCTGCACGCGGGCGCGCTTCGATACGCGAAGTCGCGGCGCCGCGTCGCGCGCTTCCTCGACCGCGGGCCCCGCACCCTCGTGCATCACGACTGCCACCCGGGGAACCTCTACTGGACCGACGGCGAGCCGGGGCTGCTCGATTGGCAGCTCGTGCGCGTCGGGGAGGGCGTCGGTGACGTCGCCTACCTGCTCGCGACGGCGCTCGAGCCGGAGACGCGCCGCGAGGCCGCTCCGGGCCTCCTGCAGCGCTACGCGGAGGGACTGGCGGCCGCGGGTGCGCCGGCTCCCGACGCTGCCGTTCTCGAGCGGCGCTACCGCGCCCACACGACCTATGCCTTCGAGGCGATGGTGGTGACCCTGGCCGTCGGCGGGCTGATGCCCGATCCGGTGGTGCTCGAGCTGGTGCGCCGGACCGCCGCCGCCGTCGCGGATGCGCGCGGGTTCGAGGCCCTGGTCGAGGCCTAGGGACGGAAGGTCCGTGTCCGACCGACATAACGTCCGGACTCGGAGTCAGCCTGGGGTCGACCCCGTCGCCATGTTTCTCTTGCCCCAGCAGGCGCGAGTGTGCGGTAATGGGCGCGCTCGAATGCGATCCGGCCCGCTCCGGAAGCACTCCACACACCCGTCGACACACCCGTTCGCACACAGGGGGATTGCCGTTGCTCCGCAGGTTCTCGCTTGTCCTGGGACTCGTCGTCTTCTTCTGGTCCAGCTCCGCACAGGCTTGGTGCTGGTGGAACTGCAACAGCGCCAGGACGAAGTACCCGATCGTGCTGGCGCACGGGGCCGCAGGCTTCGACGAGCTGTTCGGAGTCATCGAGTACTTCTACGGCATTCCCGGCGCGCTCCAGGACAAGGGCGCCACCGTGTTCGTCACCGAGGTGAGTCAGCTCAACGCCACCGAGGTCCGCGGGGAGCAGCTGCTGGCGCAGGTCGAGACGATCGTCGCGATCACCGGCAAGCCCAAGGTCAATCTCATCGGCCACAGCCACGGCGGATTGGACGTGCGCTACGTGGCCTCGGTGCGACCCGATCTGGTGGCTTCCGTCACCTCGGTCGGCTCCCCTCACAAGGGCGCCGACCTCGCCGACTTCCTGGCGGCCAACTTCGAGGACGGATCCTTCACCCAGTCGGTGCTGAGCTTCTTCGCAGAGCTGCTCGGAACCGTGATCGGGATCGTTTCGGGCTCGAGCAACCCGCAGGACGGGATCGCTGCACTGGAGTCGCTGACGACCGCGGGCACGGCGGCCTTCAACGCGACGCATCCGGCGGGCGTTCCTTCGTCGTCGTGCGGCGAAGGCCCCGCCTCGGTCGGAGGCGTGCGGTACTACTCGTGGAGTGGAACCGGCATCCTGACCAACGTCTTCGACATCAGCGACCCGGCCATGGGGCTCACCTCGCTCTTCTACTCCGGGCCCAACGACGGGCTGGTCGGCCGCTGCAGCTCCCATCTGGGCGACGTGATCCGGGACGACTACTTCCAGAACCACCTGGACGAGGTCAACCAGGCCTTCGGTCTGGTCTCGATCTTCACGTCGAACCCGAAGACGCTGTTCAAGAACCACGCGAACCGGCTCAAGAACCTGGGCCTGTGAGCCCCGGCCGCCGCCGACTGCTGCTGGCGTCGGCGCTGGCCGGATGCATCGTGGCTGCGCTCTTCGGGTTCGGGAGGCTCAAGCCTGGCGGAAGCGACGCAGGGGAGCGGTCCCTTGCCGACGCCGGCCCGGCGCGTCCTTCGCCGGAGCTCCGTTCGCCGACCGGGAGCGTCCGGCCGCCGCGCGCGCTGCCGGCCTCTCTGGTGGGGACGGAGGAGGACGGGGCGCTCGGTGTCGACCAGGATGGGCACTTCCTCCCGACTCCCGATGCCATCGACCTGTTCGACTACTACCTCTCGGCACAGGGCGAAGAGAGCCTCGAGGTGATCCAGGCTCGGGTCATGGCTTCCATCGACCGCCAGCTGGAAGGGCCGGCGGCAGCGGCCGCGCGCGCGCTCTTCGCGGACTACCTGCGCTATCGGGAGCAGGCCGGCTCGCTCTCGTCCGGAGAGCTCGTCGGCGAGGACCTCGAACGCCGCATCCAGTACGTCCGCGAGCTGCGGCGCGAGGTCTTCGGCAGCGAGGTCGCAGCGATGCTGTTCGGAGAGCAGGAAGCGCGCTGGTTCGTGGATCTCGAGCGTCGTCGCATCGCGATGGACGAAGATCTCGCTCCCGAGGAGAAGCAGCGCCAGCTAGAAGCGCTGTACTCGGAGCTTCCGGCGGAGGTCCGGCTCTCGCACCAGAGGTCGAGCGCCCACACCCGGCTCCGAGAGGACGAGGCCGAGCTCCGGACCCGGGGAGCGGGGCCTGCGGAGATCGATCAGCTGCGCGAGGAGCGCCTGGGAGCGGCGGCCGCCGCGCGGCTCGCGGCCCTGGACGCGGACCGGGCCCGCTGGCAGGATCGCCTCGAGCGCTTCGAGCAGGAGCGGCGCCTGCTCGAGGCCCGTACGCCGGCGGAGGACCTGCCGGTGCGGCTCGAGCAGCTGCTGGCGGGTCACTTCGACGAGCGCGAGCAGATCCGCGTGCGCGCGCTGGATCCATCGCTGCGATAGCCCGTTCCGGTCGGGCGCCGTCGGGGTGGCACCCGGCCGACCCGGGTCTCAGACCATCGGGCTCTCGAGGCGCTGGCCGAGCAGTAGCCGGCCATGGTCGGCGTACCGGGACTCGCGATCGAAGACGACGTGGTTCGAGGCGGTCATGACGTCGCGCACGGCGCGCTGGATCGGATTGTCCAGGCGGCTTCCGCTTGCGCCGGTGACCGAGCCGATGTCCTGCACCGCCTCACGGCACAGGCAGACGGCGTGCGACATGCGCGCGAGCCAGCGGCTCCGCGTCTCGACGGGCGCCGCGTTCCGCTCGGCCATCACCTCGGCGAGCACGTCGCGGAAGAGCAGCTCGGCGGCGTCGAGCGACAGCGCCGCCCGCGCCACCACCGCGGCCTTCCCCTCGTTGCGGCTCGCGCCGCCGACCGGGACCTGCTTCGCCGCGATCTTCGCCTTCGTCTGCGAGACGTACTCGTCGAGTGCCAGCTGCGCCGCGCCGAGGATGGGCAGGCCTGCCGCGAAGCCGAGGATGGGCATGAGCGGCGTGCGGTAGAGGCCGCCGGGGTGGAGCCGGCTGCCCTCGCCGGTCGCGTTCACCAGCTCGATCATCGGAACGGTCCGCTCTTCCGGAACGAAGACGTCGTCGATCGCGATGTCCCAGGAGCCCGTGCCGCACATGCCCGCGACGTGCCACGTATCGATGGCGTCGACGTCCTCGCGAGGGAGGACGAAGATCACCGGGGCGGGGCGAGCATCCCCTTTCTCCACCATCGCGCCGGCCAGCACCCAGTCGGCGTGCACGATGCCGGTGGCCCACTGCCAGAGGCCCTTCAAGCGGTAGCCCCCGTCCACCTCGATCGCCTGGCCCCCGGCGACGTTGATCGAGCCTGGTGCCAGGACGTGGTCGCGCTCGGCGAAGAGCTCCTTCTGGAAGCTCTCCGGGTAGCCGCAGAGCCAGAAGTTGTGCTCGATGTAGAAGCCGATGATCCAGCCCGTCGAGGGGTCGGCGCGTGAGAGGCGGAGCGTGACCTCGAAGAACGTGTCGATGTCGGCCTCGTGGCCCCCGTAGCGTTTCGGGACCATGAGCGAGAAGAGGCCGCTCTCACGCACCGCGTCGATCACCTCGTCGAGCGGACGTCTCGCCAGCTCGGCCTCCCGCGCCTTCGCGCGCAGCAGCGGGGTGAGCTTCTCGGCGGCTTCGATCAGGGCCGCGTGATCCATCGGGGCCTTCGTCATCGGTTGCTCCTGGCGATGGTCATCGGCGGCTGGTCGTCCTTCTCGTGCGCGAGGGCTGGATCTCGGGCACCTCGCCCCAGCTCTTCGCCAGGGTCGTTCGGAGCGCCTCGAGCCGCGTCTTCCCCAGACGCTCCGCGAGCTCGCGCTCCATGCCCGCGATGATCTCCACGGCGTCCCGGCCGATGGCTTCGCCCGAGGGCGGGAAGCCGAGGACCTTGCGACGCCCGTCCGAGGGATCGGTCTCGAGGACGAGGAGGCCCCGCTCGATCATCGATTTCGTCGCCTGGTTGATGGCCTGGCGCGAGACCCCGAGCGCTCGGGCGATGTCGACGGGGCTCGTGGTTCCCTGGTCGACGAAGAGCATGATCGACGACTCGGTGCGGGAGAGCGGCTGCCAGCCCCGCGCGGCGAGGTTCTCCTGGAGGCAGCGGTCCATCCAGCCGAAGGCGCGGATCAGCCCCCACATGAGGTCGGTGCGGTGGGGTCCCTCGACGCTCGCCATCCGGCCAGCATGCCCCGCTGGATCTGATTCGTCAAGTAGATTGACGAAATGGGCCGCCCCGCTCAAGGGCCCCTGCGGCCTCGTCGATGTCTCGTTCGTCAGCGTGAGAGGGGGTCTACGGGATGAGTGCACCGAGTCGGGACATTCGGACGGACTTCGAGGCCAGGCGCCCGCCGTGGGCAGCGGCTCTCGCGCTGGGGGTGGCTCTTGCCCTCACCGCCGCGTGCGTACCCGCCGACACCGACGGCGACGGCGTCGTGGACAGCGTGGACAACTGCCGGCTCGTCCCCAACCCGGATCAGGCGCCGGGCAGCGTTCCCGGCCGCGGCGCGGCGTGCGCTCCGATCCTCCTGAACGACTACGACGGAATCGTGGGTTTCTCGGTCCCCCATGGCAGCGTGGTCTACTTCGAGACGCTGCCCGGCGGCGACCGTCGGCTGGTGGCCTCGCCCTACGCCGGCGGTTCCGTCACCCCGCTCTCCGGCGCGTTCGCCTACATCCCCCAGGCCGAGGTCTCGCCGGACGGTCTGCGCGTCGTCTTCACGGCCAGCGTGGCGGGGTTCCCCGGCGACGATCGCCTGCTCTACTCCGCTCCGGTCGACGGAAGCGGGAGCATCCAGCTGGACACGCCGCTTCCGGCGCCGAACGTGCTGAAGAGCTTCCGCATCCATCCTGGCTCCCAGAGCGTCTTCTTCCACACCGAGGAGGTCGGTGCGTCGCCGCTGCTGAACCACCTCTATCGGGTCGGGATCACGGGAGGCGTGGCCGAGTACGTCTCCGATGCGCCCAACACGACCATTCCCGACTACGAGTTCACCGCCGACGACACGAAGATGGTGCTGAACTACGAGGCGACCGGCTCCAGCAACGGACTGCGGGTCTTCGAGCTGTCCGATCTGAGCGAGACGTTCATCCCCTCGAACCTGAGCAGCACGCCCGCGTACCGGCGCTTCATCCTGAGCCCCGACTCCCAGCGGGCCGTCATGATGGTCCGCAAGAACTCCATCCTGGACGACATCTACAGCGTGAACCTCGACGGCACCGGGATGATCCAGCTGACCGACGTCGCGGTGACCGGCGCGGCGCCGGCCGCAACGGCGCTGAATCGACGCGAGCAGGTGAAGATCTCTCCGGATTCCCAGTGGCTCGCCTACCAGGAGTCGCTCTTCTCCACGCTGATCCGTCTCGACGGAAGCGAGGCGCGTCGCTTCCTCGCCTCGGGCGCTCGCTGGGAGTTCTCTCCGGACGGCCGGTACCTCGTGACCTACCACCTCGTCGACTCGATCGACGTCTTCGAGATCGCGACCGAGACCAACGAGCGGGTCGACTTCTCCGGGCTGACGACGGACCGCCTCGAGGTGACGCTGAACTCGTCGCACCTCGTGTTGACCCACGAGAACCCGACGACCGGCTTCGATCTCGTCTCGGTTCCCCTGGGCGGTGGTACGCCCGTGCCGCTCGCCTCGGCGATCGACCAGGACGACTTCGATCTCGCTCTCATCGGCGGCTACGTCGTCCACTCGGGAGGCGACCCCTCGGAGCTCTTCCTGAGCTCGATCGACGGATCCGGCGGCTTCCCCCTCAACGCCGAGCTCGGCAGCTCGTCCGGTCTGAACCTCGGCTTCGGGGTCCGGATCGAGCCCTTCTCCCAGTGGATCGTCTTCCTCCAGGGAGCCGGCCTCTACTCGGTTCCGCGCTTCTAGATGGGCCCCGTCAGCTGGCGGCGGGGGAAGGTGCCGTTGATTCCCGCGATCAGCTGGACGACGCGGATCACGTGGAGGCTGGCGATCGGCTTGCCGCTGGTCACGAGCGCCACGGCGATCTCACGCTGGGGGTCGGCCCAGCCCCAGATGTTCGTGAAGCCCAGGTGGCCGAAGGCCCGTGCCGTGTTCTGGCCGAAGATGCCGACGGGGTTGTCCCCGAGCATGAGCCCCAGGCCGTAGCGGAGCGGGATTCCCAGGGTGAGATCGAAGTCCCGGTAGCTCTGCTCCCCGATCGCGTGACGTACCGAACGCGGCTCGAAGACCCGCACGCCGTCGAGCTGGCCCTCGTCGAGCAGGCACTGGTAGAAGGCGGAGAGCTCGCGAGCGTTCGACATGACGTTGGCCGCGGGGATGATGCCCGTGACGAAGCGCGGATCGTTCGAGAGCTCGACGACCGAGCGCAGGTCGGTGCCGAGCGCCCGCTCGAGCAGCGGGCCGACGGGCCACGGCGGCGGCGGGCCCGTGAGCGCGTTCAGAGCCACCTCTTCCACGTCGTCGGCGGCCACGCCGTAGTTCATCCAGCGGAAGCCGAGCGGCTCGCACACCTCTTTCGCCTGGACGGCGCGGATGTCCGTACCGGTCGCCCGGCGCACGACCTCGGCCAGGACGAACCCGCCGCTCACGGCGTGGTAGGCGACCAGCTGCCCGACGCGCGACCGCGGCTTCATCTCGCTCAACATCGCGCAGAGCGCGTCCGGATCCTCGAGCAGGTCCAGGTCGAGAGCGTCGGGCGGGATGTTGGGGATGCCGGCTCGATGGGCAAGCAGGTGCCGGATCGTCATCCACTGCTTGCCGTGGGTTCCGAACTCGGGGATGTAGTCGGCGACCCGGTCCTCGATGTGCAGCACGCCCAGCTCGTCGAGCTTGTGGATGACCATGGCGGTCATCGCCTTCGACGCCGAGAACAGGCAGAAGGGCGTCTCGGTGCTGACCGGGATCCGGGGCGTGTCGGGTCCTTCGCCGGGCGCGTTCCCGCGCGCGTGGCCGAGAGCCCGGTCGAGCACCACGCGGCCGCGGCGTCGGATGCAGAGCTGGATCGCAGGGTGAGCCCCCGTCCGGTAGAGCGCCTCGGCCAGGCCCCAGATCCCCTCGACGGCCGCCCGGCTCACGCCGGTGCCACGAACGCCGTCTTCCTCGCCGCGATCGAGCACGCTCGGCACGTCTCGCGGCACCTGGCAACGGGCCAGGAAGGGAAGAGGGGCACGGGCGACGAGATCGAGAGGGTCCATGTCAGGCAACCATAAGCACCCGAGCGGCCGTGGCTAGGGCGCCGTTTCCGCGCGCGGCGTCGGCCGTTCTCCGGGCTCCGGCGCGCTGCCGATCGACGCGAGTCGGGCGAGAAGGCGGCGGGCGCGGACGGTGGCGCCGTCCACGAGGCTGTAGATCACGGGAACCACCACCAACGTGAGCAGGGTCGAGGTCAGGAGCCCGCCGATGGTGATCACTCCCATGGGGCGCCGGAACTCGGCGCCGATCCCGGTCGAGAAGACGATCGGGAGCATCCCGAAGATCAGGGTGAAGGCAGTCATCAGCACCGGTCTCATGCGCACGGGACCCGCTTCGAGGATCGCGGCGTGGCAGTCGCGACCCGCGTCGCGCAGCTGGTTCGTGTAGTCGACGAGGAGGATGCCGTTCTTCATCACCAGGCCCATCAGCACGAGCAGGCCGATGCCACTCATCATGTCCATGGGGAGGCCCGAGATCTTGAGGGCGACGAAGCCGCCGATGAACGAGAGCGGGGCGGACATCATGATCGTGAAGGGATGCGTGAGGGAGTTGAACAGCGAAGCCAGCACCATGTAGAGCGCGGCCATGGCGAGGACGAATGCGAAGAGGATGTCGTCCGCCGTCTCCTGCATGGTGCGGGCGCCGCCGCCGGCCACCAGCTCGTACGGGGCCTCGATCCCGAGCTCCTTGCCCCAGCGAACGATCTTCTCGGCCCCGATGCCCAGTGGTACGCCGCCCTTCATGTTGCCGGTGACGCGGATCTCGCGAGAACGGTTCTCGCGCCGGATCTGGACGGGCCCCTCTTCGAGTTGGACTCGTGCGGCGTTGCGGAGCGGGACCAGCTCGCCCGTGTTCGAGCGCACCCGCACCAGATCGATCTTCGACGGGTCGTCCCGGTAGTCCGGGAGTACCTGGACCCGCACGTCGTGGCGTCGGCCGGCCTCCTCGAACGAGCCCACCTTCTCACCCGCGAGCAGAGTGCGGATCGTGCGACCCACCGACACCGACGAGACCCCGAGGTCCGCGGCGCGACCGCGGTCCATCTCCAAGGTGATCTGGGGCTTTCCCGTCTCGAAGGAGCTGGCGACGTCGACGAAATCGGGGTCGGCCTTCATGCGCCGCACCAGCTCGTTGGCATGCCGCTCGAGCTGCGCGAGTTCGGGCCCGCGCAGGCTGTAGCTGATGTCGGTGAAGCTCCCGGTGCCCTCACTCTCGCCGAACTGCGGGTAGCCGACGGAGATCTCCTCCGCCTCGGGCACGGCGTCGAGGAGCGCCGCGCGAAGCTCGCCGAAGGTGGTCTCGATGTCGGCGTCGCGCTCGTTCTTGGGGTGGAGCACGACGTCGAGGCGGATGCGGTGCGGCTCGTGGCGGATCTGGTTGCCGGCGGCCGCGAAGACGTCCTCGACGTCCGGGTGAGCGAGCACAGCCGCCTCCATGCGGCGCATGGTGCGCCCGCTGGCGGCGAGCGGCGTACCCACCGGGAGCTTGGCCCGGATGGCTGCCTCGTTCATGTCTCCCATGGTGTAGAGGTCGAAGGGCAGCGTCGAGGCGACTCCGCAGCCGCCCGCGATCGCTCCGAGCGCGAGCGCCACGGTGGCGGCGCGGTGGCGTAGCGCGCCGGCGAGGAGCCGGCCGTAGGCCTTCTCGAGAGCGCGATTGGCCGTCTCGAGCGCCCGGAAGGCGCGGCCGGGCTCGCGCCCGGGCGTGAGCATCAGACTGGCGAGCATCGGCGTGAGCGTGAGCGCCACGAGCGTCGAGATGCAGACCGCCACGGTGACGGCCACGCCGAACTCGAAGAAGTAGCGACCCATGGTGCTCGTCATGAACATGATCGGGACGAACACCGCGCAGACGGCGAGCGTCGTCGATACGACGGCGAGCCCCACCTCCCGAGAACCGTCGTGGGCCGCCGGGATCGGCTCCTGGCCCGCCTCGACGCGCCGGAAGATGCTCTCGAGCACGACGATCGCATCGTCGATCACCAGTCCGATGGCGAGGGAGAGCGCCATCAGGGTCATGGTGTTCAGGGAGAGGTCGAGCCAGTAGAGAAAGGTGAAGCTGGCCACCACGCTCGAGGGGATGGCGAGGGAGGAGATGAACGTGGAGCGCCCGTCGCGCAGGAAGACCAGCACCACCAGCACGACCAGGATTGCTGCAAGGGCCATGTCCACGAAGAAGGAGCGCACCTGCTCCTCGATGAATTCGGCGTAGTCGCGGGAGATGTCGATCTCCATGCCGGGGGGCAGGCCGGCGCGGATGCTCTCGACTTCGGCGCGAACGCCGCGGGCGATCGCCACGATGTCCGCTCCGCTCTGGCGCTGCACCTCGAGAGCGACGCCGGCCCGACCGTTCAAGCGGGCGATGCTCCTGGCTTCGGCCATGCCGTCCTCGACGATGGCCACGTCGCGAAGCCGGACCACGCGGCCCTGCCTCTCCGAGACGATCAGGTCCCCGAAGTCCTCGACGCTTCGCGCCTTGCCCTGGGTGGTGACCGACCACTCGCGCTCGCTGCTCTCGATGCGCCCGCTCGCGAGCTCGGCGTTCTCGGCACGGAGCGTCGAGGCCACGTCCTGGATCGCGAGCCCGTAGCCGGAGAGCCGGAGCGGGTCGAGCCAGATGCGGATCTCGCGCTCCCGCGAGCCCACGAGGCCCACGCCTCCCACGCCGGGGATGCGCTCGAGTCTCTGTTTGACCTCGTGCTCGGCGTAGTCCGAGAGTTCGCGCACCGAGAGCTCGCCGCCGAGCACGATCGTCAGCATCGAGATCGCGTTGAGGTCGAACTTCTCGACGATCGGATCCTCGACGTCGATCGGCATGAGGGGCCGGGCGAGGGCGACCGCGTCGCGCACCTCCTGCGCCTTCAGGTCGACGTCGTGTTCGAGACCGAACTCGACGGCGACCACCGAGAGGCCCTCGGAGGAGGCCGAGCTCAGCGTGCGCACACCCTCGATCGCGTTGATGTGCTCCTCGAGGACGTCGCTGACCTCGCGCTCGATCGTTCCCGGTGAGGCGCCCCGCAGCTCCGTTCGCACGAACACGAAGGGGAACTCCATGTCGGGATCGAGCTGCATCTCGAGCCGGGTGAGGGAGATCAATCCCAGCACCACGAGCCCGAGGACGAGCATGGCGGCGAAGACGGGCCGCCTGACCGAAACGTCCGACAGGCTCACGGTGCGCGCTCCGCGGCGGCCGTCTCGACCCGCGGCGTCGCCTTCACCCGGTCGCCGTCAGCGATGCGCGAGGCCGACTCGCCCAGCACGATCTCGTCGCCGGCCGCGACGCCGAGGAGGATCTCGGCGCGTTCGGTGCCGACCACACCGACCCGGACGGGGACCTGCTCCACGCGGCCCTCGATCACGCGGAACACGAAGGTCCGCCCGTCTCGCGCGACCAGCGCAGATCGGTGGATCACGGCGCGCGGCTCGCCTGCCTCGGTGTGGACCTCGGCGCGTACGTAGCTCCCCGCCTTCAGCGCGCCGCCCGTCGTCTCGATCGGGCAGCGGATCTCGTAGGTACGGGTGTCGGCGTCGATCCGGTCGCTCACACGGGACACGCGGGTCTCGAGGGGCGCGGCCCGGCCCTCGGCGAAGAGCGCGACACGATCCCCCGCTCGTACGGCCACCAGTGCCGCCTCGGGAATGTCGAGAACGGCCTCGAGGGCCCCGCTCTCCTGCACCACGACGATGGGCTCGGGGCCGGACATGGCGCCCTCGTGGGCGAGACGCTCGACCACGCTGCCCGGGTAGGGGGCAGCCACCGTGGTGCGCGCGAGGTCGCGCTCGGCGCGTGCCACGCGCGCCTCCATCTGGGCGACGCGAGCCCGGGCCACTGCGGCCTGGGTGCGGAGCCGGTCGTTGCGCTGCTCGGAGACGGCGTCCTGCTCGACGAGCTTGCCCACCCGGCTGGCCTCCTGCAGGGCATTGTCCTTCTCGGCCCGCGCCAGGGCCAGGCCCGCACGCGCCTCGGCGAGGGCCAGCTCGTAGGGGACGGCATCGATTCGGAACAGGGGCGCGCCCTCCTCCACCTCGTCTCCGACCTCGACGAAGACCTCGACCAGACGTCCGGGCACCTCGGCACCGATGGCGGTCACGCGACGCGCTCGGACCGATCCCGAGGCGGAGATCCGGGCAGGAACCCGACCGGAGACGACGCGATGGGTGTGGACCGGCACGACCCGGACGTCCGCGGGCGCGGCTTCGTTCGAGGTCGGAGCCGGGTTGGTCTCCGCCGTCCTTCCGCAGGCGAACCCCGCGGCGAGGAGGAGGCCGAGCAGCGCAGCCATGGCACGCGTCTTCATCGAGCTCGCTCCCTCGCGAGCCCGTTGCAGAGCACCGCGATGCCCGCCTCCACCAGGCCGTCGTCGGACGCGTCGATCCACTCGGGATTGAGCACGTGATCGATGAACGCCATCTGCTGGATGCGGATCAGGTCGGCGACGTGAGTCACGTCGAGGTCGTCGCGGAGCTCGCCCGTGGCCATCCCCTCCTGCAGCAGCTCGACCAGCTCGGTGTGCATGCGTTCGAGCGACTCCTTGACGACGCCGCGGCTGGCCGTGTCGAGCAGGACCAGCTGGTCGAGCCGGAAGAGCGCGTGCAGCAGCGGGTTGTCCTTCGCGTACGCGAGCGCCCGGCGGAGCATGGCCGCGATGCGCTCGAGCACCCGACCGCCCTCGCCCCGACAGGCTTCGTGCCAGTCGTCGAGGGTGCGGCGCAGGACGGCCCGGTGCACCGCCTCCTTGCCGCGGAAGTGGTGGTAGACGAGGCCCTTGGACACGCCGGCTCGCGCCGCGATGTCCTCCACGGTCGTCTTCGCGTAGCCGGCGGCTGCAAAGGACTGTCCCGCGGCATCGAGGATGCGCTGGCGTGTCCGCTCCGCGCGGCCGGGACGGGCCGGGGCCGGCTCGAGGGTGATCTGCGACATACTCATATTGTACGAATTAGAGGGAATTCATCTAGTTCGAATACTCCTGGGAGCCCTCGGTTGGACGCGGCCAGCACGCCAGGTACCCGTTGAGGATGAGCCCGAGGCCTGGAGCTTTGGTTCGCGGAGCCCGCACGGGGGCCCGTGCCCTGCGAACGCTCGCTGCCCTGGCGGTCATCCCGCTCGGGATGGGCGCCGGCCTCGTGACCGGGCTCGCGCACCGCGACCGCCGCCGCGCGCTCAACCGCACCTTCGAGGCCTGGGGCGACTGGGGTACGCGCGCCGCGGGGATCCGTCTCGAAGTCCTGGGCGCCGAGAACCTCGCGCTGCGGCCGGCCGTGTTCCTGATCAACCACCGGAGCGGGGTCGATCCGATCCTGGTGTGTGCCCTGCTGAGGCGGGACTTCACGGCGATCGCCAAGCAGGAGATCCGGCGCAACCCCGTGCTGGGGCCGGCCTTCTCCTTCGCCGGCGTCGCCTTCGTCGATCGGGCGGATCGCGCCCAGGCCGTGCGCGCCCTGGAGCCTGCCACGCAGGCGTTGGGAGGCGGCATGGCGCTCGCCGTCGCACCCGAAGGCACGCGACGCGAGCGCGGTGCGGGCGTGGGCCCCTTCAAGAAGGGAGCCTTTCGCGTGGCCATGGCCGCCCGGGTTCCCATCGTGCCGATCGTGATCCACGACGCGGACGACGCGCTCCCCCGTGGCGGTTGGCTGATGCGGCCCGCGCGTGTTCACGTGGAGGTGTTGCCACCGATCCCCACGTCCGGCTGGACGCTCGACGAGCTGGACGAGGAGATCGCCTCGGTTCGCGCGCTCTACGAGGAGCGGCTGAAGCCCGCCGGCTGAGGACTCGCTTCGCGACCGGTACGCGGCGATCTACACTCGCCGCGTGACCTACGCTCCCACCCTCGAGAGCCCGCGTAGCCACCCGGTGCCGGCCTGGTTCGAGGACGCCAGCCTGGGAGTGCGTTCGCGGGATGGACAAGAGCTTCGGATACGACGCGGCCTCCCGACCCGAGGACTGCTCGAGTGAGGGTCGCCCCACCCCACGCGTGGCGTCGGTCTACAGCGCGGTCGCGCATCGGGCCACGAGCTTCGGCCCAAGCGGTGGTATGCGCCTTGCACCGTCCCGGGAGCGGAGGTCCTCCATGCGAACCCTCTTCCCCCTGCTCCTGCTCGCGACGTTGCCCTGCGCCGTTCATGCCCAGGTGATCCGGACCGTGCCGGTGACGGTAGTCAACCAGCCCGACGTCCAGGCGACCGAGGACGTCGACAATCCGGCGTTCCAGCCGGTGCAGTTCTCGGGCCTCGATTCCGGGGATTTCTCGAACCCTACGGTCTGGGGTACGGGAGTCACGGGGGACCCGGTGCCGGACGGGAAGCGTCTCGTCATCCAGCACGTCTCGGGCCGAGTCTCGAGCGAGGGTCTGGACGGGGTGCAGTGTCGGGCGAGAGTCCTGACCAGCTCCTCCGAAACGTTCCGCCACGCCTTGGTCCCCCATCGCTCGACCTATTTCACGAGCCGCATCGACACGTTCTCGCAGCCGATCGCCATGTATGCCGAGGCTGGACAGAGGGTCAGTGTGGCGTGCTGGGTCCGCACCGATGACTTTACGACGATCGAAGCCGGGTACTCGGGCTACTTCGTGGATACGAATTGAACGGGGGTGAGGCCATGCCGCGCTCGGTGCTCCCCTCCGGCCCCATTCTCTGCATGCTGGCGAGCCTGCTCGCCACTCCGCAGGCCCACGCCGCGGTCATCGACTTCGACCAGCTGCGACCCGGTGACAAGGTCACGCAGATCTCCGGCGTGTCCTTCTCGAGCTCCGTCTCCGACCCGCTGATCGCCTCCTTCCGCTACCAGACGACGTCGGGATCTTTGAGCCTCGGCGTCGGCGACCAGAGCCACGAGCTGTTGCTGTCGGAAGACCGGGTGACCCTGGTGTTCCCCGTGCCGATCAACAGCCTCCGAGCGCGCTTCGTATCGACGCCCGCCGCCACCCCCGGCGCCTTCCGGATCGAGACCCCGCGAGGCTCGATGACGAGCTCCGCGATCCCCGACGCGACCCTCGGCGACGGCGCCGAGGTGTTCAGCGTCCAGCTGAGAACCGAGAAGACGTTCACGACCGCGGATCTCGTCGCCGATGCCGACGCGCTCGTGGCCTTCACCCTCGACGACCTCCGCTTCGGCCTCGACTCGGACGGGGACGGCGTTCCCGACGAGGACGACAACTGTCGCGACGTCGCGAACCCGGACCAGGCCGACGTGAACGCGCCGTCCGACGACGACTCGTCGCTTCGGGGCGTGCAGCACTACGGCGACGCCTGCGACGCGGACCTGGACGACGACGGGATCACGGCGCCTTCGGACTTCTTCGGGGTGTTCCGGCCGTGTCTCGGCAGCGACCTCGTCCTGCAGCCCGAGTGCCTGGCCGCCGACTTCGACGGCGACGGCACGGTGGGGCCCTCGGACTTCTTCGTCGGGCTGCGGCCGGCCTTCGGCACACGGCCGGGCCCGGGGGTGACGGAGCCCTAGCCCTGCGCCTCCAGCTCGCGCGCACAGCGGATGCACAGGTTGGTTCCGGGAAGGGCTCGCAGGCGAGCGTCCGGAATGCGCCCCTCGCATCGTTCGCAGATGGCGAGCTCGCCGCGCCGCTGGCGCTCGAGCGCGTGATCGATGGCGCGCAGCCGGCGTGAGGCCAGCTCGGCGAGCTGCTCGGTGAGAAAGCCGTCCTCCCGCGCACTGCCCTCCTCGGCTTCGTCGAGCGGGGTGTCTCGGCGCGTCTCGGTGATCTCCTGCTCGTGCCGCCCGTAGGCGGCCAGCTGCTCGGCCAGATGGGCCCGCTCGGCTTCGAGCGCGCCGACGAGGTCGAGGGGCGCCGGGGCCGGCTCGGTGCGGCGCTCGGCCCAGAGCATCGTGACCAGTGCGTAGAGCAGGTCCGTCTCGCTGAGGATGCCGTCCAGCACGCCGTTCTCGTCGACCACCGGCAGGCAGCCGAACCGGCCTTCCGCCATCAGCTGCGCGGCCTCCTCGAGCGGGGCGTCGTAGCGGATCACGACGGGCGAGTACGTCATCACCTCGCCCACGGCGATCTCGGCCGCGTCGCCCCGTTGCTCCACGTCCAGGGGCACGCCGAGGCTGATCGCCATGGGCAACGCCGCGCGAAGGTCGTCGAAGGACAGCACGCCGCAGACACGAGAGGAGGGGTCGATCACCGGCAGGTGGCGGATTCCGTGCTCGACCATCAGATCGAGCGCGGCCAGCGCGCTCGCGTCCGGCTCGATCGAGATCGGTTCGCCGGTCATGTGGGACTTCACTTCCGACTTCACGAGTCGTACCTCAACATCCGACGCCCGATGGTCAGGATAGCAGCGTCGGGGTACGCAGCCTGGGGTACGCTCGTCGGATGTCGAAACGGACGGTCCTCGTGACCGGAGCGTCCACCGGAATCGGGCGCGATGCGGCCATCCGGCTCGCGCGTGAAGGGGTCCACGTGTTCGCGGGCGTTCGCCGCGAGGAAGACGCCCTGGGGCTGCGCGGGGAAGGTCTACCCGACCTCGAACCGGTCTCGATCGACGTGGCGGACGCCGACTCCATCCGACGCTGTGCCGACGAGCTGGCGGGACGACTCGAGTCCGAGGGCCTCCACGCCCTCGTGAACAATGCCGGGATCGTCGTGAGCAGCACCCTCGAGTTCGTGCCCCTCGACGCCTTCCGTCGGCAGCTCGAGGTGAACGTGACGGGGCAGCTGGCGGTGACCCAGGCCCTGCTGCCGCTGATTCGCCGGGCGAAGGAGCGCGACCCGGCGCGGGGCCGGGTCGTCTTCACCGGTTCGACGAGCGGCTACTTCGCGGCGCCCTTCGTCGGCCCGTACAACGCGTCGAAGTTCGCGATCGAGGGTCTGGTCGACTCCCTTCGCAGGGAGCTCCGACCCTTCGGAATCCCGGTGTCCCTCGTCCAGCCGGGGGCCATCGCGACGCCGATCTGGGAGAAGTCGGAGGCTGCAGCCGACGAGCTGATCGACGCGATGCCCGAGCACGGGCGTGCCCTCTACGGCGACGCGATCCGGGCCGTGAAGCAGCAGGTCGCGCAGCGGTCCGGGTCGGCGGCTCCCGTCGCGCTCGTGTCCAAGGCGATCCGGCACGCGGTCCTCTCCGAACGTCCGCGGCCCCGCTACAAGGTCGGTGCCGACGCCTGGGCCCAGCTCGCCCTCGCGCGCCTGCTCCCCGACCGGGCCGCGGACTGGCTGATCGGCCGCGTGCTGGGCTGACCCCGGGCTCGGCTACGCCGGACCCTCGTCGGGATCGTCTTCCTCCGGCCCTGCCTCGAGGCTGGTGAGCAGGTAGCGGAGATCCTTCTTGGCGCGCTCGAGGTCGACGCCGTCCGGGTCCGACAGGGCGTCGAGCGAGTAGCCCTGGAGGAAGAGGTGGACGATCCGGCCGTCGCGGGCGGGCTTCGGCGAGCCGAGGCGCCGGGCGAGGTCGGCCTGGTAGGCGGCCACGCTCTCGCGGTAGCTCGCGTAGTGGGCCTGGAGCTCGGGGTCGCGAGCCACGGCCAGGATCAGCTCGACCTCGGCGATCTTCGAGAGCGCATCGCCCAGCTCTTCTTCGACCATGGTCACGAGGGGATCGACGATCTCGGCGAGGTCGCTGCTCACGACCTTCTTCGAGACCTCCTCCAGGCTCTGCAGCTGGCGAGCAGCAAGATGCTTGAACGCCGCGCGCACCAGGTCGGCCCGCTGGCGGAAGTAGAAGGTCATGCTGCCTTCGGGAATGCCGGCCTCCTGGGCCACCGCCCGATGGGTCAGCTCGCCCAGGCCCTCGCGCGCGATGATCCGAACGGCCGCGTCGAGGATCAGCTCCATGCGGCGGCGTTTGGAGTCGGCCCCGTCCCGGGACTTCCCGAGGGTCGCGCCGCTCGTTCTGGCGATCTTGTCTTCGTTCATCGCTCGCCCCCGGGCTCCCCCCGAGTTCCCGGAGGGCGACAGCATAACGACCGTCGGCCCGTCGAGGCTGCCCCCGGCGCTCCGGATCTACGCGTCCCGCAGGGTCGAGTCCGGCAGGATGGCGATCGCCTCGGTCTCGCACAGCAGCTCCGGCCGACAGATCGGCGATGCCACCAGGACGTTGGGGAACCCCTCGTAGCCCGCGGCCCCGAGCTTCCCGCGAAGGCAGTCGGCGTCCTCGGGCCGCTTCACGTACGTGACGGCGGACACCAAGTCCGAGAACGTGGCGCCCTGCCCCTCGAGGAGCGTGGCCACGTTGAGCAGCATCCGGTCCACCTGGGCCTCGAAGTCGCCGACGTGCGCCGTCGCACCGGCCTCGTCGACGCTCGCCGTTCCCGAGATCAGCAGCGCGACGCGGCCGCCGCTCGGGACGCGCATGCCGCGCGCGAAGTCCGCTCCGTACTGGGGAGCCTCGTTCAGGGTCGGAGTCGACATCGGCTGGCAGCGTCGGCGCGAAGCCGCGTCGACGGCCACGAAGCTCAAGCAGAGGTCGCTCTCCGGCGCCACGGGCCCGCCACCGATCCCGGTACTGGCCGGTACGGCGGTGATTCCCCGGGACGCGAAGAAGTCGCGCCGAGCCCGATTGAGCGCGTCGTAGTCGCGCTCCATCTCCCGCAGGTGGATCCAGGTGCGAACGACGTTCCCGAAGTCCAGGTTCGCTTCGGCGAGGAGCTTCTCGGCGCCCGAGAAGAGCGAGAGCGCCTGGTCGTAGGCGGTCTCGCCCTTGCCCTGGATTCCACCGGCTCCCACGAAGACGCCGTCGCCCATCGTGAAGCGAAGCCCCCCCGATGCGAGCGGGTGGAGGGCGAGCGCGTCGCCCACGGGCACGACGACGTGCGCCGACAGCTCGAGGGCGGCTCCGCCGAGCGGCGGCTGCTCGATCTCGAGCGTGGCGGGGCGAGGTTCGCGCGCCGCGTCCGGAGGGCTTCCCAGGACGCGCCGCCGAGCCTCGCGAATCGGCTCGAGCTCCCCGGCCGCGTCTCGAAGGTACACCGCCTCGGAGACGATCGACTCGAAGCCGAGCCCCCGCTCCTCCAGCATGCCTTGCAGCGACTGGTAGACGGCCTCCGCCTGCTCCGAGGGGGATCGGGTGGGGTCGAGCGGCCGACACGCGACGAAGTACTCGACGGCGGCAGGCCCCGCGACGCGGCGGAGCGTGAGGGCGCATCCGTTCGATTCCGTCACCTGATGCTGGGACTTCTGATCCACTGGCGATCCTGGTTCCTTCACTCCCGGAGGCGTCGCGGAGACATGCCGGAGCCATCGCGGAGCCATCGAACGGCTCAGCCCCAGAGCCGCGACGGGCCCTGGGGCTGAGTGTCCGATTTCGTCGGGTGGCTCGCTAGCAGCCGTCGTCCGGAAGGCCGCCGCCGGGGAAGTTGGAGTCGAACGAGGGCGGCACGCCCGCCTGGTCGTTCCTCTCGAAGCAGTTTCCGGTTCCCGTCTCGTCCGGGGGCGTCTGCAGGTAGAGCAGGTCCACGCCCGGGAAGGGAGCGACGGGGTTCGACCCGTTGTCGTCCAGGAAGTTCCTGGCGATGTAGTTGTCGTTGGCCGACGGGTCGGTGATCGGAGGCTGCGCCAGGCAGTTCCGGTTCGGGTCCGCGAACGCGATGGCCGAGCACCAGCCTGCGAGCGCGAGGCCGAACGTCTCGTGACCCGTGATGGTGTTGTTGCGCATCTCGTGGTTGGAGACGCCGAGGAGCAGCACGCCCACGCCGGGGAAGAGGGCGGACTGGAAGGTCCCGGGCGGCGCGGGGTTCGGCAGGTTGTTGTCGTAGACGTCGTTGTTCACGAACACCCAGTTCTCCATCACCGGGAGCGGCGGGTTGCCGGCCGCGTTGGGATGGAAGAGGCCGATTCCGAGGGTGTTGTTGTAGACCTCGTTGCGGGCCGAGAACACGTTGTTCGAGACGGTGATCTCGTACCCGATGGTGCTGCTGTGCACCTTGTTGCCGATCACGCGGACGTTCTCCGAGCCCGCGACCCACATGGCCGTGTCGAGCGACCCGTAGGACTCGTTGTTCGCGACGTAGCCGTTCGCCGAGAGGGTCGGGTAGATGCCGTTGTTCAGGTTGTTCGCGGACTCGTTCCGGATGAACCGGAAGCCGTCCACGAAGCGCGTCTGGATGCCGTTGACCGGGAAGCCCTCGACGGTGAAGCCGCGGATGTAGAAGTTCTGCAGCGTCTCGGGGCACGAGCCGTCCCGGTACTCGCAGCCGGCGGGCGCCGCGTAGATGCCCGTCTCCTGGGTGCCCGTGTGCAGGACGCGGACCTTGCCGGCGTCGCCGTCGCCCGCCCGGGGCTTGCCGATCAGGCGGATGTCGTTGGTCGAGATCCGGAGCCCGTACAAGGCGTTGCCGGCTTCCTGGTACGTCCCGGGCCAGACGAGGATGGTGTCGCCCGGGCTGGCCGCGTCGATCGCGTCCTGGATCGACTCACCCGGGAAGACGCGGTGCACCGCCGACTGGGCGGATGTGCCGATTAGCAGCAGCGCCGCGACGAGCAACGCTGCGGGACGGGTACGGGACATGGGGTTCTCCTACGAGGGCAACACGGCGAACCGGGGCCTTCCGGCCCCAGCTCTGCGTCCGCGCCAGAGGTCTGTATGGCACTATTCAGTAGTATGGTCCGCCGTCATGGTCAATGAAAACTTCGCTCGGATGGCTTCCCCTGGGGGGTCGAGCCTGGTGGCCCTCGCCCTCTTCTCGCTGCTCCTGGGCTCCGCCTGCGAGCGGGCCCCGGTCGAGGTCGCCTTCCCGAGCGCCGACCAGGGGAGCCTCGCGATCGCCTACCCGGCGTCCGGCACCCTCTTCCCGCCGGAGATCGTCGCCCCCACCCTCCTATGGAAGGACGAGACGGCGGGGGTCGAGAGCTGGCGAGTGCTCGTGCGACTCGCCCCGGGCGAGGAGGTCGTGCGCTTCTCCGCCGACGAGCCGCGCTTCCGGCCCCCGGAAGCGGCCTGGACCGAGATCAAGCAGCGCAGCCTCGAGCAGGACGCCGAGGTCGCGGTGGTCGGCGTCGACGCCCGATCGCGGCCCGTCTCGTCGGCGACGCTTCGCATCCGGACCTCCCCGGATCCGGTGGGCGACTCCATCTTCTATCGCGAGGTCCCGCTCCCGTTCATCGAGGCGGTCCAGGACCCGTCGCGGATCCGCTGGCGCTTCGGGTCGATCGACTCGACCGAGCGGCCCCCGATCGTCCTCGAGGACCTGCCCGTCTGCGGCAACTGCCACTCCTTCTCGGGCGACGGCAGCACCCTCGGCCTCGACGTCGACTACGGAAACGACAAGGGCGGCTACGCCATCCTCCCCGTCTCCGAGCAGATGGTGCTGAACGACGAGAAGATCATCACCTGGAGCGACTACCGGCGGGACGACGGCGAGCTCACCTTCGGCCTGCTCTCCCAGGTGTCGCCGGACGGCCGCTACGTGATCAGCACGGTCAAGGACCGCGCGGTGTTCGTGGCCACGCCCGGGATCGAGTACTCCCAGCTCTTCTTCCCCATCAAGGGGATCCTCGTCGTCCATGACCGCGAGACGGGCGAGTACACGCCGCTCCCGGGCGCGGACGATCCGCGGTACGTCCAGAGCAATCCGACCTGGAGCCCGGACGGGAAGTCGATCGTCTTCGCTCGCGCCGAGGTCTACCGGAAGGAGTCGGTCGCCGACGCGGACGCCATCCTGCTGAGCGAGAAGGACGTACCCGAGTTCATCGAGGACAACGAGCCGTTCAAGTTCGACCTCTACCGGGTGCCCTTCAACGAGGGCCGCGGCGGGGAGGCGACGCCGATCGAAGGCGCGTCGCAGAACGGCAAGAGCAACTTCTTCGCGAAGTTCTCGCCCGACGGAAAGTGGATCGTCTTCTGCAAGGCCGAGGACTACATGCTGCTGATGCCGGACAGCGAGCTCTACATCGTGCCGGCCGAGGGGGGCGAGGCGCGGCGGCTCGAGGCGAACACGCCGAACATGAACTCCTGGCACAGCTTTTCGTCGAACGGCAAGTGGCTGGTCTTCTCCTCGAAGGTGAACGGGCCCTACACCCAGCTCCACCTCACCCACATCGACGAGGAGGGTCGCTCGACGCCCCCCGTCGTGCTCGACCGCTTCACCGAGCCGGATCGCGCCGCCAACATCCCCGAGTTCGTGCCGCTTCCGATGGACTCGATCGCGTCGATCCAGGAGCAGTTCCTGGACGCCTACTCGTTCCTGCGGGCCGGGATGGCCAACGAGCGGACGGGAAACTACGCGGCGGCGATCCGCGCCTACCGGCGCGGCCTCGAGTCCGAGCCCGAGAACGTCGAGCTCCTCAACTCGCTCGGGTTCTCGCACTTCCAGAAGGGCGAGTCCCACGAGGCGATGGAGGTGCTCACCAGGGCGGTCTCGATCGACCCGACGCACTGGAAGGCGCACAACAACCTCGCCCTCGCGGCGATCGACGCCGGCGAGCTCGAGGTGGCGGAGGCGCACTATCGGGAATCCCTCGGCATCAAGCCCCAGGCGGCCGTCGCCAACGACCTCGGCTACGTGCTGCAGCAGCAGGGCCTGTCGGAGGAGGCCATCGAGATGTATCGCAGGTCCCTCGAGCTCGATCCCGAGTCGACCTCCGCCAACTTCAACCTGGCCGCCCTGCTCGCGTTCGAAGGCGCGCACGCCGAGGCCGAGCGCCATCTCCGTGCGGCCCTCGCGACGGAGCGGACGTCGAGAGGACTCTCCGCCCTCGCGGTCGTGCAGGCCGCCCAGGGCAAGCTCGACGAGTCCGCCACGAGCCTGAAGGAAGCGATCGAAGCCGACCCCGAGAACGTCGAGGCCTACGGCCGCCTGGCCTCGCTGCAGACGAGTCAGGGCAAGCTCGAGGACGCCGCCGCCACCTACCAGCAGCTCCTCCGCCACCAACCGAGCCCCGCCGCGCATCGCGCGCTCGCCGCGGTGCTGGTCGGTCTCGGCCAGCCCGACGCCGCGCAGGAGCAGAACGCGCGGGCCGACATGCTCGAAGCGAGTGGGTCGGCCGGAGGCGGGTCGCCTTCGAGGGGCGCCGGCGCCCCGTGAGCCCTCCCAGGTAGGGCCGCTCAGGGG
>JASJCN010000035.1 GCA_030065975.1 Myxococcota bacterium
CGCGAGGACTTCCATCTGTGGCTCGACCCGAGCGTCCCCATCGAAGCCCTCGCCCAGCTGCCGTGAACGGCCCCGCGTCGTAGACCTCCGCGCCCACCGCGAAACCGGCGAAGATCTCGTCGCGTCGCGCTTGAGCACACCAATCACCCGTGTGACGCCGGCGGCGCGAGCGCGGTTCCCCGAAGCTCGCGGCCCATTCTCGCCCCGCGAAGCATCCTGCGCGGCTCCACGCACGCGCGCCGTGACACTTTCGTGTGAGTGCCGTGATGCCGGCATCACGAGAAGGACTCGGAGGCCCGGCGGGGGCGCAGCGCGCGCTCACGCGCGCGCTGAGAAGGAAGCAGCGGACGGCTTCGAGCTCGGCACGCCGGTTGCTTTGCACCTTTCGCGTCCCCGCGAAAAAAAAACTTCGGGGCGAGGAGGAATCCAATGACCATCCATCACGTCGTCCGACTCCTGATCGTGCCGTGCGCACTCCTGGGCATGGCGATCGCGCTGCCCGCGATGTCTGCACCGGGCGCGGGACCCATGGAGCCGCTCGAGGTCGCCCAGGCGGCCGCCGAAACGTCGGTGACCGGAACGCTGACCCGGGAGACCAGCGAGGTCACCGGCGGACCCCAGGTCAAGATCGAGGACGGCTCGGGCGCGAGCTACGTCCTGGCGGGCCCGCGGGTCGGCGAGCTGGCCGCGATGGACGGGAAGACGGTGACCGTGCACGGCGCGGCCACGCGGCGCGCCGACGGGGCGCAGATCTTCGTGGTGTCGCGCTACGAGGCCGCCAAGGAGTAGGGCCCCCCGTGGAGGTCGCGGCGTCGCCGCGGCCTCCACCTCTCGATCCGTCGCTCTGTGCAAGCGCAGTGAACCGGGCTCGTGCGCAACGCGTCGCCTCGAAGGACACACTCCCCCCGCGCCACTGCCAGAAATTGCGCTTCCGCGTCCGGAGGCTAGCCAGAGGTAGGGCGTGCAGGTCCGAGCGCAATCCCCGCGGGGTAGGCGCCGTCGGCTCATGGGAGCTTCGTCCTTCCACGCCCACGGCGAGACCGTGTCGGGAGACCCGTATGGACGACGCACTTGGCGCGAATCCCAAGCATCCGCTGCCGATCCTGGGCCCTTTCGTTCAGGGCTGCCACGGGCTCATGGTGATCCCGCCCGGTTCGTACGCGGAGAGCTTCCGCCTTCCGGAAGACCTGGTGTGCATCATGTTGGGGCCGCACGAGGCGCGCCTGAGCTTCGATGGCACGCACAAGGTTCGCCACGACCTGGCCGCCAACACCATCTCCTTTCATCCGGCCGGAAGCGAGGTGCGCGCGGAGTCGGTCTCGAACCGTGACGGGTTCCTGTGCTTCGTCGTCGAGCGCTGGGCTCGCGAGACCTTCGAGAGCGACCACGGGATCCAGGCCGAGGCGGGCCACTTCGTGGCCAACGAGGGGGATCCGGAGGTCGCCTCGATCGCGCGACAGGCGCGACAGTTCGTCTCGAACGGCTTCGAGGGAGGGCGCCTTCGCGCGGATGGGCTGGCCCTGACGGCGATGGCTTCGGCGTGTCGGATGATGTTCGGGGAGCCGCGTGACGTCGGTCCGAAGCTACCTCCTCACCGACTCCGAGCGGCCGTCGACTTCATCGAGGCGAACCTCGGCGAGGCGCTGGACTTGACGCAGCTCGCGGAGGCCGCCGGCTACTCGCGGTACCACTTCGCGCGCGCGTTCAAGGCCTCGACGGGTCAGCCTCCCCATCAGTTCGTGATCGATCGCCGGATCTCTCGCGCTCGGCACGCGATCGAGAAGACGGATCTGCCGCTGGCTGAAGTCGCGCTTCGCGTGGGATTCTCCGACCAGTCCCACATGACGACGCTCTTCCGCAATCACCTGGGCGTGACGCCGGCTCGGCTCCGCTCCGAGGAGCGGCGCGCGGGGCGCAACCCGCCGACCGACGCGACCTAGCTCCGTGCGTCCGATGGGGGCGCGTCGACGTCGGAGCGGCCCTTGCGTCGCAGCGCGCGGCCTCGTGGCCAGCGAGTGAGCGTCAGCACGCCCGCCGCGAGCAGCAGGGCCGCCGATCCCGGCTCCGGCACGGCCGCCTGGGCGCTGAAGCCGATCGCGATCAGGTCGATGCTGCCCTCGCCGCTGCTGATCTCCTCCGGAAGATCGAGGGGCGTGATGCGCAGGCCGGCCACGGGGAGCACGGCGCCCGGTGCGAAGAGGTCCTCGATGTCGAAGGCCACGCCCGCCAGCGGCACGTCGTCGATCACGATCTCCTCGGGCAGCATGATGTTGGCCCCGTTCTCGAGGAACAGCGCGAGATCGAAGCCCGTCAGGCCGAAGTCCCCGAGATCGGAGTTGCCGAAGTTGTTCGGCCCGGGGCCAGACGCGAGCGTCAGGCTGTGATCGCCGATCACCTCCCCGGCGAGGTCGAGAGGCTGTAGCGACACCGCGTCGTCTCCGATGATGTCGATCAGGAAGAAGTCGTTCGCGGCCCCCACGGCGCCATCGATCTCGGTGCCGAAGTGGACGTCGAAGGGCTGGATGGGATTCGCGGAGTCGCCGGTGGCGCCGGCGTTGTCCAGCCCGGCTCCGACGTTGGTGCCGAGGATGGCGTCGATCCCGGGCAGCTCGGGCCCCTGGAATCCCCACACGTTGCGGATGACGTCGCCCACCGGGGGCTCGAGTCCGGCGGGGAAGGTGACGACGCCGGTCGCGTCGACCGGGCCGCGGAGGTTCCGTACCGGGCCGGCCCCGGTCGTGAAGCCCGTGATCTCCGCGGTGCTGTCGGACACGTCTGGATCCGAGCTGAAGTTGGGCTGGATGAAGCCGTTGGGGACTCCGGCGAAGTCGTCCGCTCCGAGATCGGCGACCGGCGTGTCCGCGAACAGGAGGCCGGTCAGCCCCATGACGTCCGCCTGGCTGTTCGTGGCCAGCAAGAGGCCGCCCAGCAGGACGACGGCCAGCCTTCCCACTCTTCCCAGCCTTCCGAGCTTTCCGAGCCGCCGGCCCGCTGCGTGGCTGCTCTTCGGTCTGCTTCCGGTCGTTCGTCGTACGCGTCCCATGGTCCCTCCCATGCGAGGAGGTGGGAGCGAACGACGTTAGGTGTCGGCCGCCTTCGCACGGTACCGAAGAACACTCGTCAACGGTGCGGGCCGTGGCTCACCTCGGCGTCTCGCCGAGCGCTCGGCCGCCTCGTCATCGCTCGATGCACCACACCCGGAAGGTGAAGTTGCACGGTACGAGCTGGGCGAAGAAGCCCGGCACGCCATTCGTGACCGCGGGGGCGGCGACGGTGCCTTCGTCCGAGACCGCGTCGCTCGTCCAGGGCGACGGGCCCGTCGAGCACGAGTTGAACGGGGAACGGGCACCTCGTGCCCAGCCTCCGGCTTCCGGCGGGCCCGCCCCGCTGTCCGGGTTCACCTCGCCGAGTGCGGTGTCGTACTCGAGGTTGGAAGAGAGGGCGAGCTCGTAGATGGAAGCCATCTGGAAGCCCGGCGCGCAGTCGTCGGCTCCGTGATCGCCCTCGACGGTGTCCGGCGTGAGGTAGTAGCGCCGCGAGCCCCTGGGCGAGCAGGACCCGTCGTCGCAGGTGTTTCCGGCTCCGGCGCGACCCCCGAACACGGCCGCCTCGGATCCGCCGCCCAGGCCGGACCGGGCGACCGCGTTCCCGGAATAGAGCGGCGGCTGGGTCCCGCCACTCATGCGGATTCCGTGCTGGCCCGTGTCGAGCACCCGATTCCCCTCGACCAGGCTGCCACCTCCCACGGCGACCCCGTTTCGGCCACATGAGCGAACCATCAGGTCCTCGACGCGGGCATCCGTGTTCAACGAGAGGCAGTCGCCCGCGAAGTCGCGAATGCCACCGTTGTGCACCGTCACGCGGTTGCCATCGATGCCCGCGAACCGGATCGCGCTGCCGAAGCCGGGGGTACAGCAGGTCGCCGGGCCGCGGATCGAGAAGCCGTTCAGGTCGACGACGACGTCCGAGGCCTGGAGCACGAAGCCGTCGGTCGCCGCCGGGACGACGAGGTCGCTGGTGAGGACGTAGTTCGTGGGAGCCGTGACGACGACCGGGAAGCCGCCGGAGGCGTCGATCGACGCCTGGTTCAGCTCGACGCGGCCGCGGGCGTGAGCGGAGGCGGCCAGGACCAGGCAGGGCAGGAGCAGCACAGCGAGAACGGTGAAGCGAGACACAGGGCCCCCGACTCCCCCGCGAGGATGCTACCACGGCCCGCCGTGTTCCCGGCCTTCCGGTGCCCGCGTGGCGACTCGGCGCATCGCGAGCTCGCCTCTCCTGGCTCGAGGAACGCCAGAGCCGCCGGCGGAAGCACTCCACCGGCGGCTCCCTCTGTGCTCGTCGCTCCTAGCAGGATGCTGAAGGAGTCTCCCGTCGCCTCGCACGCGCCTGGAACCCGATCTCTGCGTTGCGAAACCATCGCCGTAGCGCTGCTACGGCTCCGATTCCGCGCCTTGATCTCGGGCCCCATTCGCGCACGAGGCTCGGTCCGACGTTCTTCAGCACCCTGCTAGCGGCGTTCGAGCCGGTAGCGCTCGTCGTGGTTCCAGCTGCACGTCGCCGTGTCGACGTCCGTCGAAACACCGCCCACGCCCACGCAGACGCGCGGTGAGTCGCCACGCAGCTGAACGGTATCGCCCATCAGGTGCAGGAAGAAGCCGGTGCCGTAGTTGGGGGCGTCCGGCGTCCCGCAGTCCACCTGGACGAGGTCGCCACTGCGGAGCCCGAGGCAGCGGTCGCTGTGCGCCATCCGCATGGCGAAGCTCCCGTTGACCCGCGGGACGAAGCTCACTTCCTGGTTCTCACCGCCGTGGCACGGGTAGTGCTGGACCGGCACGTCGGCCGTCGACGAGCTCGGGATGTCCAGGCACCAGTTGGCGTCGTCGTTCACGACGCTCCAGCTCGAGAAGGGGAACTCGCGGACCTGGAACTCGAAGATCCGGGCCACGCTCGAGCTGCAGGAGGTCTGCTGCAGGCGACCCTGCCCGTTGATGCCCAGGCACATGCCGCTGTGGAGCGGGCGCAGGGAGAATCGGCCATGCCGGCGCGAGGCCCACTGGTAGGGCTGGGGGCTCGGGTTGTGGTAGAGCGTGAAGCGCTGGTTGTCGGCGCCGTTACAGGGGAACTGGTTGACGCCGACGAACCCGGTGCTGGCGTTCGGAACGTCGAGGCACTGGCCGCTGTTCTTGTTGCGGATGAAGAAGGTGCCGGTTCCGTCGGGATCGGGCTGGACCTGCCACATCTGATTGTTGCCACCATGGCAGGGGAACTCGTTCACCGCCGTGCCGGCGGCCAGGGAGGCGTTGGCCACGTCCAGGCACTCCTCCTGGCCGTAGTTCCGGTTCACGATCTGGTACGTGGGTCCTTCCGCCGGCTCCAGGTAGTTGCTGCAGCGGTTCGGATCCCACCCGACGAGCGGGCAGTAGAGCTCGTGCAGGTAGCGCGTGTCGTTGCGGCTCAGGGCCGTGCGCTGCGGCACGATCAGGCAGCCGGCGCCGCTGCAGTTGTTGCGGCGGGTGATGGTCGGCGAGCCGTTCTTGGCGAAGAACATGGATCCGTAGTGCATGATCGAGGCGAAGTCGTAGGGGCCCATGTCCTGGCCGTCCTGACCGCCCCACCAGAGGAACACGTCGTCGGAGTACTTCTTGAAGTTGTGTCCCTTGCCGCTCTCGATCTCTCCCCAGTGGATCACCACGTGGTCGTCCCGGTCCTCACGGCTCTGCTCGTGGAACACCCCGACGGCGTGGGCGATCTCGTGGATGACGGTCCCGCGGCTGCAGTCGTCGGCGAGAACGATCTCCTGGCGGCCCCCCTTGCGGCCGATGTGGGAGGCGCAGAGCTCGTCGTGCGGTACGAACGCCACGAAGTCGTCCTCGTTGGTGCGCTCCACGAAGCGGAGGGGTGTGAACATCTCCCAGTGGTCGATGGCCCGTTCGACACGGATCTGGTTCGGAAGCGACGGGTCGATCCAATAGGGGACCACGGCGCCGGGCCAGAGCTTCTCGGAGCGACGCACGGCGGCCAGCCCGGAGCTCGTCGAGCCGTAGCCCTCGCCGGGGGAGTCGCCCGGCTGCGTGCCGTACTCGACGGAATCCGTGGCCGCCTGCTCCCGCAGGTCGTCCAGGTCCACCAGGATGTCGCCTTCGACGACGGTACGGCCGCCGATCCGCTCGTAGGTGAGCGTCACGTCTCCGTAGGGCGTGGCGAAGGTCTCCGAGGACGTCCAGCCGTCGAGGGAGGTCTTGACCTCGACGTCCCGCTTCAGCTCGGCCTCGAAGACGTCTTCGCGGAGCTTGGACGAGAGCTTCGGGGGCTCCTCCGCCAGCGACTTCTCCGGGCTGGCCTTCTCGATCGTGAGCTTCTCGAACGGCTTCGTTGCGACGAGGGCCTCCTTCTCCTTCGAGAGGCTCTCCTCGACGACCTTCGAGTCGTCGCGCAGCAGGTCATCGCCGGGGGCCGCCTTCGCCGGTCCGGTCGGGGGAAGGACGAGGAAGAGGCTCAGCAGAGCGGCACCGAGCGGCGTCGTTCGGGCTCTCCTCGAACGCCAGGAGTCGCGTGTCTGGAATCGGGTCGGATGAGTCATGTGGGTCTCCGGGTCCTGCGCGGAATGCGCACTCGACCTGGGCTACGGAGACCCGGAGACCCGGGACGTCACCAGTATTGGGGATCCCTCGTGTGTGGATCCTCACTTCGGCCAGAGCCGCCGTGGCGGGCGGGCTTCGTGAGCCGGCTGGCCACGTGGGGGAGCGTGGTGCCAGCCCGGGCCCGGTACCAGCGAGTCGCCCAGTACCATCATCGTCGTTGCTGCGACGCCCGGATCAGAGGCAGTCGGTCGCTGCGTTGCAGGTGTTCTCGCCGGTGTCCCGGCAGAAGGTCGTCGGACTGAAGGTCACCGTGTCGCCGTTGTTCTCGATCACGTTGTTCCGGAAGTTCGTCGACGCGAGCACGCCGGTGCAGCGCAGGCCGGCCTCACCGTTCCCGGTCAGGGCGTTCTCGTGCACGTTTGCGTCCAAGGCGACGACCCCCTCTTCGTCGTTGTCGTGCACGGCGTTGGCTCGGACCAGTCCCTCGGTCATCAGGATTCCGACCCCGGAGTTGCTGAAGGAAGAGTTGTTCGACACGACCGATCCCCGCGATGAGATGCCCGTGCCTCCGTTGTTCGAGCTCGCGTTCCCGGAGACGGTCGCTCCCGGCCCGGTGATGATCCCGATGGACGAGTTGAGTGACACGACGTTCCCCCGGATCAGAGATCCCTCGGCCGCGCTGATTCCGATCGCGAAGTTGCGGTGCACCTCGGAATCCAGGACGGCGCTTCCCTCGCCGACCTCGATCCCGTTCCCGAGCGAAAACCGCACGCGCATCCGCTCCACCCTCGAACGGTCGGCGAGGAGGACGCCGACGTCGCCCGCGAACTCCACGGTTCCATCGCGCACGACATTGCCCTCGCGCGAGGTTCCGGGACCGTCGTCGTCGACGCCGACGCACGTGCTGCCCGCGAGCGGTGCACCACTGCAGGTGACGACGAAGCCTCCGAGGTCGAGAGTGGCCAGGCCGGTCGCGATCACGATGGCGATGGGCTGCCGCGACTCGAGATTTCCAGTGAGGCAATAGCGACCGGGCCTCGTCAGGGTCACCGGAAAGAGCGGATCGTCTCCCGGGAAGCAACCGCCCGGAGCACAGGCCTGGTTGATCTCGAGGCCGCCTTCGCAGGCTTGGGCGGGAAGGTCGACGAGGAAGGAGGAGACCAGTGCGGCCATGAGGAGAGTGCGGAGCATGATTCGACTCCCGAGGCTCACCACCCGTTCTGGAAGGTGGGTGATGGTGCGAGTGAGCGCCACACACGGGCCCCGGTGACGTGCCCGCCCTTGCCTCGACCCTCACCGGACTCAACGAGAGATCGCCATCGCATCCGACGACGGTCCGTCGTGACAGCTGCCACGCGCCTGGCCACAGCGACGAACGCGAGCCTCCCCGCGGGCAGTCGGGGGCGTATACTACGACGCCGGAGGAGCGATTCGAGTGGGCGACCTCGCAATCGACACGGAGCTCGAGGCCACCGACGCGGAGCGCGGCTCGTTCCGCGCACGCATCTCACGGGACTGGGAGATCTGGGGGCCCAATGGCGGGTACCTGGCAGTGATCGCACTGCGGGCGGCGGGCCTCTGCGCCAAGGCGCCACGCCCGGCCAGCTTCGCGGGGCACTTCCTCTCGGTGGGTCGCTTCGAGGAGGCTGAGGTGGAGGTACGTCCGATCAAGCTCGGGCGCCGCTCGGAGTCCTTCGCCGTGACGATCGCTCAGGCGGACCGGCTGCTCTTCCATGGCCTCGTCCGCAGCGCCGACGAGGCGCCCGGCCTCGAGCACGACGTGAGCGAGCGGCCGGACGTGCCCGGGCCCGAGGGGTTGAAGCCCATCCAGGAGCTCGTGCCGGACGACGCCGACGGCCCGCCGTACCCGTTCTGGAACAACTTCGACATACGCCCCATCTGGCCCGAACGTGTCAACGAGCCGCCGACGGCCCGCGAGCCGGTCTTCCGCGAGTGGTACCGCCTGACGCCGCGCCCCACCTTCGACGATCCTTGGCTCGAGGCGGGGCGAGCCCTGCTGATGATCGACACCGCCTCCTGGATCGCCGCCTGCCAGCCCCACCCGAACGCCCCCTTTACGGCGCCCAACCTCGATGTCACGGCGTGGTTCCATCAGCAGGATCCGGACAGCGAGTGGCTGCTCATGGACCATCAATGCGACGTCGCCAAGGGCGGCCTGATGGGCACCCACGGCCGGATCTGGAGCGCGAGCGGCAAGCTCCTCGCGAGCGGCGGGGCGCAGCTCATGTGCGTGCCGAATCCAGGCCGCGGTCGCTAGTCGCTCCGGCCCCGCCCAGCGCGACCGGGGCGGCCCGCCAGCTGGCCCGCAAGCCGGCCCGCGAAGACCTGCGCCTGCCGACCGACCCGTTCTCCGGTCTCTCTCGTACGGGTAGGGGATCGCCCCTGCTGCCACGAAGGAGACACCGGTGGATCGAACCAACCCGTGCGCTCTAGCCGTTCGCGCTCTTGGCGCGGCGCTGCTCGCCGGCGCCCTGTCGCTGCCCTCTACGGCGCGCGCCGGCGCGATCTTCCTGCTGGACAACGATCTCGAGCTCATGGAGCTGCCGCGCGAGGGTGCCTCCCAATCGTTCGTGGCGGGACAGAACCACGCCGGGTTCCTGGCCGGTGGGGTGATCGAGTTCGGGCTCACGACCGGCGTCTGGGTGCCCTCGCCCTGTCCGCCGGACTGCGACCCGCCCGACTACGACTTCGTGCCGTTCCCCCCGCCGCCGCCCGGGGCCGGCGACAACCCGACGTCCATCTCGAACACGTCGCCGGACGGCTGGATCGGCGTCAGCGGGTTCCGTTTCGACGGCGTCGCGAACGTCCCGACCGTGACGCGCTTTCCCGCGAATGACCCCGCGAGCGCCATCACGACGCTGCTCCCGGTGCCTCCGGGCTTCTCCCACGCATTCGCCACCGACGTGAACCGGAACCTCGACGTCGTGGGCTTCGGCGAGGACTCGACCGGCACGCCCCAGGCGATCTTCTGGACCGAGGAGGGGGGCCAGTACCAGCCGACCCTGCTCGACGCCCTCGACGCCCCCGCCATCAGCGACGCGGGGCCGGTCGTGGTGAATCGCACCGGGGGAGCAGGGATGTTCCTCGATCCGGCCGCCGATCCGAGCCTCTTCCAGCCCCTCGGCACCGGCCTCGTCGACCTGACGCTCAGTGCCATCAGCGAGCCGGCACCCGATACGGGTGAGGGCGGCGTGTGGGTCCTCGGCAGCACCCGCGACTTCTCGGCGCCCGGGTCGCCCGACACCGACGCCGTCGTGATCGATCCGGGGGATCCCGACGTGATCCTCCGGGTCCAGTCCACGCCGTCGGCCTTCGGTCTCGACATCGGGCCATTCGGTCAGATGGCGATCGTGCAGGGGTTTCCCGGCGCGCCACGGGTGAGCTACAGCGCGCTCGGTCTCGACCCGTCCGCCGACCCGGCCTGTACGAAGGACGCTGCCGTCGATCTCCCGTCGTGCGACCTGACCCAGGTCCTCGGGGTCCCGAACCAGCCGGGCCTCCGCTTCGTGGCCGCGACGCAGGTCAGCCACGACGGTGTGATCGGCCTCAACAGCGAGGCCTTCGTCGCGCAGGTTGCGTTTCCGACCGGGCCGCGCGTACGGATCGGAGACGCCTCGATCGCCGAGGGAGACGACGGCGACGCCGAGCTGCTCGTGTTCCCGGTGTCGCTCGACCGCCCTGCTCGACAGGAGGTGGTCGTGACGTTCAGCACGGCCGACGGGACCGCCACGGCTGCGAGCGACGACTACGTGACCACCTCGGGTGGGGTTCTCATCCCTGCCGGCTCCACCAACGCGACGATCGAGGTGCAGATCGTCGGCGACGAACTCGTCGAAACCAACGAGTCGCTGTTCGTCGATCTGATCTCTGCGACGAACGCCGTGATCGTGGATCCGACCGGCCTGGGAACGATCGTGGACGACGACTGTACGGACTCCGACCTGGACGGCGTCTGTGACGTCAACGACAACTGCGTCCTGATCCCGAACCCGGACCAGCAGAACCTCGACGGCGCCGCCGATGACGACGCCTCGAAGCCGGGCCTCCAGATCTACGGCGATGACTGCGATCTCGACATCGACAACGACGGCCTCGTCTCGGCGTCCGACTTCTTCCTGGGATTCCGTCCCTGTCTCCTGGACTCGAACGCCTTCTCCTACTGCGGCGTATTCGATGCCGACGGGAACGGCACGATCGCCCCCGCCGACTTCTTCGCTGCGGGCGGCTTCCGCACTTCGTTCGGGGCGCCTCCGGGTCCGGGCCTCGACGGCCCCGCTGGACCGATCCTGACCGTCAGCGACGGCACCGCGAGCGAGGGAGGGGACGGCGACGCCAATCTGGTCGTGTTCACCGTCTCGCTCGATCAGGCGACCGACGTGGATGTCACGGTGAGATTCGACACGGAGGACGGGACGGCCCGGGTCGCGGATGACGACTACGTGCAGGCCTCGGGGACGGTCCTGATTCCCGCCGGCTCCCTCTCGGCCACGATCGAGGTCCAGCTCGTCGGCGACGCCGTCCTCGAGGCCGACGAGACGTTCCAGGTACGGCTGCAGGATGCGGTGAACGCCACCATCGGCGACGGCAGGGGGAACGGGTCGATCACGAACGACGACGGGCCAAAGGGCTGATCGGCCGGCGGCCAGCCTCCGGGGCCCCGCGCCCTCTGATGGCCTTGTCTGTAGACTGAACCGGGCAAGGGAGGACGCGGCATGGAAGGTGCGATCGTCATCGGCGTGGGAGCCCTGGAGGGCGTCGGCGCGGCTGCGGCTCGCCGGTTCGCTCGGGGGGGTCTGCACGCGTTCCTCGCCGGGCGGACTGCGGAGAAGCTGGAGGCCGTCGCCGCGCAGATCGGCAGCGAAGGAGGATCCGCGACGGCGGTCCCGACCGACTGTACGGAGCCCGGGGCCGTGACGGCCCTCTTCGAGCGCGTCGAGAAGGACACGGGAGCTCCGCCGCGCCTCGTCCTCTACAACGCCGGGAACAACTTCCCGAAGGACATCCTCGAGATGACCGACGACGAGTTCGAGGGGTCCTGGCGCGTCTGCGGATTCGGAGCGTTCCTGTCCGGACGGGAGGCTGCGCGTCGCATGGTGCCGAACGGGGGCGGGACGTTGATCTTCACCGGCGCGACCGCCTCCGTGCGTTCGCGGCCGCCCTTCATCGCGTTCGCGTCCGCCAAGGCCGCGGAGCGCGCGATCGCGCACGGGCTCGCCCGGCAGTTCGGCCCGAAGGGCCTTCACGTGGCCCACCTGATCATCGACGGGGTGATCCTCGGAGACCAGATCAAGAGCCGCTTTCCCGCCGTCGTCGATCACCTCGGGGAGGACGGCATGCTCTCCACGGACGGCATCGCGGATGCGATGTGGATGCTCCACCAGCAGGAGCCCACGACGTGGACCCTCGAGCTCGATCTCCGGCCCTACAAGGAGACCTTCTAGGCCTCTCGAAAGGGCGGTCGGGGACCCGAAAGGCTCCGACCGGTTCCCGGCCGTCCGGTTCCCCGGGTCGGGCGCGCAGGCTAGCCTCCGGTCGTGACGCTCCTCGTCGTCTACGTGACGCTCGCCATCGCGGTCTCGTTCCTGTGCTCGGTGCTCGAGGCCGTGCTCCTGAGCATCACGCCCGCCTACGTCGGCGCGCTGAGCCGTGAGGACCCCGATGCCGGAGCGCGCCTCCAGGCGCTCAAGGACGACGTCGACCGCCCGCTGGCCGCGATCCTCACGCTCAATACGGTCGCCCACACCATCGGCGCAGCCGGTGCCGGCGCCCAGGCTGCTGCGGTGTTCGGCAGCGCCTGGGTGGGTCTCTTCTCGGCCGTGCTCACGCTCGCGGTCCTGATCTTCTCGGAGATCATCCCCAAGTCGCTCGGGGCCGCGTACTGGCGCCCGCTCGCGCCGGCGGCCGGCCGCGTGCTCCAGGCCATGATCGTGCTGCTCGGCCCCCTCGTCTGGCTCTGCCGCTTCGTCACGCGCCTGGTCACCCCCGAGCGCGAGGACGCCAGCATGAGCCGCGACGAGCTGGCCGCCATGGCGGAGATCGGCGCCGAGCAGGGGGTGGTGGAGGGCCAGGAGGCGGAGATCCTGAAGAGCCTGCTCCGCTTCAACGATCTGCTCGCCGAGGACGTCATGACCCCGCGCACGGTGCTCGTGGACTTTCCCGAGACCGCGACCGTCAACGACGTGATCGAGGCGCGCGTTCCCTTCTCGCGGCTCCCCGTCTGGGAGAAGGACCGCGACCACGTGACCGGCTTCGTCCTGAAGGACGACGTCCTGGAACGGGGCGCGGCTGGAGCCTTGGACACGCCGCTCCGTGAGCTCCAGCGCGACATCCTCGCGGTGGACCGCCGGCTCCCGCTGCCGCGCCTGTTCGATCGGCTGCTCGCCCGCCGGGAGCACCTGGCCCTCGTGATCGACGGGTACGGCGGAACGGCGGGCGTCGTCACCATGGAGGACGTGATCGAGACCCTGCTGGGCCTCGAGATCGTGGACGAAGCCGACGAGGACACCGACATGCAGCAGCTGGCCCGACGCCGCTGGCAGGAGCGCGCCGCCCGGCTCGGCCTCGTCCCCGAGCCGAGCGAAGGGGGCACCGAGGTCACCGCGGCAGAAGCCGGCGAGCAAGCCAGCCACGCCGCCGGTGGGCCGAAACACGACGAGCAGGGCTGAAGCGCCAGCTTCGCGTAGACGGCGCCCTCTAGAAGCGGGACTCCGGTTCCTCGGGGGTGCGCGCACCGGCCGCGCGACGGCGTCGGCGTCCGGCGAGCCAGCCCAGCCCGCCGAGCCCAAGCAGCGTCGCCACGCCCGGCTCGGGGACGGCCACGCGTTCGAGCTCGAATCCGGCAAGGTCGAAGTGGAAGCTGCCCGCTGCCGTCGTAGGCTCGAAGCGGAGGACGTAGCCGTCGACGGATGAGCTCGTGTCGAATGCGACGGTCAGGCTCTCGACGTCGGCGATGTCCGTTCCCGTCGTGCTCGTGAGCGAGCCGAGCGAGTCGAGTCCTCCACCCGGAGCGCCGCCGGACACGTCGGCACTCGCGCCGCCAAGGGCGAAGCTGTGGTGGTAGGTCGTGAGCACGTAGCGACCCGCGGCGAGATCGGAGAGAACGAGTTCGAAGCCTCCGTCGGCCGGCGATGTGTTGACGAGAGCCGAGTCCTCGAAGAGGTCGCCCAGGGGCGTCGTCTCGATGTCTCCGTAGTTGCGCGTCGCCAGGGTCAGACCCGTCGCGTCGAAGCGCCAGGTTCCGTCGGGGAACACCTGGGGCGTGTGTTCCGCGGAGCTGAGCCCGGGCGTGGAGTAGCCCGTCCAGCCGGGCTCCACGTCCTGCCCGGTCCGGCCGACGTCGACGCGTAGGATCGTCACCGCAGCGCCGGGCGCGGAGCTCAGGAGGAGGAGGCCGAGGGAACACGAGACGAGTGTGCGCAGGCGGAACACGGAGATCTCCCACGGGCGTCTTGCCCGATGTGGGAGATGTGACGTCGCAGGCCCGGTCGTGGCACCGCAAGCCGTCGCCCGAAAAGGGGACAAGGGCCTGTGCTCGCTCGCGAGTGCGCCGCTTCCGGCTCAGCGGCGCGACGAGCTGCTGCGCCGAGGGCACTCGTGGCCGGGAGGATCGTTGAACGATGAGCCCCGGGAAGCCGAGCTAGAGTGGCTCGGCCATGAAACGCCCTCTGCGACTCAGCCTGTCGCTGGCCGGAATGAGCCCCCTGCCGCCCGCCCTCGATCTCGTCGAGGTCGCCGAGGCCTGTGGCCTGGACGGCATCTGGTCGTGCGAGCAGATCGGGTTCCGCGACGCGCTCGTGCCCAGCGCCGTCGCGGCGGGACGGACGCGGGAGCTCGAGATCGGGGTGGTCGGGCTGAGCTCCGCCACGCGCCATCCCGGGCTGCTCGCGATGGAGGTCGCCTCCCTGGCCGAGTTCTGCCCTGGGCGCCTCCGGGTGGCCGTCGGAGCGGGCGACCCGGGCCTGCTCGCAAAGCTCGGGCAGCGGGTCACGGCTCCGCTCTCGGACACGCGTGCGCTGGTGCGGACCCTGAGAGACGCGTTCGCGGGTCGCGTCGTCGACGGCGAGCGGGGGCCCTTCCGATTCGAGGAGTTCGGGCTCAACGGGGCGCCGCTCGACGTCGGGATCGACGTCATGGCCGTGCGGCCGCGCATGCTCGCCATGGCTGCGGAGGAGGCGGACGGCGTCCACCTCTCGATGGGCAGCACGCCGGGTGTCCTCCGTGAGAGCGTCGCGGCCGTCGAAGAGGGGCTGCAGGGCCGAGGGCGCGCGCGCGGCGACTTCCGGGTGGTCGCGACCTGCATGCTGGCAGTCGCTCCGGACCACGAGACCGCGCGGAGCATCGTGCGCAGTGTCGTCTCCATGGCGGAGCCCGACATGGCCGAGTACCTGGCGCGGGACGTCCTGACGCCCGGGGCGCTCCACGGGGGAGGGGCGGCTTCCCTCTCCGACGAAGCCGTCGATGAGCTCGCCGTGGTGCGCACGCCCGACGACCTGCAGGGAGCCTTCGATCGCTACGCCGAGACGGGCATCGACGAGCTCGCGCTCTTCCTGCTCGCTCCACCGGATTCCCAACCCGATCTCGTGCGCCGGATCGCCGCGACGCGAGATCCGAGAGAGGAGTAGCCCCAGTGCAGACGAACGACGAGCAGATCCTGTTGGATCTCCATGAGCGCTTCATGCGCGCCTGCGACGTCGGGGACACCGAGTTCCTTCGCACCCACGTCCGCGGCGGCGCGTCCGGTCTCACGTGGTTCAACCTGAACAAGGCGAACTACTTCGGGATCGATCACATCTGCTCGCTCTGGGATCAGCTGCGCGCCGCCGGCGAGAGCGCATCGGGCCAGACGGGCAAGGGGATCCTGAACGACGACCGCGACGTGCGCGTCGAGGTCTGCGGCGACGCCGCATGGCTCGTCTACGGCCTCCACCTGAAGGCGGACTTCGGTGAGCTGGGCTCCGTCGACCACCAGTGCCGCACGACCGAGATCTGGCGCCGCGCAGACGGCGAGTGGAAGCTCGTCCACTTCCACTGCTCCGACTGGGAGCCGGGCTGGGGCGGCCTGTAGGGGCTACGCGTCTCGCCAGGGGATGCGAGCCCCGAGGCCGTGCAGAGGCTGGTCCGAATCCGGATCCGCATCCTCGACGTCGTGGACCGAAGGGGAGTGGAAGGTGGACTCGGGCGTGATGCGCACCACGATCCGGTTCTCCCGCTCGAGGACCTTGCGGACACCGGGGAAGGCCGCTTCGGGCAACGGCTTGCCGGTCATGATCGGCAGGATCTTCGTGGCGACGTGCAGCACTTCGTCCATGTCGTCGGACAGCCGGGCCTTGCCGTCGACGACCAGGTACTCGGGCGGCCAGGAGAGCCCCCCCGGCTCGCCTGCGAGAATGCAGGCGGACAGCTGGCCGAGCCGTCGGACGGCCTTTGCCTTCTGCCGCTCGGCCATCGTCAGGAAGACGAGATCGTCTCCGTCCATCGCGTAGTGCACGATGGACATGGAGGGCGGGGCGGTCTTGCGTGCGTACGAGACGACGCAGGTGTGGTTGCTTCGGACGAAGTCGCGTCGGGTCTTGGCGTCGTTCATGAGCTTGGCCACTGGGAGTTCCTCCTCGAATGACGGAAGAGTGCCTGGCCGGGTATGTCTGCGCTATGGGGTCTCCGTACTTGGATATGCTTATCGAGCATACCAGCTGACGCCGCCGCTGGTCAGAGCCTCGCCGACGTGGAGACCTCCTCCAGGAGCAGGGAGACCGCGGGGGGAAGGACTTCCTGGCGATGCAGGAAGCCGGCCGCCAGCACGGGCAGGCCCTCGATCGCCAGGGTGGCGACCTGTCCTCGCCCGAGCTCGGCCCTCATCGCGCCCTGCGGCAACGCGGTGAGGAACGACTCGTGCAGGACGAGCGACTTCAGCAGGTCCAGGGAGTCCGTCTCGACGGAGACTCGCGGGCTCTCGATCCCCCGCGAGACGGCGATGCTCCGGAACATCTCGATGATGGAGCGAGGCCGACTGATGAGCGCCCAACGCTCCTCTCCGAGGTTCTCGAAGCGCAGCTTCCGCTTGCGTCGCAAGCGGTGCTCCGGGTTGCAGAAGATGCGAACCGGGTCTTCGACCAGTCGATGCACCGAGAGCCCTTCGTGTCCTTCGCCGGGCACCAGCAGGGTGAAGGCGCCGTCGATCTCGCCGGCGCGGAGGTCTCGAACCAACGCGTCGTAGGTTCCTTCCAGCACCGTGAACGTGAGTCCGGATCGGTCCTTGGAGAGGCGTTCGATCGCACCCGGAAGCAGACCCGACAGGGCGGGCGCCACGCCCACGCGCGCGTGGCCCTGGACGCCGTCTCGGAGGGACTGCAGCTCGTCGAGGGCTTGTTGCCGATCGCGAAGAACGAGTCGAGCGTGTCGCTCGAGCAGGGAGCCGTAGACCGTCGCGGTGACGCCCTGGCTGCTTCGCGTGAGGAGCGGGACACCCAGGGCTTCCTCGAGCGCTCGCATCCGCCGGCTCAGCGCGGGCTGCGCGACGCCCCTCGTCTCTGCGGCGCCCAGGATGCTCCCGTGCTCGAGGACGGCGAGGAACTCTTCGAGATCGCGGATATCCATCGCCGTGAGTATGCACCATCGGCATACCCGGCTGGCGTCGAAGCGTCTAGGCCCGGGGAAGGAGGCGGCCGAGGCGCTCCGATCTCTCGTCGTCGCCGACGTCCCGATCGTTCCAGTGGTCCGCGATGATGCCGTCCGGGCGGACCAGGACGAGGCCCTCGTTCGAGTAGGGGGTGCTCGCGGCGGGAAGCTCCTGGGTCGAGATCGGGAAGCCGCCGGCCGCGAGCTGCTCGGTGAGATCCGCCCACGGCTCGGCGTCGACGTCCGCTCCCAGGACGAGGGAGTAGCCCCGGCCGAAGCCGTCCAGCACGGAAGCCGTCCGCGCCTCGTCGACCCAGACGTGCGGGGCGCGCCGGCCGGCGCGCACGGCGGGAACGAAGTCCGTGATCGGGTCGTCGACCGGAGGCGGAGCGTCTTCCTCGGCGGCGATCAGCCCCGACTCGAGCTCGAAGCCGAGGAGCGTGCCGTCGTAGTTGCCGTAGAAGCGCGTCGCGTGGGCGTCCTGCCGGATGTCCTGGCCCGACGAGTGCTTGATCATCATGGGGATCATCGCCTGGGTGATCCGCACGCCGAGGGCGATCCGCTCCAGGGCCAGCGGCTTGTGCTCCTCCTGGTACGTCTCGAGGAGGCTCGCGGGAGAGATCCCGCGCAGGACGAAGGCCAGCTTCCAGGCGAGGTTCCGGATGCCTGCGAACCCGGTGTTGTTGCCCATGCCTCCGGTCGGCACCGACACGTGCGCGGCGTCGCCGGCGATGAAGATGCGCCCCTTCGAGAAGCGCGTGGTGCAGCCCGGGGTCGGCTGCCAGAGCGAGAGGCTCTTGATCTCGATGGGGAACTCGTCCTTCGTGCCCAGGGCTTCCTGGATGCGCGCGATGGTCTCCTCCTCGGAGAGGAGATCCGGCGTCGGAACGTTCACCTGGCAGCGCCAGCGCCGCACGCCGTCGAGGGGCTGGAAGATCACCACGAAGCCCGGCCGCGGCGTGGCGTAGAGGAGGGCGCCCTTGCGGTCGCCGACGTACTTCGACAGGTCGGCGTGGAAGATCACGTCCTGCGAGTTGATGGCCATCGGATCGCTCTCGAGCTCGCTGCCGATCACTGCGCGGGTCGTCGTCGAGGGACCATCCGCGCCGATGGTGTAGGCCGCGACGACCTCCTCCTCGTCGCCCGTCTGCCGGTCGTGGATGCGCAGTCGTGTCTCGGTCTCGGTCTGCTCGAGATCCCGGGCTTCGGTGTGGAAGCGAAGGTCGACGTTCGGGTCCTTGCGGACCTTCCCGATCAGCGCGGCCTCCACGTGGTCCTGGGCCGTCATGACGGGCAGGCACGGGCTCGTCGATCTCGGGACCGTGTGGAAGGTCGGGCTCGGAATGCACGCGTACTCCTCGCCCGTGAGCGAGTCGGCCCAGCGGTCGACCTCGGTCCAGTCCGGACCGAGCCCCGTCGCCTCGACCTCCTTCTCGACGCCGAGCTCGCGCAGGAGCTCCATCGTGTTCGTGTCGACGAAGCGCGAGCGCGGGTGCGTGTTGAGCGCGCCGCGTCGCTCGAGGAGCAGGGTGCGGATGCCGATGCGGGAGAGCAGCAGGGCCGCGGTCAGACCGATGGGGCCGCATCCGATGATGCAGACGGGTACCTGGATCATGTCGGACCCTCCTCGCCCTCGCAGTCAGCGCACCGATGCGGCGCGCTCCGGCATGGGTCGACTGGCCGGCGGGATGGCGAGATCGAGCGAGCTCCGCTCCTTCCCCTCCGGTACGGCGCCGTTGTAGGAGCCGATCGTGTAGTCCTCGTAGAGCTTGATCAGATCCGGGATCGACTCGGCCGTCTTCTGCACGACGGGCAGCGCGAGCATGGCGTCCCGCCAGCGGATCACGCGGTCGAACCCGCCGTCCTCGGGCAGCGCGAAGTCCTGGTAGTACCGCACGACCTCGTAGCGCAGCAGGAAGGGAGCGATCACGACCTCCGGGAGCCCGAACTCGCCGTTCACGAAGGGCGCGCCGCTCGGCGGAGTCGCCAGGAACCCCTCGAGCCAGCGGAAGGTCTCGAGGGCGGCCTTCGCGCGTTGCTCGCGCTCCTCCGGCGTGCGAGCCGCGAGCAGCAGGTACATCGCGGGCACGAACCGGCCGTCGACGAACTTGACGAACCCCCGCTGGCGGGCCCGTTCGGCGGGCTCCTGGCCGAAGGGGAGCGGTGTCGGGGCGATCTCCTGCAGGTACTCGGAGACCACGCTCGAGTCGGAGACGACGTCGTCGCCGCGGACGACGACCGGCACCTGCCCGGCGGGATTCAGCTCGAGGAACCACTCCGGACGGGGCTTGCAGATGTCGAGGTTCGTGAGCTCGTAGGGGAGGTCCAGGAGCTCGAGGTGGATCCGCGTCCGCTGGGCGAAGGGGCAGATCATCATGCTGTAGAGCTGGATCGGTCTCGGGCCGGACTCCATGGTGCCGCTCCTAGCCCTTCATGAACGCTTCGAACTCCGCCTCGAAAGCGGGGTTCCACCGCGAGAGGGCCGGGCGGTTCTCGATCATGTCGTAGGTGTTCCAGAGGATGCGCTTCTCGTCCATCTCGCGCGTGACGTCGTTGTCCGGACACAGGATGTAGAAGTCGCCGCGCGCGAGGGACTCGAAGAGGAAGTCGACGACCTGCTCGGGGAGCCACGCGCTCGGGGGCTTCTCCTTGACGAAGCGCTTGATCATGCCGGTGTAGGTGAAGCCGGGCACGAGCAGGTGGGCCGTCACGCGCCCCTCGGTCTGCTGGAGCAGCGTGTGCGCGAGGCCTTCGGTCAGGCTCTTGATGCCGCTCTTGCTCACGTTGTACGCGGTGTCGCCGGGCGGCTGGGTGATGCCCTGCTTCGAGCCCGTGTTGATGACGAGGCCAGGGCGATCGCTCGCCACCATGTCGGGCACGAAGCGCTGCACGCCGTGGAGGACGCCGAAGAGATTGACGCCCAGCACGCGCTGCCAGCCCTCGGGATTGGACAACGCGTCTCCTCCGCCCCCGACGCCCGCGTTGTTCATCAGCAGGGACACCGGCCCGAGCCGCTCGGCCACGGCGCTCGCGAGCTCGTCGACGGAGGCGGCACTCGAGACGTCGGTCGGCTGGACGATGACCTCACCGGCCTCGGCGAGGGATTCCGCGGCGGCCTTCAGGGCCTCCTCGTCGTGGTCTGCGATGCAGACGCGCAGGCCGAAGCGGGCGAGGCGCTCGGCCGTCGCGAGGCCGATGCCGCTGGCCCCGCCCGTGATGACGGCCACGTTGCCCTCGGCGATGGCGGGATGGGTGGGGGACGACATGAAGACTCCTCTCGCGGCGGGTGGCGCCACGGGCCGGCCAGAGTTAATTTGACATTGTCAGAAATACCGCATCGGAGACCCGATGGCCAGACCCCAGCTCAGCGAGAGCGAGGTCGAGGCGTTCCGCGAGGAGGCCGCCGCCGCCGCCCTCGAGATGGTGGCAGAGGAGGGCGTCGCGAGCCTCACCCTGCGCCGCCTCGCCAGCCGCCTCGGCTGCAGCTACGCCAAGCCCTACAGCTACTACCGGGACAAGGAGCACCTCGTCGACGCCGTCCGCGGCCAGGCCTTCGACCGCCTGGCCGCCTGGTTCCGTGACTACCCCGGCGACCACGGCGAGCCTCACTTCGGCACGGCGTACCTGCGCTTCGCCTTCGAGAACCCGGAGGCGTTCCGCATCATGTTCGAGCTGCGGCAAGACACCGTCTCCGATGCGACGCGCGCCGCACAGCAGCGCGCCTGGGAGGCCTGCACGGCACCCATCCGCGAGCGGGTCGAGCGCGGTGACCTCGAAGGGGATCCGGAGCTGATCGCCCACGTGGTGTGGGCCGCGTTGCAGGGGCTCGCCTCACTCGCTCTCGCCAACCAGCTCTATCTGGGAAAGTCGGTGGAAGAGATCGCCTCGGGCATGCAGAGCATCCTGCGCGGCTTCCTGCCCGGCGTGGCGTCCCGTCCCCTGCCCTGGACGACCCGAGAAGCCGTCTAGCTGCGTCGGCTACCCTGTCGCTGAGAGGAGGTTCGGGTTGGAGATCACACGCGTCGCGAGAATCGTCGGCATCGGGATCCTGGCCTACGTCGGACTGGTGGTCGTCGTCGAGTCGGCTCTCGGGCTCCTGCAGCCCGACCCGGGAGACACCTTCGTCATCACGACGACCGACGCCGAAGGCGTCTCCTCCGACCGGATCCTCTCGCAGAACTGGAGCGGCAGCCAGCTCTACGCATCGGCGAACCACTGGCCGCGGGCCTGGTACCGCGCGGCCCTGGCGAACCCGCAGGTGAAGGTGACGCTCGACGGCGTCACCGCGGACTACGTCGCCGTCCCCGTGGACGAAGCGGAGTACGAGCGGGTGGACGCCGACATCGGCAACCCGATCGCCGTCAAGTTCCTCTTCGGCTTCGCCCCCCAGAGATACCTGCGGCTCGATCCCGTCGGGAGCGCTCCGGAAGCCGCTCCCGAGACGGGGTAGGGCGAGCCTCAGCCCTCCGAGCGCAGGGTCGGCACGTCGCCACAGCGGTCGAGGTAGTCGACGAGCAGGTTCTTCACCATGTCGTCGACGCCCGGGATCCCCTTCGGCACGCCTCCGTAGATGGCGCCCGACTTCGGCTGCTCGACCGGCGGGTCGAGGGCGTAGGGGATCGCGGCGGCCAGGTCCTCGGCGAACTTGTCGACCACGCCGGGCTGCGTCTGCGGCCGGGTGACGCACATGTGGATGGCGTTGGGATACTGCTGGCCGTTGAAGCGCCAGCCCTTCGCGTGCATGAAGTCGTTCAGGTGGTAGATGTCGAAGCGGTCCGAGGTGAACGAGAAGCAGAAGGTCGGGTCGCCCATGATCTGGAGCTCCTCGTGGGAGCGCACGATGTCCTGCATGGCGAAGGCGGTCTCGAAGATCGCCTTCGCGTAGCGCAGGTAGCCTTCGCGCCCGAGGCTCACCATGGAGGCCCAGGTGGCGGCCAGCAGCCCGCCGGAGCGGCTCCCGGCGATGCCCGGCGAGTTGTACTTCCCGCCCGGCCAGTCCGGCGTCATGAAGTAGGCGTGGTTGCGGAACGACTTGTCGCGGAAGAGCAGGACCGACGTGCCCTTCAGGCCGAAGCCGAACTTGTGGGTGTCTGCGGAGATCGTGGTGACGCCCGGCAGCCGGAAGTCGAAGACCGGGATCTCGTACCCGAGCTGCTCGCCCCAGGGCAGGATGAAGCCCCCGAGGCAGCCGTCCACGTGGAGGCCGACGTCGCGCTCGACGGCCAGATCCGAGAGCTCGTCGATGGGGTCGATGGTGCCGTAGGGATAGTTCGCGGCCGAGCCGACGAGCAGCACCGTGTTCTCGTTGACGTGCTCGCGAACGAAGTCCATGTCGACCCGGGTCGTGTCCTCGTGCACGGGTGCATGGATCAGCTTCAGCCCGAAGAGATGGGCACCCTTGTCGAAGGCCGGGTGTGCCGTCTTCGGCAGGATCATCTCCGGCGCGGTGATGCCCTTCTCGGCCCGGGCCTTGTCGCGGTGCATGAGGACGGCCGTGAGGATGCTGTCGGTGCCGCCGGAGGTGACCGAGCCGCGCGGGCTCTCGCCCGGATGGTGCTCGGCCACGGCCTCGGCATGCATGAGGTCGAGCGCCATCGCCGTGATCTCGCCCTCGAAGCGGGTCGCACTCGGGCAGATGTCGCGCTGCAGCGCGTTCACGTGGGAGTAGAGCCCGAAGGCCTCGTTCAGGAACTCGTAGTGGGACGTGTCCCCGCAGTACATCGTTCCCGAGCACTGGCCCGTCTGCCAGAAGTCGTCCTCTTCCCGGGCCATGGTGCGCAGCTCGCCCAGGATCTCCTCGCGCGAGCGGCCCTCCTTCGGGAAGCGGTCGATCACGCCGAAGCGCGCCGCGTAGGGGTACATGCCGCCAAAGGGTCCGGAATCCTCGTTCGCCATGTCGTGTTCCTCTCGTATGGAGTGGGGGATTGGTGGAGTGGGGGGTCAGGAGAGCGCGAGCAGGCGCAGCGCCTCCTCGTGAAGTGCCTCGCTGCCGGCCGCGACGACGAAGCCGCCGCTGGCCGCCGAGCCGCCGCGTCCGTCGCTCACGATGCCGCCCGCGGCCTCGATGATCGGGATCAGCGGCACGATGTCGTAGGGCTCGAGGCTCGCCTCGATCACGAGATCGACCTGTCCGAGGGCGAGCAGACAGTACGCGTAGCAATCGCCTCCGAACCGCGTCATGCGGGCCGCGCGAGAGACGCGCGCGAACGCCTCGCGCTCGCGCGCGTCGTCGAACAGGTCCGGGTGCGTGCAGTAGAGGGCGGCCTCGCCGATCCGCACGCCATCGCGGGTCTCGAGCGGGACGTCCTTGCCCTGGTGTCGGAGGGTGGCGCCCAGGCCGGGCGCACCCGAGAAGGTCTCGCCGGTGTGGGGCTGGTGCATGACGCCGAGCCGCGGCGTGCCGTTCTCGGTGAGCCCGAGGAGGATACCCCAGGCCGGCATTCCCGTGATGAACGCACGGGTTCCGTCGATGGGGTCGACCACCCAGCAGCGCGAGGCGTCCGCGTCCTGCCGACCCTCCTCCTCGCCGAGGATCCCGTAGCCCGGGTAGCGGCGCGTGAGCTCCGCGCGGAGGAAGCGCTCGACCTCGCGGTCCGCGACGGTGACGGGGTCGAAGCCCGCTCCGCGCGTCTTGTCGTGCACGTCGAGGCGGCGGCGGAAGTACCCGTTCGCGATCGGGCCCGCCTCCTCTGCGAGGCCCACGGCGTCGGCGAGCAGCTGCTCGAGATCGGGGCCGGTCACGGGGAGACCTCGGCGTTGAGCGCCTGGCAGATCGAGCGATTCTGCTCGAAGGCCTTCAAGAACTGCTCGAAGAGTCGGGCGTAGAGGTCCGATCGGGCGGCATCCGGCTCGTAGCGGCGGCGGGTCGGGCAGAAGCGGTCGATCCGATCGAGATCCGTGAGGCCGGCTTGCACGAACGCCACGAAGGCCGCGCCCTTCGCATTCAGGTAGCGGGGCTCGTCCACCTGCAGGACGGGCCGCGCCATGACGTCGGCCATCACCTGCGACCAGGTATCGGAGATGGCTCCCCCGCCCGAGAAGCGCAGCTCTTCGAACGCATGGCCGTGGACCTCCTCGGTCGCCGGCAGGAGCCAGCGCATGTTGAAGGCGATCCCTTCGACGATCGCCCGCATCATGCGGGTGCGGGTCGCATCGAGCGACAGGTTGAGGAAGGCGCCCCGCATGTGCGGGTCGGAAACGGGCGCCTGGGCGCCGCCGTACCAGGGGAGGAAGAGCAGCCCTCCGGAGCCGGCGGGCTCCGCCGCAATCACCTGCTCGAGCTGCGCGTAGGCATCCTCGGTCGAGTGGTCGGCGAAGCCGTCCTTCGAGTAGACGACGTTCTGGACGAAGTGCTCGAGCAGCTTCCCGCCGAGCCCGTTCTCGCCGAGCAGCATGTAGCGGCCGGGCAGGCCGCTCGGCATCGCGAGGACCGAGCGCTCGAGGTCGGCGTGCATCCCGTCCACGTGGGCGAGCAGCTGGGTCGTAGTGCCGACGTTGATGCCGCCCTGGCCGGGCAGGAAGGTGCCGGCCGCGACCGCCACCGCCTGGGTGTCGTTCAGTCCCGTGAAGACCTCGGTGGAGGGCGAGAGCCCGAGGGCTTCCGCCACCTCCGGGAGGAGCTTGCCGACCCGCTCGTCCGGCGCGATCAGCGGCGGTAGCTTCTCGCGATCGACGCCCGTCAGTCGAAGCAGCTCGTCGTCGTAGCCGACGTTCGCGAGATCGCGATTGTCCGTCAGGACCAGCGGGAAGATCGTGCGGGCGTTCGCGCAGATCCGACCCGTGAGGCGGGCGTTGACGTAGTCCATGGGCTCGACGAACGCGTGGGTGCGCTCGTAGACCTCGGGGCACGCCTCCCGGATCCAGAGCAGGTGCGCCAGGGAGTCGTTTCCGGTCGGGAGGGAGGGCAGGCCGTGGACCTCGAGCCAGCGCCGCAGCGTCTCGGGTGCGCGTTGGTAGATCTCCTGCACGTGGGGAGCGCCGCGCTGGTCCATCCACAGGATGCACGGCCACGTCGCGCGACCCGTGGCGTCGACGGGAACGAGCGAGAAGTAGTGGCTGTCGCAGATGACGCCGCGGATCGCGTCGGGCGGGAGGTCGGCAGCCCGGAGGGTCTCTCGAGCGGCGGCGAGGACGGCGTTCCAGATCTCGTCGGGATCCTGCTCGGCGCCGCCGCCCGGGATCTCGTTCGTGCGGACCGGCCGGACCGACCGCGCCACCAGCCGGCCGTCCGCCGCGACGAGCGCGACCTTCGGCCCGCTGGTTCCGAGATCGATCGCGAGGATGTGGGGCGTCGTGCTCACTTCGCGCGGCTCTGCTTCCGGGCCGGCCGAGCCGGGCGACGAGCGGGAGTGCTGCTCCGCCCGCAGAGTCCCTCGATCGTCACCTCGATCCGCCGCCGCAGCTCGTCGAAGCCCGCGTCGGGCCGGATCAGCAGCTCGAGCTCGAAGCCTCGGACCACACCCAGCAGGCAGCGCGCGGCCTCGACCGGGCGTTCCAGGCCCAGCGCCTCGAGCTCGGGGGCCAGCAGTGCCGCGAGCTCCGCCTGCCAGAGCCTCATCTCCTCGGCGATCTCCGGGTGGCGCGCCGCGTACACGTACATCTCGAACTCGGCGTGCTGGACGTGCGGCTTCGACACGTAGTGGTCCGAGACGCCGACCAGGGTGTCGACCAGGCTCGCGAGGGTCCGGGGGTGGATGCGCTCCTCGACGAAGCGAGCCGTGCGTCGGACGCCACTCATGTGGTGCCGGAACGCGGCGGGGATGAGCTCGTCCCGCGAATCGAAGTAGTACGCGATCGACCCGAGCGGAACGCCCGCCTCTGCCGCGACTCGCCGGTGGGTGACCGAGTCGATGCCTCCGGCCCCGATCACCCGGAGCGTCGCGTCGAGGATGACCTCACGCCGGCTTCGCTCTTCCGCTCGAGGGATGGCTGCCCTGCCCATGGTGTACATGTGTACAGGGAAACTGGACATACGTCCAGGTGGACCGAGACGCTCCGGAGAGTTCGATTTTATCGATGGAATGAGAAAATACTTCCTATTTGCCGATGTGTTGGACGGTGTTAACAATGGAGCGAGGAGGTCGGTGCCATGGGCCTGAAGGCTCCGCCGAGGAAACATGCGAGGATGCGTGTGAGTGGTCACGCGCCCGAAGTGGCCGGAGACGACGTCCAGGGGCCGGGTTGGACGTTCCTGACCAACCACGCCGTCGTTCTGATGTGCCTCGCGGCCGATCCGGCGGTCCGGCTCCGAGACGTCGCGACGCGGGCCGGGATCACCGAGCGAGCCGTGCTGCGGATCGTCTCCGACCTCGAGCAGGACGGGTACGTGATGCGCGTCCGGGAGGGCCGGCGCAACCGCTACGAGATCGACACTTCGCGCCCGCTGCGGCACCCGGTCGACGCCGAGCGAAGCGTCGAATGCCTGCTCGACTTGATGGACGCCGCCTGACCGGCAGAGGTGTTCCGCGTTTCATGATTCGGATGTCCGTTATGGCGGCCCTGCCTCTCGGGTAGTGTGCGCGCCTTGTCAGGAGGTGACGATGCGTTGTTCCCTACGAATCCTGGCCCCGGCGGTCGGCTTGCTGCTCGGCATGACGGCTTCGGCGTCCAGCCAGCAAGCGGCGATGACTCGCGAGGCGCAGCTCGCCATCACACCGGCCGGAGCTCTCGAGGCTCTGGTGGAGGGAAATGCCCGCTACCTGGCGGGCAAGAGCAGGCAGCGCGACTACGCCGCTCAGCGCGCCGTCACGGCTACGGGGCAGTATCCCTTCGCCAGCGTCGTCGCCTGTCTCGATTCCCGGGTCGCCCCGGAGATCGTCTTCGACCAGGGGATCGGTGACCTCTTCGTGGCTCGTATCGCCGGGAACTTCGTCGACGAAGAGATCCTGGGCAGTCTCGAGTTCGCTTCGAAGGTAGCGGGGTCGAAGCTGATCCTGGTGCTCGGCCACACCGAGTGTGGCGCGATCAAGGGCGCGTGCGATGGCGTCGAGCTCGGAAACCTCACGGCGACCCTGGCACAGCTCCAGGCCGCGGTGGACGGCGTGACCGGCGACCACTCGCCTCGCGACTCCACGAACGCCTCGTTCGTCTCCGCAGTGGTCGAGAAGAACGTCGAGCTGACGGTCGCGGAGATCCGATCGGCGAGCCCGATCCTGCGCGAGATGGAGGAGGCCGGCGAACTGAAGATCGTCGGCGGCGTCTACGACCTCGCCTCCGGGCGTGTGGCGTGGCTCCAGTGAGTCGGCCCCGTCGCGACGAGATGGCTTCCCGCAGGGCCGGAGGGCGTCCGCTTCTCCTGATCGCCATCCTGTGGATCCTCGGGTCGCCCGGGCTCGTCCAGGCCGAGGAGGACTGCCCGCGCTTCTTCCCGGACCTGCGATGCGAGCGCGAGGGGCGTTGGGAGGGCTGGGTCTCTCCCGTCGCCATGCCCTACTACTTCGAGGATCCCTTCATCACCACCGAGGTGCAGGTCTACGGCATTTGGCACGAGTTCCCGGGGCGTTCGGTCTTCCAAGGGGGAGATGCCTACGTCCTTGCCGTGCAGGCGCGCCTGGCCATCACGGACCGCCTCGCCTTCGTTGCCAGTCAGGACGGCTACACCTTCCTTCGAGCCGACAACCCACTCGTCCCCGAGGCCGACGGCTTCATGGACCTGATGGCGGGCTTCAAGTACGCCCTGATCGAGAACGAGGACCAGGGCTTCATTCTGACGCCGAGCCTGCGCTTCCACCTCCCGGTCGGGCGTCGCGGCCTGTTCCAGGGCCTCGGTGACGGGGCAGCCGTCCTGGGAACGAGCGTCGGATGGGCTCCCGGAGAGCGCCTGGGGGCTGCCCTCGAGCCGATGCACGTGATCAGCCAGCTCGGATTCAGCATTCCCTTCAGCTTCAGTGACAGCACGAGCTTCCTGCACTGGAACGTGCAGGTGAACTACGCCGTATCGCCGTTCTTCGTTCCATTCATCGGCTTCAACGGGATCACCTATCTGTCCGACGGCGATGGTGACAACGGAATCAACGTCCAGGGAGTCGGCCGGGTGCCTCTCGGAACGGTGCAGAGCTTGCTCGGGACCGGTGGATTCGAGGGTCTGGACGTGGCGAACCTCGGCTCCGACGACGTCGCGGGCAACACCGTCATCACCATCGCCGCCGGCGCACGGATCCCGATCGGAGACCACTGGTCGATCGGAGCGGCCTACGAGCGTCCGATCTCGTCTCGCAAGGGGATCTTCGGCCAGCGCGTCAGCCTGGCCGCCCAGTTCACGTTCTGAGAGTCAGGAGCCCTTCCTCGCGACGTGGAAGATCACTCCGGGGCGCTGCTCGAAGCGTTCGACGATCGAGAAGCCGACTCCCTCGATCCGACTCTCCAGCTCGCCGGCCGAGAACGGACGCACGGTGGGGAGGAAGGGGAGCACCCGTGCCGCCAGGGCGAGCCAGCGGAGGTTTCCCTTCAGGTCCTTCAGGCAGATCGTCGAGGCGACGAAGTGCCCGCCGGGCCGGAGCACGCGAGCGACGGTGGCGAGGGTCGCGTCGAGGTCCGGGACCAGGTGCAGGACGTTCAGCCCGAGCACCGCGTCGAAGCCCGCGTCCGGCAGGCCCGCCTCCTCGAGCGTGCCGACCTTGAACGTGAGGTTCGAGAGCCCGGCCTCGGAAGCCTTGTGGCGACCGATCTCGACCATCTTTGCCGAGACGTCGATCGCTTCGTAGGTCGAGACGAGGGGCGCGTGGACGACGGCGGTCGATCCCGTTCCGCAGCCGAACTCGACGACGCGCATCTCGGGGCCCAGGTACTTCTGCGTGATGGCCAGCTTCTTGCGGTAGCTCGCCTCGTCGGCGATGGGCTGGCGCGAGTAGCGCTCGGCGTTCCAATCCCAGAATCGGGTGGCGGTTCCCATGGTGGGCTCCTCTCTTCGGGCGCGGGCGGGGAAGTTCCTCTCCCTGGTCATACGAGCCAGGCCCTGGATCTTCGCATGAGATCGCGAGAAGCGGCGCCGCGGACACGGGCGTTCCCCGAGGGAGGCCGCCTCAGCAGATCCGCGGCAGCTGCTCGCCCGTCTGCAGGTGGAGCACCCGCTCGCTGCCGATGGCGCTCTTCAGCGTGACGCGGCCTGCGGGGCTGGCCGTGACGTGGCCGATCCGCACGGCGTTCGCGGACACCGGGCAAGCGCGAAGCGCCCGGAGAGCGTCTTCGGCGCGCGCTTCGGGCACGATGCAGAGGAACCTTCCTTCATTGGCGACGTAGAGCGGATCGAGCCCGATCAGCTCGCAGAGGCCGCGCACCGGGTTGCTGACCGCGATCTGACGCTCATCTACGGCGAGGGCCACGCCGGCGTCGCGTGCGATCTCGACGAGTGCGGTGGCGAGCCCGCCTCGCGTGAGGTCGCGCAGGCACGCCACGGGCAGGTCGGCTGCGAGCAGGGCGTCGACCGCGGGCCAGAGCAGCGCGCAGTCGGTGCGCAAGTCGGTGTCCAGGCCGAGCGCCTCGCGGGACGCCATGATCGCCGCACCGTGGCGTCCGACGTCGCCCGACAGCAACACGGCATCACCGGGCCTTGCCGCGCCGGGGCCGATCGGGAGCGTGTGCTCCACGACGCCCACCCCCGAAGTCGTGATGAAGACGCCATCGCCCGACCCGCGCTCGACCACCTTCGTGTCGCCGGTGACGATCTCGACCCCGGCCTCGCGCGCGGCCCCGGCCATCGACGCGACCAGGCGCTCGAGAACGGCGATCTCCAGACCCTCTTCGAGCACGAACGAGGCGGAGAGGTGGAGCGGGCGCGCGCCGCACATCGCCAGATCGTTCGCCGTCCCGCAGATGGCCATGCGGCCGAGGTCGCCGCCCGGAAACTCGAGGGGACGGACCACGTAGGCGTCCGTGGTCAGGGCAGCGCGACCCGCCGGGAGATCGAAGACGGCTCCGTCATGGCGTGCATCGAGGAGCGGGTTCGCGAAGGCCGGGGCGAAGACGCGCTCGTAGAGCGAGCGCGTGAGGGAGCCGCCACCTCCGTGCCCGAGGAGGATGCGCTGCGGCGGGGCGGGCGCCGGGCAGTCTTCGAAGGGCGTGGGCCCGCTCACGGCCGCGCCGACTCCGTGGCGTCGCTCGGCCCGGCCGTGCCCCGATAGCGCAGGTAGGCCGAGCACGCGCCCTCCGAGGACACCATCGGGGCGCCCAGGGGATGCTCGGGCGTGCACGTGGTTCCGAAGGCCGGACAGGCGTCGGGCTTCGCCCGGCCACGCAGGATGCGGCCGGCGATGCACGGGGACTCCGCCTCCTCGTCGCAGTGGACGGGGCCGAAGCGCCGTTCGGCGTCGAAGTCACCGAGCTCGGGGCGGATCCGGAGTCCGCTTCGGGGGAGCACACCGATGCCACGCCAGCGGCGATCGGCCACCTCGAAGACCTCGTCGACGGTTGCCCGCGCCGCGCGGTTGCCCTCGGGCCGCGCGCTGCGGCGGTACTGGTTCTCGACGGTGTAGCGCCCCGCCTCCAGCTGCTCGACGCACATGGCGACGCCCTGCAGCACGTCCACCGGCTCGAAGCCGGTCACGACGATGGGCACGCGATGGGTGCGCGCGATCGCGTGGTAGTCGGCCCAGCCGGTCACGGTGCAGACGTGGCCGGCGGCGAGGAAGCCCTGCACGCGATGGTCGGGGGCGCTGAGAATCGCCTCCATGGCGGGCGGGACGAGTACGTGCGCCACCAGCAGGCTGAAGTTCCGCAGGCCCCTTCGTCGAGCCTGGAGCACGGCCATCGCATTGGCCGGCGCCGTCGTCTCGAACCCGACGGCCAGGAACACGAACTCGCGCTCGGGCTCGGCGGCGGCCATCTCGACGGCGTCGAGCGGGGAGTAGACGATGCGGACGTCTCCACCCTCCGCGCGGCACCCGAGGAGATCGCTGCCGGAGCCCGGCACGCGCGCCATGTCGCCGAAGGTGCAGAGCGCGGTCCGGGGCTGCGCCGCCAGCTCGAGCGCGCGGTCGATGATCTCGATCGGCGTCACGCAAACCGGACAGCCGGGGCCGTGGACCAGCTCGATCTCGGGCGGCAACAGACGGTCGATTCCGAACCGCACGATGGCGTGGGTCTGGCCGCCGCAGACCTCCATGAGCGTCCAGGGGCGGGTCGTGGCGCGTGCGATGCGATCGGCCAGACGCCGGGCGAGCGCTTCGTCCCGGTACTCGTCCAGGAACTTCATCGCGCGTCCCCGCCCGTCTCCATGCGCTCGAGCTCGTCGAGCATGCGCTCCGCCTCGTCCTCGTCGATCCGGGCGATGGCGAACCCGACGTGGACGAGCACCCAGTCGCCACGCTCGGCCTCGGGCACGAAGGCCAGCTGCACCTCGCGCCGCACGCCCCCGAAGTCGACGGAGCCGCGGCGCTCGAGCGGGTCCGAGCCTTCGACGGATTCGACGCGGCCGGGTACGGCGAGACACATGGCTCAGCCTCCTTCCCGGGGTGCGAGCGCCCCGGCCTGCAGCTGCCCCACCGCGAGCCCGCCGTCACCCGGAGGCACCCGCTCGTGCAGGAGCGGCTCGAGGCCGGCGCGCTCGAGAGCGGCGGCCGTCTCGCGAGCCAGCAGCGCGTTCTGGAAGCAGCCGCCGGTGAGAACGACCCTTCGCGTGCCGGTCTCGTTCGCCGCCCTCGAGGCCGCTTCGACCAGGCCGCCCGCCAGGCCACGGTGGAATCGTGTGACGACGATTCCCGGAGCGACGCCGGCCTCGCGGTCGGCCAGCAGTGCGTCGAGGAGCGGGCCCCAGTCGATCTCGCCGTCGCGGCAGTCCATCGGGTAGGCCCGTTCGCCGGGGTCGGCGGCGGCGAGCGACTCGAGCTCGAGCGCGGCCTGTGCCTCGTACTCGCATCGCTGGCGCACGCCGAGCAGGGACGCCACCGCGTCGAAGAGACGGCCCGCGCTGCTGGTCTCGGGCGCCAGGCGGCCGGCCTCGAGCACGCGCAGCAGCGTCCGGCGCTCGTGCGGCTCGAAGGCGAGGAGCGTCGGGTCGCGGCGCTCGAGCGCGGCCGCGCCGAAGCGCGCGTGGAGCAGGCCGAGGGCGGCGCGTCGCGGCTCGCGCGCCGCCGCGTCTCCGCCCGGCAGACGGAAGCGCCGGAGGTGGGCCATGCGCTCGAAGCCGCGGAGATCGACGTGAAGCAGCTCGCCACCCCACACCGACCGATCGGGCCCGAAGCCGTTCCCGTCGAGGGCCAGGCCCAGCACCGGGAGCGGGCCGCCATGCTCCGTCCATCCGGCGAGCACGTGGGCCTGATGGTGGAAGACGGCGCCAGTGCTCGTCTCCTCGCATCCGGCGTCTTGCATTCGTGCGGCGACGTGCCGGACGTGGCCATCGGGATGGGCGTCGGCGCGGATCTCCGAGTTGCCGGCGCCGGCGCCACCCAGAGAAGCCAGGGCCCGGGCGTGCGCTTCGAGCGCGTCGGCGGCGCGCGGCGACTCGAGGTCGCCGACGTGGGCACCGAGCAGGATGACGTCGCCGGCGGCCACGGCCGGTGCCGCCTTGAGGTCGCCGCCCAGGGCGATGCGAGAGCGTCCGCAGGTGCGTCGCGGGAGGACGAGGGGAGCGAAGCCGCGGGCGCAGCGGAGCGTGACCACGCGGCCGGCGATCTCGCGAACCACCGAGTCGTCGACCGGGTGCAGGATGGGACGGTCGTGGGTGAGGAAGGCATCTGCCACGTCGCCGAGGACCTCGAGGGCGTGATCGTCTCGCGCGCAGAGCGGCTCGCCGGAGCGGTTTCCGCTGGTCGCGACCAGCGGCGCGCCCACCGACTCGAGGAGGAGCAGATGCAGCGGCGTGGTGGCGCGCATGACGCCGAGCCAGCCGACCCCGGGTGCCACCGAGGCGGCCACGTCCGCGTCGTCTCGCCGCTCCGCCAGCACGATCGGCCCGGCCGGCGACGCGAAGGCAGAGCGCTCGTGCGGTCCCAGTCCGACCAGGGCCTGCGCCTCGGGGAGGCCGGCCACGACCAGGGCGAGCGGCTTGGACGGGCGTCCCTTGCGTTTGCGGAGGCGTCGCACCGCCGACTCGTCGCGTGCGTTCACGAGGAGCTGGAAGCCCCCGAGTCCCTTCAGCGCGACGATGGCGCCCGTCCGGAGCATCTTGGCCGCACGCTCGAGGGCGTCGTCGTCGTGTGCGCTGGCCCGCCCGGTGGGGTCGAGCAGCGCGAGCCGCGGCCCGCAGTCGGGGCAGGCGAGGGTCTGGGCGTGGAAGCGCCGCGCCTCGGTCGGGTCGTCGTACTCGCGGCTGCATCGTACGCACGGCGTGAATCCGGCCATGGACGTCCGCGCACGATCCCAGGGCAGACTCTCGGCGATGCTGTAGCGCGGGCCACAGCGCGTGCAGCTCGCGAAGGGGTGCCGGAAGCGGCGGTTCTTCGGGTCGAGCACCTCGCGTCGACAGGCCTCGCACGTGGCGAGATCCGGGAGCAAGGGGAAGCGCCCCGTCGGTCCGGGCTCGCTCGTCTCGATCCGGAACCCATGGTCGCCGCGAGGATCGATCCGGCGCGCCTCGATCTCCTCGACGATGGCCGGGCGGGGCGCCGCGCGGACCGCGTCGACCAGCCGATCGAGTCGCTCGACCGGCCCCTCGGCCTCGATCGCGATGCCTTCGGAGGTGTTGCGTACGAATCCCGCGAGCGACAGGGAGAGAGCTGCCTGGTGGACCCACGGACGCAGACCCACGCCCTGCACGGCGCCGCGCGCACGCACCGCCACGCGCGCGATCGGGGCGTCGCCCCGTCTCATGCCCGGCCGCGCTCCTCGACCTCGACCTCCAGCGACTCGATGAGCACGCCCTGGGCGTTCGGGTCGTGGATGTCGTCGGAGGTCGAGATCTCGAGC
>JASJCN010000333.1 GCA_030065975.1 Myxococcota bacterium
CGTTCCGCTCTTCGAGCTCGACTCGCTCTCGCGTGAGGCGGCTCCGTAGATGCCCTTGGCCATCAGGCTCGTCTCCTGCTTCGCGCGTTCGGCGTAGACCCGGGCACGGATTGCGTGGGCGCTGCGGTCCTCCGGTGCCGCCTGGACGGCGAGCTCGGCGAGATGACAGGCCAGATCCAGGCGGCCCTCGCCGGCCAGGGCCTCGGCCTCGCGCGCCAGCGCCCCCGCGCCGCCCGACAGCGCCGCCAGGCGCGCGGCCAGCTCGGCCTCGGGAGCCGGGTTCAGGTGGGCGGGATTGCCGTCGTACCAGCCGCCGTAGAGCCGCCACAGGTTGCGGACGATGAAGCGCGGGTCGTCGTAGACCGGGCGCAGGTAGGGGCGCGCGAGCAGCTCCTCGTCGAAGCGCACCGAGTGGATCACGTCGTCGAGCCGCGCGCCCTCGTTCATCAGCCGGAGCGTCTGCTCGCAGATCGACTCGAGCAGTCGCGCGGCTTCGTCCAAGGCCTGGCTCACCCGGGCCGCGCCCTCGATGGGCGGCCCGTGCCCCGGCAGCAGCCACTCGGCCTCGAGCTCCTGCATGCGCCGCAGGGCCGCCGCCCACTCCAGGGGGTAGCGCTGGACCTTCTGGGGGTTGCCGCAGTTGGGCGATGCCCAGATGAACAGGTCGCCCGTGTAGATGGCCTTGTGCTCCGGGATCCAGGCCCAGAGGTGGTCGTCGGTCTCGCCCTTGTCGTGGCGCAGCGAGATCGTGACGCCCCCGACCTCGACGTCGCGGCCCTCGCCGACGGTCTCGTCCGGGTGGCGGAACTCGCTCGGGAAGACCGGCTCCGGGAAGTTGAACTGGCGCTGATTGATGATCCCGTTGTAGCCGTTGGTGAGCACGTAGCGGTCGAAGCGCCGCGGACAGGCCTCGTGGGCGATCACGTGGGTGCGCGGCTGGCCCCGCGACTCGGCCTCGTTCTCGAAGGGCCCGAGCCCGAACACGTGGTCCACGTGGCCGTGGGTGTAGACGGCGGTGTGGAGCCGGTCCGGCGACCACTTGCGGATCTCCTCGTGGAGGCGCCGCGCGTGGAAGAAGCTGCTGGTGTCGACGAAGACGAGCCCCTCGTCGGTGCGCAGCGCGCAGACGTTCGAGAAGGCCGACATGAACCCGAGCCCCGTCGAGAGCTCTTCGAAGCCCACGAGGGCCCGGCCGGGATGGACCTGGGTTCCGTCGAGCTCTCCCTGCCACGCCTGCTCCGCGAGATCCCGGACCTCACCCATGGCGCTCTCCTCGTCCTCCCCGCTCGGCGAAGCCTACAGCGCCTGGCGTCGTCGCCACCACAGGAGGGCGAGCACCACCGCGATGCCGAGGGCGGCCAGTGCCGGGATCCACTCGGGTCGCGCCATGAACACCTCGAGCAGGCCGCGCCCCCCGAGTACGAAGAAGCAGGTCATCGGCACGAAGCCGATCGCCGTGCCCCAGACCACCCGGGTGCCGTTCACGCCCGAGAGGCCGAGGGCCCAGTGGGCCAGGGGGTTCAGGTAGAGGAAGACGCGCAGGGTGAGGATGGTGGCGATCTCGTTCCTCTGGATGCGCTCGTCGAGGCGCGCCAGGCTCGCCGGGATGCGCCTGGCCACGAAGTCCCGCGCGACCCAGCGCGCGAACGCGAAGCCGACCAGGCCCGAGCCGGTCGCGCCGATCCAGCAGACGAGGAGCGCCAGGGGCAGGGGCCAGACCATGCTGGCCGGGATCAGGAAGACGATGCCCGGCACGCCGAAGGGGTTGATCAGCGCGAAGGCCACGACGAAGCCGGCCGGCCCCCAGGCGCCGCTCTCGGTCAGCAGGCTCTTCATGCGCTCCGCGTCGAGCAGGAGCTCGAGCCCGCCGAGGGCCCAGACCGCGCCCAGCAGGGCGAGGGCGCACAAGACCACGGCGAGGCGCAGCACCGTCGGGCCGCTCGCTCAGCGAATCGGGCTGGAGAGCTTGGCGTAGCGATCCAGCAGGGGGAGGACGGTGTCCCGATCGGCCGAGGGGACGAAGAAGACCGCCCGCGCGACACCCGCCTCGGCCATGTGCTCGAGGCCCGCCTCCTCGGTGGGCGCTCCGAAGGAGCTGATCTCGATCTCGGACGGGTCGCGTCCGGCCTCCTCGGCGAGCTTGCGCACCTCGGGGACCAGGCTCGCCGCGTCGGCGCCGGCGCGCCCGAGGATCGGGATGAAGCCGTCGCCGTAGCGGATGGCGCGCTTGGCGGCGCCGGGGAAGCCACCGCCGACGTGGATCGGCGGCCCGGGCTTCTGGACCGGCTTGGGACGGGCGATGATCCGCTCGAAGCGGACGAACTCCCCGTCGTAGCTGGCCTCGTCCTCCGTCCAGATGGCCTTCATCGCCTCCACCCGCTCGCGCATCACCTTGAAGCGGCGATCGAAGGCGGTGCCGTGGTTCGCCATCTCCTCGGCGTTCCACCCGGCTCCGATGCCGAAGAGGACACGGCCGCCGGAGACGCGATCGAGGGAGGCCACCGCCTTGGCCGTCTGGATCGGATCGCGCTGGATGATCAGGCAGATGCCCGTCGCGAGCCGGATGCGCGTCGTCACGGCGGCGGCGGCCGCGAGCGCCACGAAGGGGTCCATGACGTCGTAGTACATGTCCGGCAGGGTGTCTCCGCCGGGCCAGGGGCTGGTTCGCGCGGCCGGGATGTGGGAGTGCTCCGAGAACCAGAGGGACTCGAAGCCGCGCTCCTCGGCCGACACGGCGAGCTCCGCGGGAGGGATGGCGTACTCGGTGGGGAAGAACGCGAGGCCGGTCTGCATGCGGCCAGACTAGCGGACCGGGGACCTGCTAGTGTCGCCCGCCCGATGGATGCATCCCCGAAAGCGACCCCGGAGCCGCGGAGCCCGACGTCCCTGCTCGCCCTCGCCGCGGGTGCCGCCGTCGGGCTCGCCCTGGCCGCGGCCTCCCTGCTCGGAACCGACCCCGCGCGCCGGAGCCTGCCCGACAGCGCCGTCGCACGCGTGAACGACACCTGGATCACCGAGGACGAGTACCGACGGCTGGTGGCGGGCCTCGAGTCCGACACCCGCGCCCCCGCCGGCGACGATGCGAAGCAACGGGTGCTCGACCGGCTGATCGAGGAGGAGCTGCTCGTCCAACGCGGGCTCGAGCTCGGGCTGGCCCAGAACGATCGACGCGTTCGCGGCGACATCGCCCAGGCGATGATCCGCTCCGTGGTCGTCGAGGTGGAGGACGACGAGCCCTCCGAGCGGGTGCTGCGTGCGTTCCACGAGGAGCAGCAGGGCTTCTTCACCCAGCCGGGCCGTCTGCACCTGCGACAGGTCTTCTGGAAGGTGCCGCGCGGCGAGGTCGACGCCGTGCTCGCGCGGGCCGCTGCGGCCCGCGCCCGGCTCGAGGCCGGGGACGACTTCGATGCCGTGCGGGCCGAGGCGGGAGACGCGCCGATCTTCGAGCTGCCCGACGCGCCGCTCCCCGCCGCCAAGATCCGCGAGTACCTCGGGCCCACGGCCCTGCGCGAAGCGATGGCGCTCGGCACCGGCGAGCGGAGTCGGCCCTTCCGCTCGGGCACCGGCGTCCACGTGCTCGAGCTGGTCGACCGCGAGCCCGACCGGGTGCCGCCCTTCGAGGAGATCGCCGAGCTGGTCGAGCAGGAGTGGCGCAGGCGGGCAGGCGACCGCGCCCTGCGCGAGTACCTCGACGCGCTGCGAAGCCGCGCGGACGTCGAGGTGCGGGAGACGCTCCCGTGATCCGCGCATGCGCCGCGATCGCCGGCTGTCTCGTCCTGGCGGCGTCGTTGGCTCCCGAGCCGCTCCACGCCCACGCGCGCAGCACCTCCTGGTCGAGTCACTGGATCGAGGGGCGCGAGGCGCGCATCGTGCTGCGGGTTCCCCAGCTCGAGCTCACGCGGCTCCCCTTCGGGACGGTGACGCCGCCCGCGCTCGACCCGCGCCTCGCCGAGTACGTGGTGTCGCGCGTCGGGATCCGCGCCGACGGCGAGGCGTGCTCGCTCGTCGCTCCGCCGCGAGCCCTGCGGGCTCCGGCCGAGCGCGCCGCGATCGAGTGGGAGGTGCGCTGTCCGGAAGCGGGGCGTCTCGAGGTCGTGAGCCGCTTCCTCCAGGACGTGGCTCCCACCCACCTGCACTTCGCGCGGGTGCGGCTCGACCGCGCTCCCCCCGACGAGCGCGTGCTGACCGAGGAGGCCTCCACGTGGGCTCTCGGCGCCGAGGACGCCTCTGGCGAGGCGTCGCCCGCGCGCGGCGTCCTGGCCTACCTGGGCATCGGCATCGAGCACATCCTCAAAGGTGCCGACCACCTGGTCTTCCTGCTCGGCCTGCTGCTCTTGGCCAGCCGACTGGGCGAGGTGGTGCGCATCGTCACCGGCTTCACCGTGGCCCACAGCCTGACCCTGGGCCTCGCCGCCGTCGGCGCCGTGCGTCCCGAATCGGGGGCGGTGGAGGCGCTGATCGGCCTCTCCATCGTGATCGTCGCGGCGGAGAACGCCTGGCTCCTGGCCGGGCGGCCCCGCTTCTTCCTGGCGCTGCTGGTCACGGGCGGGGTCGGGCTCGGAGTCCTCGCCGCGCTCGGCATCGGCTCGGTGCCCGCGGCCGCGTTCCTCGGTCTCTCGCTCTTCACCCTGTGCACGTTCCTGATGGGCGAGCGCAGCGAGCGCCCCGAGCGCATCCGCTTCGCCATCGCGCTGGCCTTCGGCCTCGTGCACGGCTTCGGCTTCGCCGGCGTGCTCGCCGAGTTCGAGCTTCCGCAGGAGCGGCTCTTGCCGGCGCTGCTCGGCTTCAACCTCGGAGTCGAGGTGGGACAGCTCGGCGTGGTGCTCCTGGCCTGGCCCGCGCTGCGCGCGATCGCGCGCTTCTCCCCGGTCGAGCGCGTGTTCGCCGAGACCGCGACGGCCGCCGTCTGCGCGGCCGGCATGTTCTGGCTCGTCTCGCGAACCTACGCCTGAGGGGGAGCGTCGGGCGAGTCCGGCTGGCGTTCGGGGGCCGCGCGCTGGAACGCCTCGAGCGCCTGGCAGGCCTCGAACACGCGCGCCAGATGGGGCCACTCGGAGAGGTCGCCACCGGCGTTGCGGCACCAGTTCACCAGCTGGGGCACGACGCAGACGTCGGCCAGGGTCGGCGCGTCGCCGTGGCAGAAGCGCCCGGTCGCCGGGTCGCGCGCCAGATGCGCCTCGAAGGCCGAGAGGCCCCGGTGGACCCAGTGCTTGTACCACTGGAAGCGGAGCGGGTCCGAGACCTCGAGGGCCTCGCCGAGGTACACGAGCGGGCCCGTGTTCTGCAGCGGCTGGATGTCGGCCACCACCAGCAGCGCGAGCTGGCGGACCCGGGCGCGCCCCGCCAGGTCCTTCGGGAGGAGCGGAGGCTCGGGCACCTTCTCCTCGAGGTACTCGAGGATGGCCAGGGCCTGTCCCAGACGGACGTCGCCGTCGACCAGCAGGGGAACCCGCCCTTCCGGGTTCTCCTCGAGGTACGCGGCCTCGAGCTGCTGTCCCTTGCCGAGGTCGACGAAGCGGTCCTCGCGGTCGATGCCCTTCCACTCGAGGCCGATGCGAACCCGGTAGCTCGCCGACGAGCGATGATAGGTGTAGAGACGCATGGGGCGAGGCTACTGCGTGCCCCTCCGCTTGTCGGGCTGTTCGTCGGGCTGTTCGTCGGGCTGCTCGTCGGGCGGGTCGTCGGGCGAGATCTGCGGACGAGTTGCCGGGGGCTTGTGCCCCGACGCTCCAATGGTTTGAATTGAGGCCCATGGCCCAGACGAACCTCCCTCCGGGCCTGGCCCGTGGCATCGCCGACGCCCTGTATCGGGCCGCAGGGTCTCCGGAGCTGCGCATCCGCCTGTGGACCGGTGACGAGGTCGGCGCCGCGCCGAGCGTCTCGGCGGGGACCCTCGTGGTCGGCGGGCCCGGCGCCCTGGCCCGACTCGTCCTGGATCCCGAGCTCG
>JASJCN010000334.1 GCA_030065975.1 Myxococcota bacterium
TCGCGCACCAGGCCGGGCATCGACACGTCGGTCCGCGCCGCCGCGTGGTGGGTCTGTCCGATTCCGATGACTCCGCACAGCTCGGCCATCTAGCGGCCCTCCATCACGCACACGAGATTCTGCTGCAGGCACGGGCCCGAGGTGGCGTGGGCCACGGTGCGCCCGGCGCTCCCGTCCTGGATACGGCGCGCCGCCTCGCCGATCCGGATCAGCCCGGCGGTCATCATCGGATTCGCGGCGAGGGCGCCGCCCGAGGGATTGACCGTCGTGTCGGGCCCGAGGCCGAGCGCCTTCTCGATCAGGATCTCCTGATGGGTGAAGGGGCCGTGGATCTCGGCCACGTCCACCGTACCCGCCCCCACGCCGGCCTTGTCCGCCGCGATCTCGGTGGAGCGCGAGCGCGTGAGATCGCGCAGGCCGGGATCCTGGGGCTCGACGATGTGGTGGATGCCGGAGATCCAGGCCGGCCGCTCGCAGACGCGCCGGGCCACGTCGTCCGCGGCCAGGATCACGGCCGCCGCCCCGTCGCTGATGGGCGCGCAGTCGTGCTTGCGCAGCGGCGAGACGAGGGTGGGCTCGGCGAGGAGCGCCTCGGGATCGGCGCTCCCCTTCACCTGGGCGAAGGGATTCGACTCGGCGTGGCGCCGGTCGCGCGCGGCCACCGCGGCCATGTCCGCCTCGGTGAGCACGCCCTCGTCGAGGCACTTGCGCGCCTGGAGCGCGGCCATGGAGACGGCGTCGGGCCAGAGCGGCGTCAGCACGTAGGGGTCGAGCTGGAGCGCCATCACCTCGGGCAGATCGCCGGGCGACGACTTGCCGAAGCCGTAGACGAGCGCGGTGTCCGCGTAGCCCATCTGGATCTTGACCCAGGCCTCGTAGAGCGCCCAGGCGCCGTCCATCTCGACGTGGGATTCGGAGACGGGCGGCCACGCGCCGATGCCGTCGAGGCCGGCCACGAAGGCGAACGACTGACCGGCCAGGTAGTCGGTGCTGCCCGAGCAGACGAAATCGATCTCGTCGTGGGCGATACCGCTCCGTTCGCGCGCCTCGCGCACGACGGGCATCAGGATCTCGACCTCGTTCCGGTTCTGCTCGCGTCGCACGTGGGGCGACTGGGCGAAGGAGACGACGGCGACGTCGCGCATGGCTAGAGGTGCTCCTTGTAGCTGTCGTAGGGAGCGTCGGGCTCATCGAGGGGCCGGAAGTGGGTGATGTTCTTGAGCGACGTCGTCCACTCCTCCTTGGGGATCCACACCGCCTCGACGCGCATGCCCATGCGCACCTCTTCCAGTGGGCAGTCGGAGAGCACGTGCATGAAGGTCGAGTCGGAGCCGTCGAGCAGCACCGAGATGGCGGCGAAGGGCGGATCGACCGAGAGGTTCTCCGAGGGGATGCGCACGATGGAGAAGGATACGAGCGTCCCCTTGTCGGAGACCTCCACGGTCTCCGGCCCGGTGGGCACGCCGTGGATCGGGCACGCGCCGCGCGAGGCGACGTAGATCTTGCCGCACACGATGCAGCGCTGTCCGAGCAGCTTGCCTTCACCGACGCCGCGCAGGAAGCGCGTGGTCGCCTGTCCGGCGGTGTAGGTGTAGTCGAGCTCCACGGGGCACTGGATGATCTCGACGGGGCCTTCGGCGCTCTCGTCGCTCATCACGCACCCTCTTCTGCGGGCTCGAAGCACGCGATGTCGGTGATGTGTCCCACCCGCTCGTCCTTCCAGCGCGCCTTCACGCGCATGCCCGTCGACATGTGCGACTCGGAGCCGGCGTCGACGGCGTGGAGCAGCGGCGTGTCGGCGCCGTCCAGCTGGATCAGCGCGTAGGCGAAGGCGTGGTCGAGGGGCTGCTTCGCGCGCGGCGTCTTCACCCACGCCCAGGTCGTCACCACTCCGGAGTCGCCGAGATCGACCATCTCCGAGAGTGCTGCGGCGGTCTCGGGGTCGTACTCCTTGGGCGGGCACATCACGCTGCCGTCGGAGCGGCGCACGCCGACGAGGCGGCCTTCGCGGAGCGCGGTGAAGAACTTCCCCATGATGGGGCCCACGCTGCGCTTGTACGTGTACCTTAGCGAGTGGGGCGCGACGAGCGCCTCGGTCGTTTCCGTCGGTTGAGTCGGGTCGGGCATGGGGTTCCGGGGCCTCTCTTTCCTAGGCTTCGAGAAGGAGCTCGAGGGTGTCGCGCATGCGCTCGACGACCATCTCCGAGGGATGCAGCCCGCCCGACCAGCCGACCAGCGACGCGAACCAGACGTGCTGGAGCAGGAAGGCCACGCGACGCTCCCAGTCGCTGCCCAGCATCTCGCTCGCCGGGCGCGAGGGATCCAGTGACTCGCCGCGCAGGGCGACCACGATCAGCCGCGTCATGCGGAGGTGGAAGCCGGCCACCTTGATGGCCGTCTGCTGATCGCCGGACGCGATGGAGCGGAGCAGGGCGCGCGCGAAGTTGGAGCGCCGGGTCAGCACCTCGGTGGCGCGGGCGAACAGATCGGTGAGCCGCTCGATCGCCGTTCCCCCCTTGGCGGGATGGGTCGCGATCACGGCCTCGAGCCGCTCTACCTCCTCGGACAACGCAAAGAGGAGGATGTCCTCCTTGCTGCGGAAGTACTTGTAGAGCGTGCCGAGGGCGACGCCCGAGTTCTCGGCCACGTCGCGCAGGCGTACGCCTTCGAAGCCGCCCTCCTCGGCCTGGGCGACGGCGGCATCGACGATGCGTCGCATGCGGCCGAGCTGGCTCGCCGCCAGCCGGGCCACGGGGGCACCGGGAGCGGCGGAGGCCTCCTCGATGGCGACGCCGGGGCCGGGCTCCGAGGCGGCGCCGGCGCGAGACTGGGGGGGCTCGTTGCTCACGCGCGGAATTGAAACATGTTTCAATTCCATTGTCCACGCACCCGCGGGGGGTCTGCGTATACTGGCGCCCCAACGAGAGTAGGAGGCGGCGAAGGATGGGAAAGCTCGATGGCAAGCGTGCCCTGGTGACCGGCGCGTCCCGGGGAATCGGCAAGGGGATCGCCCTCGCCATGGCCCGAGCCGGAGCCGACGTGGCGATCGGCTACCGCCGGGAGAAGGACGCCGCCGACGGCGTCGTGGCCGAGATCGAGGCCCTGGGGCACAAGGCCGTAGCCCTAGCGGCCGACGTCCGGGACGCGAGCGCCGTCGCCGCCATGGTGACCGGAGCCCGGGACGCGTTCGGCGGCCTCGACGTGGTGGTGGCGAATGCGGGGGTGCCCACCCGCTTCGAGCCGCTCCACGAGGTCGACGACGGATACTTCGACCGGGTGATCCAGATCGACCTGTACGGTGTCTTCCACACCCTGAAGGCCGCCGTGCCGATCCTGCGCGAGCAGGGCGGCGGCGTGATCCTGACCGTATCGTCGATCGCAGCGGAGGCCTGCGGCGCCAACGGAGGGCCGTACGTGGCGGCCAAGGCGGGCGTCAACGCGCTCAGCAAGGTCGTGGCCAAGGAGAACGCGCGCGCGGGTGTGCGCTGCAACGTGATCGCGCCCGGCCTGATCCAGACGGACATCGCAGACGGCATGATGGACTTCCACGGCGACGCGATCACCAAGAGCATCCCCCTCGGCCGCATCGGAACCCCCGACGAGGTGGGAGAGATGGCGGTGTACCTGGCGTCGGACGACGCGGCGTGGATCACCGGCAAGGTGTTCCACATCGACGGGGGCCAGTGGTAGCTCCGCTCTCCGCTCGAGCGACGGTCAGCCGGGGACGCCGCCCGGCCGAAGAGCCGGGGATGCGAAGCACCGCGCTCCGGTCGACCCTCGTCTGGCTGGCCCTCGCCCTCTCCCTCGGGTTCGCGGGTGCGCCGGCCTTTGCCCAGAGCCCCCAGGTTCCCGTTCGCTCCACCACCTGGGATCAGGTCGAGCTGCTGGGGCAGCGGGTGGCACCGGGCGAGCGGGCGCGGCTGATGCTGCGGGTCAGCGAGTCGTTCGCGGGCTTCTCCGTCGACACCCCCGTGCTCGTGCTGCGTGGTCGCGTGCCCGGCAAGACCATCTGCATGGTCGCCGGCATCCACGGCGACGAGCTCAACGGCATCGAGGTCGTGCGCAACCTCTTCGAGGACATCGATCCCCAGGAGGTGGCGGGCATGCTGCTCGGCGTGCCCGTGGCCAACCTCCACGGCTTTCGCCGCAGCTCGCGCTACCTCCCCGATCGTCGCGACCTGAATCGCGCATTCCCTGGGCGCAACGACGGGAGTGCCGCCTCGCGCATCGCGAGCGCGCTCTTCGAGAGCGTGGTCAGCCGCTGCGATGCGATGATCGACTTCCACACGGGATCCTTCCACCGCACCAACGTCCCGCAGATCCGCGCCGACCTGCGCGAGCGCGAGGTCGCGCAGCTGGCGCGCGCCTTCGGCGTGGCCACGGTGGTCCACAAGGTCGGCGGCCCCGGCACCCTGCGCGGCGCCGCGGTGGCGGCCCGCATCCCCACCATCACCTACGAGGCGGGCGAGCCCATGCGCTTCCAGCGCGACGAGATCGCGCGCGGCGTCGAGGGGGCCCGCAACGTGCTCGTCTATCTGGGAGCGCTCGAAGGACGCGAGCCGCGAGGCCCGGCCGAGACGTTCTACCGCTCGGCCTGGGTGCGCGTGAACGACGGCGGCATCTACCTGCCGACCGTCGAGCTCGGCGACGCCGTCGAGCTGGGCGACCTGCTCGGCACCATCACCGACTTCATCTCCAACGAGCGGAGCGAGGTGCGTTCGCCCTGGAAGGGCCGCGTCATCGGCATGGCGCTTCCCCAGGTGGTGATCCCCGGCTTCGCCGCCTTCCACGTCGGCATCGAGGGCGTGGCCGAGCCCCCGCCGGTTCCGATGCCGGGAACCCAGCCGGGTCTGCCTTCGCCCCTGCTCGACCCCGAAGACCACCCGGGCTGATCGTGCGTCGCCGCGCCCCCCGTCGCCGCGCCCTCGAAAGGCCTCACCCGTGAGTCTCGCCGTCCGCATCACGGGCGCGCTCCTGATCGCGTTCGCCCTCGCCGTCGCTGGCTTCAAGGTGCGGCGCTTCGACATCCCCCTCGCGCCGACCGAGCCCCTCGGCCCGTGGTCGGTCGAGCTCACCGTGAGCGTGCGCGGCGCCGGCCAGAGCGGCAGCGTGACGGCGCTCCTGCCCGCCAACGAGGAAGGCCAACGCATCTTCGACGAGCAGCCCGTGCTCGATCGTCTGGACTTCGAGGATCGACGCTTCGGGGGCAACCGGGTGGGCGTCTGGTCGGGCTGGCTCGAGGACGTCCACGAGGTCGCGTACCGGTTCCGCGTGCAGCTGCGCGAGGTCGCGATCGATTGGGCCCCGGCCGATGCGCCCGAGCTCGGTCGCGACGCCCGGCGCGTCGCGACGCGCCCGACACCCGAGCTCCCGTCCTCCGCCCCCGAGGTCAAGGCGTTGATCAAGGCCCTGCCGCTGCCCTCGCGCGAAGACCCCCAGGCCCGGGTGCGGGCGCTGTTCGCCTTCGTCTCCCACGAGATCGCCACGGAGCCGACCGCCGGCGACGACGCGCTGCTGACCCTCGCACGCCGCGAGGGCAGCACCATCGGGAAGGAGCGACTGCTCGCCACCCTGCTGCGCGCGGTGGGCATGCCGGCGCGGCTCGTGCACGGGCTCGCACTGCGCGACGCCCAGCGCCCCGAGCCCGCCGTCTGGGTCGAGGTGCGCTCGGGCGATCGCTGGCTCCCGATGTCCTCGGCCGAGGGCTTCTTCGGGATCCGCCCGGACACGCACCTGGTGCTCGGGCGCGGAGCCCAGGCGCCCGTCGAAGCCACCGGCGTCCGGGCCGTCGGCCACCGCTACCGGGCGCTGCGCCAGCGGCTGCGCCCCGACGAGATCGCGAGCCTGATGGCGCCGGACAACCCCCTGCTCTCGGCGCTCTCGCTCTACCGGCTTCCCGTCGGCACGCAGACCGCCCTCCACGTGCTCCTGTTGATCCCCATCGGTGCGCTGATCACGGCGATCTTCCGCAACGGGATCGGCA
>JASJCN010000335.1 GCA_030065975.1 Myxococcota bacterium
GCGGGTGGGGGTGAGCCACTTCGTTCCCGACGGGCTGCGAGCCTTCGTCCTCGACACCGGCCTGCGCCGGTCTCGGGAGAACGCCCGCCACCACTACGACGTGGGCAACGACTTCTACGCCTGCTGGCTCGATGCCGGCATGACCTACACCTGCGCCTACTTCCCGCATCCCGAGGCCAGCCTCGAGGAGGCCCAGATCGCGAAGATGGACCACGTGTGTCGCAAGCTCGGGCTGCGACCCGGTGACGAGGTGGTCGAGGCGGGCTGCGGCTGGGGAGGGCTCGCCCTGCACATGGCCCGCCACTACGGCGTGCGGGTGCGCGCGTGCAACGTCGCCGAGGAGCAGGTGGCCTTCGCCCGGGAACGCGCCGAGAAGGAAGGGCTCGCCGACCGCGTGGAGTTCCTGCAGGAGGACTACCGCAACCTCCACGGGCAGTACGACGCCTTCGCCTCGGTGGGCATGCTCGAGCACGTGGGCACCGCCCACTACGCGGAGCTCGGCAAGATGATCGACCGCTGCTTGCGCCCGGACGGTCGGGGCCTGCTCCACACCATCGGCCGCAGCCGCCCCCAGCTCCTCAACCGCTGGATGCGCACGCGCGTCTTCCCCAATGCCCATCCTCCCACCCTGAAGGAGATGATGGACGTCCTCGAGCCGAGCGATCTCGCCGTGCTCGACGTCGAGAACCTGCGCCTCCACTACCGCCTCACCGCCTGGCACTGGCTGCGCCGCTTCGAGCGCGAGTGGGATCGCATCGAGGCCCTGGTGGGCCGCGAGGTGGCGCGCACCTGGCGCTTCTACCTGGCCGGCACCACGGCCTCCTTCGAGACGGCCACCGTCCAGCTCTTCCAGGTGTGCTTCGCGCGCGCGGGCAACGATCACATCCCCTGGAATCGCGACCACCTGGCGACGGGGGATCCGCCGCTCTTCGCCGACGAGGCGCTCGTGGGCACCGCGTGGGAGACGCCGGGGGGCCTTCGTGGAGCGCGCTGACGTCGTCGTGATCGGCGGCGGTCCGGCGGGCTCCTCCCTCGCGGCCGGGCTGCGCGGGAGCGGCCTGCGGGTCGTGATCCTCGATCGGGCGCGCTTTCCGCGGGACAAGATGTGCGCGGGCTGGGTGACGCCCCCGGTCTTCGAGTGCCTCGGCATCGAGCCCGAGGAGTACGGGCAGGGTCGCGTGCTCCAGCCGATCCACGGCTTCCGGGTCGGCGTGCTCGGCGGCCGGCAGTCCGCGACCTCTTCGGAGGACGTGGTCAGCTACGGCATCCGCCGCTGCGAGTTCGACACAGCACTGCTCGAGCGATCCGGCGCCGAGGTGCGCGAGGGAGAGCCCCTGCGCTCCCTCGAGCGGACGCCTCTGGGCCTGCGCGTGAACGGCGCGATCGAGGCGTCGCTCGTGGTGGGAGCCGGCGGGCACTTCTGCCCGATCGCGCGGCGGCTGATGCTCGGGCCGAAGTCCGAGGAGCCCCTGATCGCGGCCCAGGAGGTCGAGTTTCGGCTCGACCCCGCCCAGGCGCGCGCGTGCCCCGTCGCGCCCGAGACCCCGCACATCGCCTTCCTCCGCGACCTCAAGGGCTACGGCTGGGTCTTCCGCAAGGGCGACTACCTGAACGTGGGCCTGGGGCGGCAGGATCGCGCGAACCTCTCGGGGCATCTGGCGGACTTCCTGGCCGAGCTGCGCAGGGAAGGGCGCCTGCCGCCGGACCTCCCGGACGGATTCCGTGGGCACGCCTACCTGCTCTACGACCAGGCCCCGCGTCGGCTCTTCGACGAGGGGCTGGCCCTGGTCGGCGACGCCGCGGGCCTCGCCTATCCCCGCAGCGGCGAGGGCATCCGGCCGGCCGTCGAGTCCGGTCTGCTCCTGGCCCGGGTGCTGCGCGACGCCCCGGGAGACAAGCTCGGGGCCCCCGAGATGCTCGCGGCCTACGAGCGCGCGCTCCTCGGTCGCCTGGGCCCGCGGCAGCACCGTCCCGGAGTCACCGACCGCCTGCCGGGGCCCCTGGTGCGGTTCCTCGCGGCGCGCCTGCTCGGCCATCCACGCGTGGCTCGCGACGTGGTGGTGCGTCGCTGGTTCCTCCACGCGGGCGTTCCGGCCCTGGGCGGCGGAGGCGAGGTTCCGGCCCTGGCGGAAACTCCCTCCGGGCACTGACTGAAGCGCGGACTCCGTTGCGCCGAAACCCCGGCACGGAGATCCGCCCTTGCACCGACCCGAGCAAAGCCCGACGCCGCGATCGGCGGTGATGATCGCGCGCGCGCGACTGCCCCTGCAGATGGCGATGGTGCTCGTGGCCGGGGTCGTGGTGGGTGTTCCGCTGTGGCTGGAGATCCTTCCGCTGGCCGCCCTCGGCCTCGTCATCCTCGCGACCCTCGTAGGCTCCCTGCGCGCGATCGACGGGCACCCCGGCCTGTTCCGTCTGCTGTCCAACGGGCTCTACGGGACGGCGCTCGCGAGCGTGGCGTGCGCGATCTTCGGGTTCGGCATCTCCCCCGTGATCAGCGTCTACTTCCCGGCCCTGGTCCTGCTCGCGGCGGCCCACATCCTGGGGACGCGTGCCGCGATGCTGTGGGCCGTCCCGAGCCTCGGTCTGGTGGCGGCGGCGACCTTCGTTCCCGGGATCCCAGAGCGGGAGGTCCCGGCCGCCATCGAGTTCGGCGTGCGGGCGGCCACGCTCGTGACGATCCTGGGCTTCGCGATCAGCTTTCGCCGGGCGCACGATCGCCAGGCGGCCGAGCTCTCGCGCCAGGCGGCGACCGATGCGCTCACCGGCCTCGCCAACCGCCTCGAGCTCAAGCGCGCGCTGGCCCACGCGCTCGATCGCCGCGAGCGCTATCAGCGCAGCGGCGCGCTGGTCTACATCGACCTCGACGGCGTGAAGCAGATCAACGACGGGCTCGGTCACGCGGCCGGCGACGAGCTCCTGCGCGTCACCGCCGAGCGCATCGCCGCGAACACGCGCCGCGTGGACACGGCGGCCCGTCAGGGCGGCGACGAGTTCGTCGTCGTGGTCGGCGAGTTCGAGGACCCGAAAGGGCCCGAGGTCGTGGCCCGGAAGCTCCTCGCGGCCATCGCGGCCCCGTGTCGGATCGCCGGGCGCGAGATCGCACCGTCCGCGAGCGTGGGGGTCGCCCTGTTCGAGGACGGCGAGGCCACGCCCGACGACGTACTGCGCAGGGCCGACGCCGCCATGTACGCCTCGAAGCGCGCGGGCGGCGGACGCATCCATCTGAGCGAGGGCGACGGCCTCCGCGAGGTCGTGTAACGCAGCGCGCCGCGGCGTCTACTCGGGCGGGTACAGCTCCGGCAGCTCGCGCTGGATCACCTCGGCCACCTCGAGGCCGACGGCGCGGTACAGCTCGGCCGAGAAGTGGCAGTCGAAGTGCTTGCGGACGGCCTGCTCGGTCGGCGCGATCTCGCGGAAGCGAGGCACGGGGCTGGCGCAGATGAAGCGGCCGGGCACCTCCCGCTCGGCGCAGATCTTCCTGAGGAAGGGCCAGCCCATGTAGCCGTCGCCCTTGAGCGCCCCCGGATGGGGCAGGTGGACCATCACGAAGGGCAGGCCCCGCTCGTGGGCATCCTGGGCCATCCGGTCGAGGATCGCGATGCTCGTCAGATTGATGTGGCGGCGGTGCTCCTTCGTGCCCACGACCTTCGAGTCGCGATGGATCAGCCAGAAGTTCCACAGTCGGGGAACCCGGAACCAGCTCTCGAACTCCTCGGGCTGGGGCACCGGCACGTTCTCCATCACGAGCTCGCCGGACTCGTCGAGGCGGAAGCGGGGCTTCCCGTAGTCGCGGAAGCCGATCACGTTGCGACGCATGTCGGTCATGTGGAAGCCGAACACCACGACATCGGGGTCGTGGGCGAAGCCGTCCCTCCGCATCCGCAGCATGGCCTGGCCCTGGCCGTAGCCCATGACGCCGAGGTTCAGCACCTCGGTGTCGGGGAGCACCTCCTCCATCACGGCGGGGAAGGCCTCGTCGTCGGCGGCGCACTGGCCGAACACGTAAGAGTCGCCCACCACGGCGATGCGGCGGCTCCCGTTGCGCTCGAGCGGGTACTCCCGGGTGCCGCGCATGTTCGAGGCGTTGGTGCTGATTCGCACGCCCTCGTACTCGACGTCGCGCAGGTTGGCCGCGGGGATGTAGCCCAGGTCGCGGTCGAGCTGCACGAACACCCGCGGGTTCAGTCCGCGCCGCTTGCGGTGCCAGCGCTCCTCCCACCAGGCGTCCGTGTGCACGAATTCGGGGAGGGGGAGCAGCTCGAGCCGCGCCGCGCACTCGGCCGTGAACAGGCTCAGGAACGTGAAGAGCATGAGGATCGCGATCTTTCCCAACATCGCGGCGGACCCTAGCGGCCCCGCCTCGATCGAGAATTAAGGCGCCTCGGCTCCTCCCGTTGCCGGCTCCGTCACCACCTGCTCGCGCCAGCCGAGGGCCTCGACCATCGCGTGGTAGAGGTAGCTCTGCTCCTGGGAGCCGCGGAAGAGCCCCGCGCGTGGCCCGCCGGCCCAGACGGCCACGTCCTGGCCGCCGTGGGTCTCCGAGCGCAGGGGCACCGTCGACTCCTGGAGGAAGGCGGGATCCAGGACGGTCGCCGCGTCGAGGAGCGGGCGCTCGCCCACGAGCCCGGTGCTCTCGAAGGGGCCACGCGACGCGTGGGGGAAGCGCTTGGGGCCGGCCGGCTGCACGTTCGTGTGGCCCACGTGCCCGGGCCCGTTCGCGTACCCGAGCGTCGTGTACGGCTTTCCCGACGCGTCCTTCGTGGCCCCGCCCGGGAAGCGCGGGTGCTCGGGCGCCTCGACGAGGCCGAGAATCGGGTTGCCCCGCTTCGGATAGCCCGCCATGGACATCGTGTGGCCGTGGTCGGCCGTGACGATGATCAGGGTCTCGGCGGGATCGGTCAGCTCGCGCGCCTTCCGCACGGCGTCCGAGAGGGCGATGGTGTCGACCAGAGCGCGGTAGGCGTTTCCGGCGTGGTGGCCGTGGTCGATGCGACCCGCCTCCACCATCAGGAAGTAGCCGGCGTTCCGGCTCTCGAGCAGTGCGATGGCGAAGGCCGTCATCTGGGCCAGCGAGGGCTCGCCTGCGACGTCGCCGGCGCGGTCCGCCTCGTACTCCATGTGGCTCGGGTCGAAGAGCCCGAGCACCCGGGGCGTCGTCTTCGGGTCGAGAGCCAGCAGCTGCTGCTCGCTCCAGACGTACGAGCCGTCGGGATTCGTCTGCTGCCAAACCTCGACCAGGTTGCGCCCGTCGGTCCGTCCGCCCTTGCGTCCGGGCTCCTCGGGATCGTCGAGCTGCTCGGGCAGGAAGAACGAGCGCCCGCCGCCGAGCATCACCTCCATCCCGTCCCCGTGGTCGAACTCGATCATCTGTCGCGCGATGTCCGGGAAGCCCGCATCCCGCGCCGCGTCCGAGAGCTTCCCGTCGACCTCCCAGTCGCGGCTCGCCGCGTGGGCATAGCATGCGGCGGGCGTGGCATGGGTCAGGCGCGTGGTGCTGACGACGCCGGTCGCGAGGCCGCGATCCTCGGCCTCCTCGAGCAGCGTCGGCACCCGCGAGGCCGCGACGCTCGACACGTCGCCGATCACCACGGCGTCCGAGACACCGATCACGCCGGCCTTGGTCTTCAGGCCCGAGACCATCGCCGTCATCGTTCCGGCCGAGTCGGGCACCTGCATGTTGGTGTTGTAGGTCTTGACCAGCGCCGTGAAGGGCAGCTGCTCGAAGGAGAGCCAGTTCTCCTCGCCGCTCTCCCCCCGCAGCTGGCCTTCCAGGATGCGGGCCGCGGTGACGGTGGTTCCGTCCATGCCGTCGCCGATGAAGAGGATCACGTTGCGGGCCGGCGGGCCTACGGGCAGCAACGCTCGCGAGCGCGCGACCGCCTCCCGGCCGGCCTTGAAGTAGGGGTCGTTCTCGCGACCGAGCCCGAGGGCCGGGGCCGAAAGGAGGAGTGCCAGTGCG
>JASJCN010000336.1 GCA_030065975.1 Myxococcota bacterium
GACCACGACCCGGTCGTTGATTCCGCTGTGCGTGGCCAGGATCTCGGCCGAGCGATCCTGGCTGCCATCGTCGACGAATCGATACCGAATCCGGCCGATCCCGTTCGCTTCGAGGGTCTCCGGCGAAAACACCTCATCCAAGCGCCGAAGCAGTGCGGGCAGCACCCTCTCTTCGTTGTAGACAGGAATGACGAGGTCGAGATCGGCTTCAGGGACGCGCGGCATGGCCCTCCCCAACGACGGCTCCCCGGGAACTCAACCGGCCGCCCGGGTCCAGCCTATACCGGGGGCCTTCAGGAAGCGAGCCCGGCGCGGATCTCCGAGGCTTCTAGGTCCCCGCGCGAGTGCCTCCTGCATCCTCTGCGGAACGGATGAACAAGACGTAGCGAGGAGTACGCAGCGCGGGCAGCATGCCGGCCTCCTTCAACCGCTCGCGCAGCTCCTCGTTCTTGGTGGCCCTGGTCGTACACACGACGTTCTCGAGGCCCTGCTCCAGAAGCACCTCCACGTCGGCGAGGTTCGTGGTCTTGGCGGTCGTCACCGCCATGACCGCTCGGATCCTCGACTCCGCCACCTCGGGGAGCCCAGCTTCCGCGGCGAAGTGGCGGATGAAGTAGCCGCGTACCACCACCTGGGGATGGGCGCTGGTCAGGATCGGCAAGACCGAGCTGACCGCCGTGGGCGCCAGCATCGGACCGGGCCGCGCCCGTTCCACGATGGCTTCGACCTCCAGACGAAGCATGGGAGCCAGCTTCGGCCCCAGAGCGAATCTCTCGCCAGCGAGGGGAGTCTTGGTGGCGGCGGCGAATTGGAGACCCGCGGCCAGGAGCAGCGCGGCAGCCGAGGCGCAGAGCGAACGGAACTCGGACATCTCCGCTCGGGCCGCAAGAGAGCCGGCGCCAACGCCCACCAGGAGAGGAAAAGGAAGTGTGTAGAAGAGGCGCCAGTAGGCGTTCGTCGTCGTGAGGGTCTCCACGAGGAGGGACATCGCGAGCGGATTCAACGCCAGTACGACGGCCGCCAGGATCCAGCCGCCCAGGAATCGGCGATCTCCGGTGGGAAGCAGGAACAGGCAGCCCGCCGCGAAGGCCATCACGATCCCGGTGACCGGCGGGGCGCCGCCCAGGACGAGGGCTGCCTGCCCCAGAAAGGTCTCAGGGAAGATCGAGAATCCCAGATACTCGAATTCGCTTCGGCTCGTCGAGGACCACACCACGAGTGCGATCGCGACCAGATAGACGAGGGAGCTTCCGTAGGCGATCACTCGACCCGACGCCTCCCGCGACCAACCCCTCTCCAGCAGGTGACCCGCGGCGAGCCACAAGGACAGGGTCGGCAGCAGGAAGAACGCACTTCCACTCAAGCCCGATGCGGCGATTCCCACGGTCGAGACCTTCAGCCAACCGAGCCACGACGGCCGGCGCAACCAATCGACGGACAACGCCGTGAAGACCGGCAGAGCCACCGCCATCAGCATCACCTTGCCTTGCCAGATCCTCACGAACGCAAAGTTCCCGAAGGTGCGATGGGTCGAGCCATCCAGGCAGAGGTACGCGACCACCGCGGCACATCCGAGGAGGGCATGGTGGGGGCGCGCCACGAAGCGGCTGACGGCCATGTAGGTGGCGGCAGGAATCAGCGCTCCGCCCAACGCCGAGCCGACGGAGTGATACAGGGTGATGAACGGGATCTGGGTCAGGTACGAGATCGCCGCCCACAACAGCTCGAGGCTGTAGGCGAGCATGAGCGGGTACTCGGCCGGGAAATCGATCAGTCCGTGGTCGTGATAGGCGAGATCCAGCGGAACGTGGGGGTGCTCGAGGAAGTAGACGGCCCTCGAGACGTAGCCGACGTCGTCGAGGTCCGGGCGAGAAACCAGCAGCGAAACCAGACCGCACCCCCCGCATAACAGGAGGAGACCGACGCGAGCGCCAGGAGAGCCTCCGCTCCGCGTTCGGGGAGCCGAGGAAGCGGCCCGCCGACCGGTGAGGGCGCCTCTTCCGATCCACCCACCGGCACCCAGGAGCGCCAGGGCCACCCCACTCCCCCCCACGAGGACGAGTTGATGGAAGCTCCAGTGGGCGAGCAGCGCGAACTGGGCCGCCACCGTCCAGATGGCGAACAAGGCCAGCAGGGAGACCACCAGACGATCACAGGTCCTTCCGCTCGGGGCGTCAGGGGCCGTCATCCGCCCACCGTATCAGAGGGTTCTTGGAGGACGGAACAGGAATCTGCACGGGACGCAGGGGTCACCTAACCTCGTCGAAGCAGGCGCGATCCCGTTAGTCCCCCTCGCTCACGTCGAGAACGAAGAACCGCCGGTCGTCGATCTCGGCGGGGACGATCACTCCCGAAGAGGCCGAAATCTGAGTGCCCGATCAGCGCGTTCCGGATTCCCGCGAATCGCGCGCCGCGGGGAGCGCCCCGGCGCCGAGCTCGGTGCGCGATTGGATGCTCAGCTTGCGAAAGATCGAGGCGACCTGGTTCGCGACCGTGTTCTGCGCCGTTCCGCGGAGCCGCGCGATCTCGGCGTTCGAGCGACCCGAGACGACCAGCTCCGCGACCTCCCGCTCCGCACGCGTGAGCCGCTCGGACAGGGCCGGATCGAGCACCGCGTGGCAGCCGACCAGCACCGGCTGATCGCCGATCCGCGCCTCGCGGAGCCGGCTCCGGGCTCCGCAGGGGGCGAAGAAGGCCGCGAGCTCGGCGCGGGAGCGCAGACCGAACTTCCGGGCGGCGCGCGTCGCGGCCATCGTCACGGTCGAGAGCGAGAGCCCGAGGTCGTACGCGATCTCCTTGGTCGATCGCCCGGTTCCGACCAGCTCCGCGACCTGCGCCTCCCGCCGGGTCAGGCCGCGCGGGTCGAGCGTGCTCGGCTCGTTCGGGATCGCGACGAGGAAGCGGCGGCCATCGCTGTCGAAGCGATCGACGAGGCTCCACCGCCCGGACACCAGACCCTGCCAGTTCGCGAGACCCAGATCGGGGTCGTCGCGCGCCGCGGAGGTCCGGGCCCGGTCGATCGCCGCCACGGCATGGCGCAGGGCATCCCGCGCGTTCTCGTTGCGCGCGCGACCCCGCAGTTCGCGAACCCGTCCGTCGGGCTCGAACACCCCCTCGAAGGGGACTTCGCTGACCCGACGGCGCAGCCGACACCCCGCGGCCACGTGCGCGATCGCCCGGTGCCAACAACGCCGCTCCGCGGGTGACGTGCGGGTCTCCTCGATCCTGGCCGACGACAGCAGCACGATGCGGTCCGCATCGACATGGCCCGAGACGTTCACGAAGTCGGCGCCGACGCGTCCGGTCGCCTTCGCGAGCTCGCTCCGTACCTCGGGCGCCGCCGCGAAGACGCGCTCGCTCAGCGAGCTGACGACGCCTCCAGTGCGCCAGACAAGGTCGAGCACGTGCGAAGGCGCCGCATCGTGGATGCGCTTCGTGAGCGCACGCGCGGCGGCGGAGCCGGAGGTCTCGACCTGCTCGACCACGGGGCTGCCCGTGTCGATCCCGGCCACGAAGAGGCCGACCGGGAGACCCGCGCCGAACAGCGGCAGCGCAGCCTCTGCGATCCGATGACCCCAGTCGGCGTCGTCCGGGGACAGGTCGTAGCAGCGCTCGATCAGCTCGACCCAGTCGCCCATCGCGGCCTGCTCCCTGCCCCCGAACCCGGTCCTGAACAGGATAGCAGCGCCGCAGCCCTGCCAGGACGACATGCGACAAGATGACCATGCGCCGCAGGTGGAACGGTCGCTGGACCCCCGAAACGGATCGGACGGCAAACTCGCCATGTCGCCCGCTGCAGGTCGGCCATAGCTTGCGGACTCCATCGACAGGGAGCCGCCATGCGATCCATCTCGACCCTCGACCGATCCCCCACCGTTCGGACCTCTGGGAGCGCCCTTCGCGCGGGCTGCCCCTGGCTCCGCGCGCTCGCCGCGCTGTTGGCGTCGCTCGTCCTCGCGGACGCGGCCTACGCCCAGGTTCGCGTTCCGCGCGAGCCGAGCGCACGGCCCGGCAGCTGCGACGGCGTGATCGACTACGCCCACGAGCTCGTGCCGAGCGCGTTCCAGCTCCTCGCGCAGTCCCCCACCGTGGACGGACGCGTTCGCGTCGAACTTTCCGCCGACGTGACCGACACCATCGGCGCGCGCTTCGCCGCCGCCAGTGCGATCCCGGACCTCGTCGGACACGAGGACCTGGGCGTCGTGGAGGACTCGGTGTGGCCTGCCGAGTTCGACGCGGTGCCGACGAACGGCACGGCCTCGAGTGTTGCGACCCTGTCGCTCGAGCTGCCCGAGGCGAACGTCGGCGAGCTGCTCGCGCGGCTCGCGGACGGGCGCATCCAGACGACGGTGCATGCCGACGAGGAGCCGGTGGTCCGCGAAGGCGTTCGCTTCGCGATGTGGAGCGGCGGCCTCGACCTCGCGTATGGAATGGCCGAGCAGGAGTTCGGCGACAACCGGTGGAACGTGACGGGCGACGGGGCGCCCTCGGCCCCGCCCTACGAGCCCGGAGCCCAATACACGCTCGTGCTCCGCCTGGGAGCCATCGAGGTGAGCTATCCCACGCTCCCGATCTACGACGGAAACGGCGAGACGGTCGAGTCGCTCGACGCCCTGATCGACGAGCTCTGCCCGAGCCCGGTTGGCTGCGTTCCAGCGGAGACGGTCTACCTGATCGCCGGCAGCGACGCGCTCTGGTTCGTTCCCGAGGCGGCCCACTTCGTCCGCATCCTCGGCCTGTCGCGCGGCGAGATCCCGTTTCCACCGGAGCACGTCCGCTACGACCTGCTCGTCGACCGCTCCGACGCGGACGACATCGAGTCGATCTACGAGAGCGCGAGCTTCTGCACCAGCGACACGGCGGATGTCGACGACCCGGTGCAGGTCACCCGGCTGGAACGCGAGAGCCTGCTGCCCGATCTCCAGCCGATCCTGGACCGCCAGCGCGATGAACAGGGGCAGCCGATCCGCTTCAACGGCATCGATTTCGGCGGCGTGACGGTGTCGGGCCAGGTGGCCGGTCACGTGCTGAAGCCGAGGCTCCAGGTGCAGGTGCGACCGGGCCGCAAGAAGATCCTGGCGAGCCTCGACACCGAGCTGAGCCTGACTGCCGAGATCCGCGCCGGCGTGGGTGACGACGTGAGCGGGACACAGCCCCTCTACGACCTGTGCTTCCCGCTGCCGAGTCTGCCGATGGGGCCGGCCACGCTGAACCTGAATCTCGAGCTGCGGCACGACGTGTCGCTCGAGGGCGGCTTCGCCGCTGGAGCGGTGGTCGGCTTCCAGAAACGCTTCGAGGCCGGCGTCACCGTCGGCTACGACTCGGCCGCGCCCGATCCCTTGATCCGCGAGCACCGCCACGGCGACGCGCACCCGGTCGAGTTCACGCCGCCGACCCTCGGCACCGCGCTCGGCGCCGGGATCCAGGTCGGCACCGATCTGCGCGCGACGTTGCGGATGGGTGCAGCGTACCCGTACTGCAACACCGGCGTCGGCGCGTTCCTGAACGCTCACGCCTACGGAGCGCTCGACGTCACGCCGCTGCAGACGCCCGTCTGGCGCATGCACCACGGCGCCGAGCTGACCGGCGGCCTGAACCTCGAGCTGCTGGGCTTCCCGCTGCTCGCCCTCGAGACCGACCCGCTCTTCGCGCCGGGCGCCGACGAGCGGACCGGCGGCGCCCCCGCGGCCGCCGCGGCCGCGGCACGGAGCCTGCATGCACCCGCCGCAGCCGCACCGGCCGCGATCGGGTCCGACCAGCGCTGGGCGCGCGCGTACGAACAGATCCTCGACCCGAACGGCATCGTCTCGACGGCGATCCTCGCGCTCCCCGACGGCGGCGCCCGGGTCCTCGCGAGCCAGGGCGTGAGCGGCAGCCACGTGCTGCGCATCGACCGCCACGGCGAGATCCTTTCGCGCGTCCGCTACGACCCGGTCTTCGTGAATCCGGTCGGTCTCGTCGTCCTGCCCGACGGCGGCTTCGCGGTGCTCGACCCGCGCGGT
>JASJCN010000036.1 GCA_030065975.1 Myxococcota bacterium
GCCACGACCGGCGTGCCGCAGGCCATCGCCTCGGCCGCCGGCAGGCCGAACCCCTCGTGGCGGGACGGCGAGATCAAGAGCGCGGCGCGGCGGTAGAGCGCGACCAGCTCGTCGTTCTCGATCCGGCCCGTGACCGTGAGACGATCGCCACAGCCCCGGGCCTGGGCCCACTTGCGGGCCTCGCTCTGCTCGCGGTCCACCAGGGTGAGGTGGACGTCCGGCATGCGGGCGAGCGCGTCGATCAGGGTGCGGATCCCCTTGGTCGGGTCGGCGGCGCGACCCACGCAGACGACGAGGCGCGGGTCCCGCGCGACGCTCTCGTCCGGTGAGAAGAGCTCGGTGTCGAGCCCGTTGCCGACGTTCGCGATGCGCGAACGGTCGACGCCGAAGTCGGCCTCGATCTGGTCGGCGCTGGTCTCGGAGGAGGTGAGCACGCGGTCGAGTCGCCGGGCCACGAACGCCTGCATGCCGATCGGGTAGAACTGTGCGGTCCCGATGCGATCGGTGAGGGTCTCGTCGCGCAGGAACGAGAGACGCCGGTCGACGGTGAGCGGATGGTGCACGGTCGTGACCACCGGCACGCCGAGTGCGCGGATCCCGAGCAGGCCGTAGCCCAGGCACTGCACGTCGTGAACGACGTCGTAGGCTTGTCCCTCACGCACGCGCCCGGCGAGGGCGCGCAGGGCCCGGACGCTGAACGCGAAGGGCTCGGGCAGGAAGCCCAGGCGGCTGGCCATCAGCTCGTAGGCGTTCAGCGGCTGGAAGATGCGCAGAGGGTCCGGCCGCAGCACGAACTGCGACTTGTCCTTCAGGAACCACTTCGCCCAGAACTGCTCGTTGGGCAGGCGGGAGACGCGGTGCGCGAAGGGCATCGGGTCGGGGTAGGGTGGCCCGACGAAGACGTCGACGTGATGGCCCAGGCGGGACAGCTCGCGCGCCAGGAACCACAGGTAGATGCCCTGGCCTCCGCACTGCATGTTGCCCCGGTAGGCCACGAAGGCGATGCGCAGAGGACGCTCGTCGCTCCCGGTGGTCCGAAGGCCGGCCGTCATACCTGGCGCGTGCCGTAGAGCACGAGGCTCTTCGGGCAGACGAAGTTCAGCACGTGCTTCTCGAGCCAGTCCATCCAGCGGGAGGCCGTGGCCCGGATCAGCATGAAGCGATAGCCGCGCACCAGCCGGCTGCGATCGGCGTCGGGCAGCCCCGCGATCGAGCGCAGCACCCAGTAGGGCGTGTGCAGCCCGTGGGCGAAGCTCACGGCCTCCACCGAGAAGCCGGCTCGCGAAAGCCCGCGCGCGAGCTCGCGGGGCCGGAAGATGCGGATGTGTCCGCCCGGGCTCTCGAAGTAGTCGTCGCCCAGCCGCAGGTAGAGGTGCTCGCTGGTCGCGGTGGGAATCGTGATCGCGACGCGCCCGCCCGGGCGGGTCACCCGCGCGAGCTCCCGCGCGGCGCCCACGTAGTCGTGGACGTGCTCCATCACCTCCGAGCAGATCACCTTGTCGAAGCAGCCGTCGTCGAAGGGGAGCTGGAACACGTTGCCCTGGAGCACGGCCCCGAGCGCGCCCTTCTCCTCGGCCCGATCCCGCAGGGCCCCGCGCGCCATGCGCAGCGACGGAAGGTCGAGGTCGAGGCCCACGACCGAGGCGCCGCGCTCGAGGGCGCCGAAGCAGTGGCGGCCCTCGCCGCATCCGGCATCCAGCAGCCGGTCTCCCGGCCGGATGTCAAGCCGCTCGAGATCGACCGTGAGCAGCACGTCGCGTCTCCTCGAACACGTCCACCAGCTTGCGGGCCGCGTCGCTCCAGCGGAAGGTCTCGAGGACGCGCGCGCGGGCGGCGCGGCCGAGGCGCACAGCCCCGTCCGGCTCGGCGAGGATGTCCGAGATGGCCGCGGCCAGGGCCTTGGCATCGCGGGGCGGAACGAGCCGGCCAGCCTCGCCGTCGGGGCCCACCACCTCGGGGAGGGCGCCCGCCGCGTTGGCGACCACGGGAAGACCGCAGGCCATGGCCTCGCTGGCGGGGAAGCCGAAGCCCTCGAAGAACGAGGGTACGACGGCGATCCGGCCGGTCGAATACTCGCGCACCAGCTCGTCGATCTCGAGGAAGCGGTTCTGGATCACGACGCGGCCCTCGAGGCGGTGCTTGCGGATCAGCCGGGGAACGAGCCCGTTCTCGGGGATGCGGCCGTCCACGATCTTCAGCCGCACGCTCGGCGGGAGATGGGAGAGCGCCTCGAGCAGGGTGCCGATGCCCTTCTTACGATCCTCGGTGCGGCCGACGAAGATGAGATCGGTCTCCTTCTCGACGCCGGGCACGGGGCGGAAGAGCTCGGCATCGGTGCCGTTGTGGACGACGTCGACGTCGCGCTCGGGGATCCCGAAGTAGCGCTCGATCTCGATGCGCGAGGCGTCGCTCACCGTCACGATGCGGGACAGGCGCGGGGCCACGATCTGCTGCATCAGGAGCGGGAAGTAGAGCGTCCGCTTGACCTTCTTGACCAAACGCGGGTCGATGGCGAAGTCGGCCTCGCGATCGATGTGCAGCGGGTGATGGATCACCGACACCACGGGCACGCCGGTGGCCTGGATCCCGAGCAGCCCCCAGCTCAGGCACTGGTTGTCGAACACCACGTCGAACCGGTGCCGCGCCATCAGCTCGCGCCAGCGCATCAAGAGGCGGACGCCGAAGGTCTGCATCTCCGGGAACACGCCGAAGCGCGAGACGCCGAGCTCCCACAGGTCGAGCGGGCTCTGGAGCAGGCTCAGCGGGTCCGTGCCGGGCTGGCGGGCCCAGTCGCGCAGCGGCTGACCGAACACGTTCTGGTTCGGGATCACGTGGAGCGGGATGTCGTCCTCGAGGGACGGCAGCGGTGGACCCGCGATCACGTGGACGTCGTGGCCGGCGGCCTTCCACTCCCGGGCCAGGTAGGCGGCGTAGATCCCCTGACCGCCGCAATACATGTTGCCCCGGTAGGTCAGCAGCGCGATGCGCATGGGCTCAGCTCTGCTCCGGACTCTCGGAGGCGGCGCCGCTCTCGGGCGGCGCCGGCGCATCGGGGCTCGGCTCGGGCTCGATCTGGACGGTCGCGATGGTCCAGCCCACCCAGAAGGTGAGGCCCAGCACGAAGGCGAGCAGGATCCCGACCGGGATCGCCACGGCCCACCAGGCGCCGTTCAGGAGTCCGGACAGGAAGACGAGGCCGAGGAGCACCGCGGCGCCACAGATCAGCAGGCCCTGGGTGCGAGAGGAATCGTTCATGGCATCTCCGTGGGTGCAGCCTGGCAAACGCGGTGGTGCGTCCCCTTGTCGGGCGCGGCCCTTCGGTTTTGTCGGGCCTTCGCGGCCCTTCGGTCTTGTCGGGCCTTCGCGGCCCTCCCGGTCGGTCTGCAGGGGTGGCTCGATCCCTGGTGGCTTGCACCAGGTGGGCTCCATGTCTTGGCGGCCTTCCCGTTCGGGTCGGCGGGCTCTCGCCTGCCGCACCGCGCGACGGACTCCTCGAAGGAGTCAGCGTCTCAGGGTCGCGTCTCGCCACGAGTGACGGATCCCTCGATTGAGATCCAACAGGAAGCGATGCGTATGCCCCCGCGGGACCGACCGGGTGGACCGCGCGGATGATCGGTGCCGGGCCCCCTGCTGTCAATCGGCGCAGCCTCCGAGTCAGGTGCGGCGGGGCCCGAATCAGCGCCTACCCTGCCGGGATGCGCGTGCTGGGTCTGATGTCGGGGACCTCCGCCGATGGAATCGATGCGGCCCTGGTCGACTGGCCGGACGCACCCGGAGCCCGGCCCTTCGAGCTGGTGGCCTTCCGGGAGTCCGGCCTCGAGCCGGCGCTCCAGGAGCGCATCCATCGCCTCGCGGCTGGCGAGCTTCCCGGCGTCTCGGTGCTGCGCGAGCTCTCGGCGCTCGACGTCGAGATCGGCGAGCAGTTCGCCGCAGCCGCGCTGTCGCTCCTGGAAGCGGCGGGGGTCGACGCCTCGAGCGTCGACGCGATCGCGTCCCACGGCCAGACGGTGGCCCACCATCCCGAGCATCGCGCGAGCCTCCAGATCGGGGACCCCTCGGTGATCGCCGAGCGCACCGGGATTGCGACGCTCGCCGACTTTCGCGCGCGCGATCTCGCGGCCGGTGGCGAAGGCGCTCCACTCGCGCCGCTGTTCCACCACGAGGCGATGGGCGACCCCGACGAGTCGCGGCTGGTGCTGAATCTCGGGGGCATGGCCAACGTGACGTGGCTTCCCCGCGGCGGCGATCCCGACGCCGTCGTGGCCTTCGACGTCGGGCCAGCGAACGCACTGCTCGACGGCGTGATGGTCGAGATCTCGCGGGGAGACGAACGACTCGATCGGGACGGGGCCCGCGCTGCCGCGGGCAGCGTCGACGAGGCGCTGCTCGCCGAGCTCCTGGACGACGAGTTCCTGCGGCGCGCGCCGCCCAAATCGACGGGCCGCGAGCGCTACGGGAGCGCCGAGGCCGCGGCACTCGCCAAGCGCTTCCTGGCGGCGGATCGCGCGCCCGACGACCTGCTCGCCACGCTCGTCGCGTTCACGGCCGAGAGCGTCGCCGAGGCGGTGCGGCGCTTCCTCGCGGCGCCCGATCGGGTCCTGGTCGGCGGCGGCGGCGTGAAGAACCCCACCTTGATGGCGGCACTCCGCGAGCGCCTGGGCGGCGTTCCGGTCTTGCCCTTCGATGCGGTGGGCGTGCCCGCCGACGCGGCGGAGGCGATGGCCTTCTCGTTGATGGGGCGGAACGCCATGCTCGGGATCCCGAACCACCTGCCGCGCTGCACCGGCGCGCGCCGCGCGACCGTGCTCGGCGAGTGGGCCGCACCGGGGACCGGCCGCCCGCTTCCGCGTCAGAGCTCGTAGCGCGCCCCGTCGTCGGCGCGCTCGAAGCCCGCCGGATCGGCCAGTTCGCGCATCTCCTGGCCGAGATGGGTCAAGAGCATGCGCCCCGCCCGGAACTCGTGGCGACGCCGGTCGAGCTCCTCGAGGCTCATATGAAAGGGCGTCCTGGGGTCCGGGAAGGTGCACTCGCACAGGAAGAGATCCGCGTCGCCGGCGTGGCCGGGGAGGGCGTCGAACCAGCCGGTGTCGCCGGAGTAGACCACCCGCCGGCCCTCGGCCTCGACGACGAGCCCGTGGGGATGGCTGGCGGGCGAGTGGTGGGTCTCGAACGCCGTCACCGCGAAGGGGCCGGCCGGCCGCGAAGCATCCAGGGCCAGCTCCCGGAAGTGCAGCGGGTAGCCGAGCTCCGAGTCCTCGATGGGATGCCCCATGGCGTCGGCCAGCCGCCGAACCCGGGCCTCGACGTCGGGCGGGCCGAGGATCGTGAGCGGCTCGGTGCGGCGCTCCTGGTAGTGGGTGGCGAGGAGCAGCAGCGGCAGGCCGGCGAAGTGGTCGGCGTGGAAGTGCGAGATGGCGATGGCGGCGATCTCGTCGCGATCGATGCCGAGACTCGCGAGGCCGCCCCCGGTGGTGGGGCCGCAGTCGAGGAGCACGCTCCCGCCGCGTCCTCGGACCAGGTAGGCCGACTGGCGACGCCCCGCCGACGCGAACGCGTCGCTGGTTCCGACGCAGAGGAGCTCGGTCATTCCGCCTCGCGATCGTTCTTCGGAACCGGGTGGAAGCGGCCTTCGGCGAAGACGCCGCGAGACAGTCGCGCGCCGGCCGGGACCGTCTCCCCGTCCCAGACGACGGCGTCCTCGAGGGTGCAGCCCTCGCCGAGGCGTGCCCCCGCACCCACCACCGAGCCCGCCTCGAGTCGGACGCCGAGCGCTTCCGCCCGGCGATCGGCGTCGAGGTAGCGCAGGGGGAGCGGGTGCAGGTTGGCCTCGAGGTACTCCTCGGGCGTGCCCACCGGCTGCCACGCGCACTCGGAGGGCCCGAGCACGGCGCCGCCCACGTCGAGCCGGCGCTCGGCGTGGGCCGGCGCCCACCAGTCGTCGAGGTGGTTGAAGCGCGACTCGCTCGGGAGCGTCTCGAAGGCGCGGGGGGAGATCACGTTGAGCCAGGTATACACGCCCGCCTGGCTCTCGCCCCCCAGGTCGAAGCGGCTGGCGACGCGCGCGAGGCGTCCCTCGGCATCGAGACCGATGCTGCCGAAGTCCGCCATGCGCGGATGCTCGGCGAGCACCATCGACACCTCGCGGCCGGAGGCGCGGTGGCCGGCCACGAACGCCGGCAGGTCGACGTCCAGGATCATGTCTCCCCCGACCACCACGCAGGGGTCGCTCTCGCGCAGGAAGTCCGCGACCCGGGCGATCGCGCCCCCGGTGTGCAGGAGCTCCGGCTCGTGGGAGAAGTGGATGCGCAGGCCTTCGGGCCGGCTCCGTTCGGCCGCTTCGCGCAGCGTCTCCGGCAGGTGGTGGAGGTTGATCACCACCTCCTCGGCGCCGGCCGCGTACAGCAGCTCGAGGTTGTAGGCGATCAGCGGGAGCCCGCGCACGGGCACGGCGGGCTTGGCGCGGTGGTTCGTGAGGGGCTGCAGGCGGGAGCCGAGCCCCGCCGCCACGATCATCGCCCGCACGGGGCCTCCGTGTCCGATCCGGCGAGGCCCTCCAGGCGGCGGCGGACCTCCGCGTCGTCGGTGGGGAGTGCGGCCAGGAGCTCGGCCAGGTCGGCGAAGGCGGCGTCGCGTTCGGCGGCGCGGGCCGCCGCGGCCGCGAGCACCCGCCCGGTGATCGGAAGGTGGGCGAGCCAGCGCGGGTCGTCGCGCCGCAGGCCGACGTCGAGGAAGCGGGCGTGGTCCTTGCCCTTGCGCGTCAGCGTGAGGAGATCGAAGCGCCAGTCGAACTCGTCGGGGGAGGGCGGGTCGGGCAGTGCGGCGCGCGTCTCGGCGACGAGGGCCGAGACGCTCGACTCGCCCACGTCCAGATAGGAGTCGCGCAGCAGGCACACGAGGTCGTACTCCGGCGGAGCCAGGAAGGCGCCCTGGAGATCGATCATCACGAGCGAGCCGTCCTCGCGCAGCAACAGGTTCTGGCTCTGGAAGTCGCGGTGGGAGAGCCGCAGCGGCGCGGGCTCGACGAGGCCGGCGATGCGTTCGAAGGCCGCCTCGACGACACGCCGCTCCGTGGCTCGCGCCGGGCGCGCGAGAGCGAGGGGCAGGCTGTGGCGAGCGAAGAGTGCGCCCTTGTACGTGAAGAGCGCCGCGTCGAGCCGGCGCGAGAAGGCGGGGACGCCCCCCGGGTCGCCCACGGACTGGAGCCGAGGGAGCAGGGCGCAGGCCTCTCGCAGCCACTCCGTCGTGCGCGTGGGCTCGCGCGAGGCGGCGACGAAGAGGCTCTCGTCGCCGAGATCTTCGAGCAGGTCGAGGCCCAGGTCCGGCAGGTGGGCGTGGCTGCGCGGCACCGGGAGCCCCGCCGCCTCGAGCACGCTGCGGATCGGCTCGAGGGCCGGCTCGGGTGCGACGTCCGCCGGCCGTCCCGCCGGATCCTCGTCGGCTTCGATGCGAGCGATCACGCGGCCCGGCGGTCCGTCGAGGTGGAGCCGCACGAAGCGCCGCAGTCCGAGCCCCGCCGCCAGGTCTTCGTGCGCCTCGATCTCGCGCCCCAGCCGCTCGCGGACGACACGGGCGAGCTCGGGTCGGTCCATCAGTGCGCTGGCTCCGGGGCGATCACGCCAGGGCGCCGAAGAAGAAGTGGCAGGCGACGATGGCACCGGCGAAGCCCGCGAGGTCGCCGAGCAGGCATGCGGGCAGGATGTGACGCGAATCCCGGATGCTGGCGGCGCCGAGGTACACGGCGAGCACGTAGAAGGTCGTCTCGGTGGACCCCTGGAAGGTGCTCGTCAGCAGGCCGACGAAGGTGTCGGGGCCGTTGGCCTCCAGGATCTCGGCCATGATCGCGAACGCTCCCGATCCCGAGAGCGGCCGCAGCAGCGCCATGGGGAGGGCTTCGCCGGGGACGCCGATCAGGCTCGTGACCGGCTCGATGGCGCCGATCAGGAGCCCGAGGGCGCCCGAGGCGCGGAACATCCCGATGGCCACGAGGATCGCGACGAGATAGGGCGCGATGCGGAACGAGACGAGCAGCCCTTCCTTCCCGCCCGACACGAGGGTGTCGTAGATTGGGACGCGGCCGGCGAAGGCGACGAGGGCCAGCGCCGCGATCAGGATCGGGAGCAGCCAGTGGCTGGCCACCTCGTCGCGCAGGAAGGCGGCCCCGTCCTCGGCTCCCAGCACGGAGCGCACCAGGCCGCCCACGACGAGCAGGGCGAAGCCGGCGATCAGCGCGCCGCGCGCCCAGCCGACCCTTCCCTCCGGCGCTTCGGGGATCTCGGGCTCGGGCAGATCGTCGACCGAAGCGGCGTCCTCCACACCGAGCGGCTCGGCCAGCGGTCGAACGCGGAACATGGGCAGGCGCTGGAGCAGCAGGCACGCACTCACCGCGACCACCGTGGAGCAGAGGGTCGCGAAGAGCGTCGGCAGCCAGATCGCGAATGGGATCTCCGAGCCCGTCGCCACCCGCGCCATCACCGTCCCGGTGGGCGGGAGCAGCACGATCGACGAGGTGTTGATCGCGAGGAAGAGCGCCATCGCGTTGGTCGCGACGCCTCGATGGGCGTTGAGCTTGTCGAGCTCGACCATGGCGCGTAGCCCGAAGGGAGTGGCCGCATTCCCGAGCCCGAGCACGTTGGCCGCGAAGTTCATGACGATCGCGCTCATGGCGGGGTGGTCGGCCGGGACGTCGGGGAAGAGCCGCCGCAGCAGCGGGCGCAGACCCCTCACCACGAGCTGCATCAGCCCGCCCGCCGAAGCGGCGCGCACGAGACCCAGGAACAGCACCATGCCGCCCGCCAGCTTGATGACGAACTGGATGGCAAAGACCGCCTGGTCGAGGGCGGCCTTGGAGACGGCCTCCATGGTGCCGGCGTAGGCGCCGACTCCGACTGCGATCAGGACGAGCGCGAGCCAGATGCCGTTGAGCACAGCCGTCGTTCCCCCCGGACGATTGCTGGGGCCGAGGCTCGGGGATACGTTCGACCCCGTCAAGCGATGAGGGGGTGCGGGCCATGAGCGCCGCAATCGGCGAGGCCATCGGCCTCGTTCTCGGGGGACGCGTGCGCCGCGGGCGCGGCGGCGGTCGCGGCTGCAGTGAGAAGGCTGCTGCCACGTGCCGCCGGCTCGCCTGCGCGGGCCTCGCCGGGCTCGTGCTGCAGCCCCTCGGTGCAGGGGCCGCAGGGCTCCCGAAGCGTCTGCAGGCGAGCCTCGAGGTGCCCGGCCTGAACGGTGCCGCCGTGACGGCCCTGGTGGTGGAGCGCGAGTCCGGCGCCGTGCTCTTCGCCCGTCAGCCCGACCGCCCGCTGGTTCCCGCTTCGAACCAGAAGGTGCTGACGGCCGTGGCGGCGCTCTCGCGCTTCGGTCCGGCCCACCAGTTCGAGACCGAGGTGCTGACGTCGGCCCCGCTCGATGGCACGGGCGCGGTGCCGATGCTCTACGTGCGCGGTGGAGGAGACCCGACGCTCACCTCCGAGGAGTGGTGGCGACTGGCTTCCGATCTGCGTCTGGAGGGGCTGCGTCGCGTCTCGGGTGCGATCCGCCTGGACGAGTCGCTGTTCGACGATCAGCGCTGGCACCCCTCCTGGGGCGACCCCACCGCGCGCGCCTATCACGCACCCGTCGGTGCGTTGATGGCGAACTACGGCGCCTTCCAGGTGCGCGTGCGGCCGCGCCTGCCGGGCCAGTCGGCCGAGGTGCTCCTCGATCCCCCGGTTCCGTACCTGACCCTCGACGCCCGGGTGCAGACCGTCGCGGGCGATCGTCGCGAGCTCGAGGTGAGCCGGGTTCCCCAGGCGATGGGCGATCGTGTGGTCGTCCGCGGGCGCATCGGGAGCCGAGCCGAGGCGCGCGAGATCTGGCGCAGCGTGAGCCAGCCCGCGCGCTACGCCGGCCACGTGCTGCGACGCCAGCTCGAGGCGACGGGCATCGTGGTGGACGGCGACGTCGAGGTGGGTCCGGTGCCGGGGACGGCCGTTCCCTTCCACGTGCACGAGGGCCGTCCCCTGGCCGAGATCGTCCGGCTCTTCCTCAAGTACTCGACGAACGTGATCGCCGAGTCGCTGCTCAAGTCGCTCGGCGTCGAGGGGGGCACGCGCCCCGGGAGCTTCGCGGCGGGGACGCTGTCGCTGCGCGCGGCGCTCGGCTCGGCGGGACTGTCCCTCGACGGCCATCGCTTCGTCGACGGCTCGGGCCTCTCGCGGGGCAACCAGGTGTCGGCGCGCCTGCTGGTCGAGACGCTGCGCCTCGCCGATCGCAGCTTCCGCATCGGACCGGAGCTGACGGCGGGCCTGCCGATCGCCGCGGCCGACGGCACTCTCGAGAAGCGCGCGCTCGGGGCGGTGGACCGCGTGCGCGCGAAGACGGGCCTGCTCTCGGGCGCGACCAGCCTGTCCGGCTACGCGCGGAGCCCGGGCGGGCGCGAGGTGGTCTTCTCGGTGATCGTGAACGGCTACGCGGGCTCGGACCGCGCGGCCATGGACGCCCTCGACGGATTCGCCGCCGCGCTGGCCCGGGACTGAGGCCCCCGGCCGGTCAGCCCCTCCGGTGAGTCAGCCCCTCCAGTCGGTCAGCCCCGCCAGTGGCTCAGCCCAGAGGGGACAGCGACAGCGCGTCGATGGCCCGCAGGTTGTTCACGACGGCGGCGCCCGTCCATGCCACCACCGTCACCAGGAAGGCAGTCTTCACGCCCGAGGGGAGGCGATCGGTCACGACCAGGAAGGTCAGGGCGAGCACGGTGACCACGCTGTCGAGGATGAGCCCCTCCACGAGGCCGAGATTCGAGAACAGCCAGGCGGCGAGGGGGTTGGCCTCGGTGACCTCGAAGCCCTTTACCGGGCTTCGCAGGCACAGGTACGTCGTCCAGTGGTCGGCGGCGGAGAGCAGCAGGGTCGTCGTGACGAGGAGTGCGAGCATGCCCCCCGTCTCCGCAAGATGCGTGCCCCGACCCGGAGCGGGCGGGGATCGCTCCCGCGGGAGCGGGCTTCGGCCCGACTCTGCGTGCTCCCTGCCGGTCGCGCGTGCCGAGGCGGACGGAAGAAAACTTCCCTGGTTTCGTCCTTCTCGTGGGGACGGCGCGGGAACGACGTGGGGACGAAGCGTCGCGCTAGCGCGAGCGGCGCATCCTTCCCTTGCCGAGGAGCAGCCAGTCGAGGGAGACCTGCTCCTTCAGCGCGAGCTGGATCAGGAAGTCCGTGTGGGGAGTCGTGCCGTTCTCGTAGCGGTTCACGTTCTGCTGGAACACGCCGACGTCGCGCGCAAACTGGCGCTGGGAGCGATCGCCGCGAACCTCTGCGAGGCGATCGGGAAGCTTCCTCTTAGCGCGATCCACGACCCCCTTCGACATGCTGCGGACTCTCCTGACGGCTGTCCCACCGTCGAGCCGGGCTCGGCGGTCGCGACGGCGAACGAACGACTGCGGCTGCGGTGGATGGTTGAGCGGAACGCGACGAGTGACGAATTCGCGTCCGTTTCCGGGCCGCGGATTCTAGGGTGCCGGGCTCCCGGCAGCAACGCGAATCGTGCGAAATTGCGTCGCGAAGATTCCGTGAACGGCGGCATCGTGAGAGCGGGGTGCGAGCCCGAGTGTCAGCCCGTGTGTCAGCCCGAGTGTCAGCCCGTGTGGCAGCCCGTGTTGGGCGCAAACCATCGGCGCGACGCATCATGGTGTGGATGAGAACGGCCACGAGGCGAACATGCGAGTGACGGGCGGCACGTTGCGCGGTCGGTCCATTCGGGTGCCCGCGGGGCGCGGCGTGCGGCCGACGACCGACCGCGTTCGGGAGTCCCTGTTCGCGATCCTCGGCTCCCTCGAGGGAGTGCGCGCGCTCGACGTGTTCGCCGGGAGTGGAGCGCTCGGAATCGAAGCCCTGTCGCGCGGCGCCGCGCACGTCGACTTCGTCGAGCGCAATGCCGGGGCGCTCGCGTGTCTGCACCGCAACCTCGACGACCTGGACCTCGGGGAGCGCAGCCGCGTGCATCGAGGCGCCGCACGCAGCGTGATCGGGCGCTTTGCCCGGGCGAAGCGCCCGGGTGACCCTCCCTACGATCTGGTGCTGATGGACCCGCCCTACGAATCCCCCGACGGGCCGGCTGCGCTCCAGGCGTTGGCGACGTCCGATCTGGTGGCCCCCGACGGGGTGGTGGTGTTCGAGGCCAGTCGCCGGCATCCTCCCGGAGGGACGCCCGGGTGGGTGGAGCTGGATCGGCGAACGTACGGCGATACGCTGCTGATCCGGTTCGCGCCGCGCCCCGGGACCCCCGAAACCGGCGAAACCGGCGAAGCCGGCGAAACCGGCAGGGTGCCCGGCGAGACCAGCGAGGAGTGAGAGCGAGGGTGAGCGACAGCCATCATGACAGCAAGACGGGCCATGCCCTGTTCCCGGCGAGCTTCGACCCGCTGACCAACGGACACCTCGACCTCGTCGAGCGGGCACGCCGGGTCTTCCCCAATCTGACCGTCGCGGTCGCGCACAACGTGAAGAAGACCGGCACCTTCACGGTGGAAGAGCGCATCGAGATGCTCGAAGGCGTCCTCGGCGACTACCCGGACGTCCGCATCACCGCGTTCCAGGGGCTCGTGGTCGACTACGCCCGGGAGATCGGTGCCAGCACCATCATCCGGGGCCTCCGCGCCACGTCGGACTTCGAGTACGAGTTCGAGATGGCCTTGATGAACCGGCACATGCGCCCCGAGGTCGAGACGCTCTTCCTGATGACGAGCCAGGAGTACTTCTACGTGAGCTCGAGCCGCCTGAAGGAGCTCGTGAGCTTCGGCACCGACATCTCGGAGTGGGTGCCTCCGGCCGTCGAGAAGAAGATGGTGGAGAAGTTCGGAGCCGCGTGAGCCGCACGAGTCACGCGTGAGTCGGAAGGCGAAGCTCGCCGAGGTTCGTTTCGGAACGAGCGGTTGGCGAGGAATCCTCGGGGAGGACTTCCACTTCGCCGGGGCTCGGGCCGTGGCGCTCGCCCTGGTGGAGCAGCTCGACGCCCGGGGCCTCCCCGGGCCGGTGGTCGTCGCCCACGACACCCGCTTCCTCGGGGCGGAGATCGCCGGCCAGTGCGCCGGCGTCCTGGCCGGCGGGGGTCGCACCGTGCTGCGCGGAGACGGGCCGGTCCCGACCCCGGTGGCCTGCCACGCGGTGCGCACGCGGCGCGCCGCGGCGGGCCTGATCGTCACGGCCAGCCACAACCCCCCGGCCTACCAGGGGCTGAAGGTCGTGGCGGCCGGCGGGGGATCGGCGCCGCTCGAGATGACCCGGGATCTGGAGCGCCGGGTCGCCTCGATCCTGCTGCGGCGCGCGCCTTCGGCCGCCGATGCGAGGCCGCCTTCGCGCCGTCCGCTCGGATTCACGGCGGCCTACCTGCGCGATCTGCGCCGGCGGATCGACGTCGACGCGATCTCCGCTGCGCGGCCGCACCTGGTGTACGACGCGCTCCACGGCGTCGGAAGCGGGCCGATGCAGTCCCTTGCGGCGGCCCTCGGGATTCCGTTCACGCTCCTGCGGGGCGACCCCGACCCGGGCTTCGGCGGCTCGGCACCGGACCCGAGCGAAGTGCGCCTCGGCGACCTCGCGGGCCGGACGCGCAGGACCCGCGGTCTGCGCTTGGGGCTGGCCACCGACGGGGACGCCGACCGCTTCGCGGCCCTGGATGCCTCGGGAGCCATGCTGCCGGAGAGCGACGCCGTGGCGCTGCTCGTGGATCACCTGGCGCGCCAGGGCCGGCTGCGCCGGGGCGTCGCGATCTCGGTGGCCACGGGGAGCCTGGTCGAACGGGTGGCCCGCGCCCACGGGCTCGCGGTGGAGCGTCTGCCCATCGGCTTCAAGTACCTGACCGAGGCCCTCGACTCGGGGCGCGCCGACGTGGCCGGGGAGGAGAGCGGCGGCTTCACCTGGGGCGCCGTCTCGCGAGACAAGGACGGTCTGCTCGCGGGGACGCTGCTGATCGAGCAGGTGGCGCTCTCCGGTCGCACACTGGGACACACCCTGCGCGATCTCCACCGCGCCCACGGGGCGTCGGCGTCCGGGCGCGTGGCCGTCGCGCGCCCGGCCGGGGCGCGGAGCCTCGGGCCGGGCCTCCGCGCGCTCCGCAGTCGCCTCGGAAAGCGGCTCGACGGGGCGCGGGTGGTCGGGGTCGACGCGGTGGACGGGCTCCGGATCTCGCTCGCCGATGGCTTCGTGATGCTCCGGGCGTCGGGGACCGAGCCCGTCGCCCGGGTCTACGCCGAGGCTCCGGATCGCGAACGGCTCGCTCGCCGGCTCCGCGCGGGCCGTCGGCTACTGGCCCAGGCGGAGTCGTCCTAGGGTCGCCCGGCGCCGGGCCCCGGGGGCGAGCCCGGGGTCGCCCGATCCGGTACCTTCCCTCTGAATTGCCTGATTTTCCAGTAGGTTCGGGGTGATGAGAGACGATCAGACGGGGCCGGCTCGGGATCGCGAGGGCCGCGCCGCTCGCGAGGAGCGAGGGCGTCCGCCGCGGCGCATCGTCGTCGTGTCGGGCGGCGGCATCGCTGCCTACAAGATCCCCGACCTGGTGCGGAAGCTGGTTCGCGCCGGACACTCCGTGCGCTGCGCCCTCACGCCCGCGGCCGCGTCCTTCGTCTCGCCGCTCGCCCTGCAGACGGTGAGCGGCGAGCCGGTGCGCCAGAGCCTGCTCGACCCGGGCGAGGAAGGACAGATCGGCCACATCGACCTGGCCGACTGGGCGGAGCTGGTGATCGTCGCTCCGGCGACGGCGAATCTGCTCGCGCGCATGGCCCACGGCCTCGCCGACGACCTCGTGACCACCGTTTTGCTCGCGACGAGGGCGCCAGTCCTCGTTGCACCGGCTATGAACCTGAATATGTGGGATCACCCCGCGACTCGACAAAACCTAGACATCCTCCGCTCCCGCGGGGTCCACATGGTGGGTCCCGACTCGGGTGAGCTGGCCTGCGGCTGGGAAGGCGCCGGGCGGATGTCCGAGCCCGCGGCCATCGCTGAGGTCGCCGAGAGCGTGCTGTGCCCGGACACCCTCGCCGGCGAGCGCGTGCTGATCACCGCCGGCGGCACCCGCGAGGCCCTCGACCCCGTCCGGGCGCTCACCAATCGCTCGTCGGGCAAGATGGGCTATGCGCTGGCCGCCGAGGCCGCCCGTCGGGGCGCCGAGGTGGTGCTGGTGTCCGCCCCGACGAACTTGCCGATCCCCGTCGGGGTCCGGCGGGTCGACGTGGAGTCCGCTCTCGAGATGCGGAGCGCCGTGCTGGACGAGATCGATGCTTGTGGCATCGCCATCTGCTGCGCCGCGGTGGCGGACTTCCGGCCCGCCGAAGCCGCTTCCCGGAAGATCAAGAAGGAAGATCTCGAGCCCGACGCCGGCCTGCGGCTCGAGCTGGTCCGCAATCCCGACATCCTGGCCGAGATCGCAGCCCCCGGCGGCGAGCGGGCCCGGCGCGTGGTGGTGGGCTTCGCGGCCGAGAGCCACGACGTGATCGGCGCCTCCGAGCGCAAGCTCGCGCGGAAGGGCTGCGACCTGCTGGTCGCCAACGACATCTCGCGTCGGGACGCGGGCTTCGAGACGGACACCAACGCGGTGATCCTGCTCGAGCCGGGAGCGGGCCCCGAGGAGCTCCCGCTGCTTCCGAAGGGCGAGGTGGCGGCGCGCATCCTGGATCGCGTGGACAAGATCCGTGGCGAGCGGAGCTCGCGGTCATGAGTGCCCTGCAACTTCGCAAGCGAGGCATCGGCCGACAGATCGGCTTCCTGTTCCTGCTCCTCGTCGGAACCTTCGGCCTCCTGGCCGGCGACCGCGCCGTCGGGTCGGAGGCCACGGGCTCGGAGGCCGCCGACCGCGACACGGGCTCGGAGGCCGAGGCCGAGGTGACGACGCGCGGCGGCCCGCTGCACGTGGTCACCATCTCCGGCTCGATCAATCCGGCCTCCGCGGACTACCTGATCCAGGCCATCGAGGACGCCCACACCGGCAGCGCCGGCGCCCTGCTGCTCGAGCTCGACACGCCGGGTGGGCTGGTGGCGTCCACCAAGGACATCATCCAGGCGATGCTCGGCTCCAAGGTGCCGATCATCGTCTACGTGTCGCCCGCGGGCGCGTGGGCCGGCTCGGCCGGCACCTTCATCACCCTGGCCGGGCACGTGGCGGCCATGGCGCCCGGCTCGAGCATCGGGGCGGCGTCCCCGGTCGGGATCGGCGGCGGCAACCCGGGCGGCAGCCCGGCTCCGGCGGCTCCCGGCGAAGAGGGCCAGCCGGCCCCCGCTGCCGAGAACGCCGCGGCCCAGAAGGCGGAGAACCTGCTCTCGGCGTTCATCGAGTCGATCGCCGAGCAGCGCAATCGGAACGTGGAGTGGGCGCGGGAGGCGGTGACCGACGCCGTCGCCGTCACGGCCGACGAGGCCGCCGAGCTCAACGTGATCGACTTCGTGGCCCAGGATCGCCGCGACCTGCTCGAGAAGACCGCGGGCGTGTCCTTCGACCTGGCGGGCGAGCCGACCCGCCTCGAGCTGGCCGACGCCCAGGTCGTCGACGTCGAGATGAAGCTCATGACGAAGATCCTGAACGTCATCGTCGACCCCAACGTGGCCGTGCTGCTCTTCATGGGTGGCCTGCTCGGGCTCTACATGGAGTTCAACAACCCCGGCCTGATCATCCCCGGCGCGCTCGGGGCCGTGAGCCTGATGCTCGCGATGATCGCCATGCAGATCCTGCCCTTCTCGTGGGTGGGCGTGCTGCTGATCCTGATCGGGATCGGGTTCTTCGTGGCCGAGCTCTTCTTCACGTCCTTCGGCGTGCTCTTCGCGCTCGGGGTCGGCTCGCTGCTCCTCGGCGGCTCGATGATCTTCGACCGGCCCGAGGTCTCGGACCTCAACGTCTCCTTCTGGCCGGTCCTCGTGCCCGCCGTGGGGGGCATGGCCGCCTTCGCCGCCATCGTCGTGTTCGCCGTCGGGCGCTCGATGGGCCGCGCCCAGGTGGCGGGCACCTCGGAGCTGGTCGGCATGAGAGGCATGGCCTCGACGGCGCTCGACCCCGCTGGCACGGTCTTCGTGCGAGGCGAGTACTGGCGTGCCCGCTCCCAGGAGGGCGCGATCGAAGAGGGCACCCCGGTCGAGGCGGTCGATGTCGACGGCCTCGAGCTCCGGGTCCGGTCCGTCGAGCGGGCGACCCGCTCCTGAGCTCCACCACTCCCCGGCCCACCGGCTTGCGCACCGAACCCGTCGCTGCCTAGGGTCGTCCCCAGAAATCGTCCCCAGAGGAGGAGGATTCCATGTTGCTACCGCCCATCATCGGTGTCGGCGTCCTGTTGGCGCTGCTCTTCTCCGGCCTGCGCGTGCTCCAGGAGTACGAGCGGGGCGTGATCTTCCGACTCGGCCGCTTCTCCGGCGTCAAGGAAGCGGGCATCAAGTGGATCATCCCGTTCGTCGACCGGCTGGTGCGGATCAGCCTGCGCGAGATCGTGATGGACGTCCCCGTGCAGGAGGTGATCACGCGGGACAACGTCTCGGTCAAGGTCAACGCGGTTCTCTACTTCCGGGTGCTGCACCCGGAGAAGGCCGTGATCCAGGTCGAGAACTACCTGTACGGCACCTCGCAGCTGGCCCAGACCACCCTGCGGAGCGTCTGCGGTCAGGCCGAGCTCGACGAGCTCCTGGCCGAGCGGGAGTCGATCAACCGCCAGCTCCAGGAGATCATCGACCTCCAGACCGAGCCCTGGGGCGTGAAGGTCCGGGCGGTCGAGGTCAAGCAGATCGACCTGCCGGCGGACATGCAGCGGGCCATGGCCAAGCAGGCCGAGGCCGAGCGCGAGAAGCGGTCCAAGATCATCCACGCCGAGGGTGAGGCCCAGGCCGCCGAGCGCCTGGCCGAGGCCTCCGCAGTCCTCGACCGGCAACCGTCCGCGCTCCAACTGCGCTATCTCCAGACCCTCTCGGAAATCGCCACCGAGAACAGCTCGTCGATCGTGTTCCCGATCCCGATCGACATCCTGAAGCCCTTCTACGGCGAGATGGCTGGCCAGGTGGCCGAGCGCATCGAGCAAGGTGGGGAGGGCGGCCACCGGGGCTGAGTCGACCCGAGCACCCGTAGAGCAGGACGAGCAGAGCAGGACCGGGTCTGGAGGGGGCGAGATGGCCAAGGGAGACACGGACAGGGAAGTGCGGGGAGGAGTGGCGCGAGTCTTCCGCCTGCTCCTCTTCGCATTCGTCGCGGTCGCCGGGATCGGTGTCTGGGTCTACTTCACGGCCTGGCAGACGCTCAGGCCCGGCGAGGCGGCCGTCATCCTGCGGCTGGGGGAGTTCGATCGGATCCGCACGCAGGAGGGCTTCTTCGTGCACCTCCCGTATCCGATCGAGACCCGCGAGGTGCTGAACGTGGGGGCGAGCCAGCGGCGCGAGTTCGGAAGCGTCGACGCCAGCGAGGGCGTGGCCTTCACCGAGTCGATCATGCAGACCGGCGACCAGAACATCGTGCAGGTCGAGTTCGTCGTGCAGTACCGGATCGGCAACCCCTTCCTGTACCGCTACCGAGGCAACGCGGTCGACAAGCTGCTCCGCGACGGTGCCCAGGCCGCGATGCGCGAGGTCGTCGGGCGCAACACCATCGACGGTGTCCTCTCCGAGCGGCGCGGCGTGGTGGCGGCCGAGGCCGCCGACCAGCTCCAGGCGATCATGGACCGCTACGAGACCGGCCTGTTGATCGAGAACGTCGAGCTGCAGGAGGTGCAGCCGCCGGCGGCCGTGCGCGAGGCCTTCGACGACGTGATCGCGGCCAACCAGGACCGCAACCGCCAGATCAACGAGGCCGAGGGCTACGCCAACGAGATCCTGCCGCGAGCCCGGGCCCAGGCCGGCGAGATCGCGGCCGAGGCCGCCGCCTACCGCGATGCGAAGATCGCCCAGGCGCGAGGCGACGCCGAGCGCTTCCTGGCCATCGTCGCCGAGTACGACAAGGCGCCGGAGATCACGCGCACGCGGCTGTATCTCGAGACCATGGAGCGGGTGCTGCCCAAGGTGAACAAGGTGATCGTCGAGCCCGGCGCTGCGACGGTGCTGCCCTACCTGCCGCTTCCCGGCGGTGGAACGGCGTCCGCACCCGCCGCCCCGGCACCGGGGGTCGCCCGATGAGAGGCCTGCTGATCATCCTGCTGGTGCTCGCGTTGCTCGTGGGCGGCATGAGCTACGGGGGCTTCGGCCCGATCGTCCTGAACGCCGAAGGAGAGCAGCGGCTGACCTTCTTCCTGGGCAATCCGGTGACGACGGTGACCGAGCCGGGCATCTCCTTCACGTATCCCTTCGTGACCACCCAGGTCTTCGACGGCCGCTGGCGACATCTCTCCTCGAGCCCCAAGGAGATCCCGACCTTCGATCAGGAGCGCATCGTGGTCGACCACTACGTGGTGTGGCGCATCTCCGATCCGCTCCGCTTCCGCCGGCGCTTCCCGATCGCGGACGAGGCCGACAAGCAGATCGACCAGCTGGTGCGCGGCCAGGTGCGCGAGGTGATCGGCCAGAAGACCCTGACCCAGGTGCTGAAGGACGAGCGCACGCAGATCATGGACACCATCACCGACGTGAGTCAGGTGGCCGTGAAGGACTTCGGCGTCGAGATCGCCGACGTCCGCATCAACCGGACCGAGCTTCCCAAGGGCACCGAGGGCAACGTCTTCGCGCGCATGCGCGCCGAGCGCGAGCGGCTGGCGAAGAAGTACCGCGCCGAGGGCGAGGAGCAGGCGCGGCGCATCCGGGCCGAGGCCGACCGCGAGTCGACGGTGCTCGTGGCCGAGGCGCGAGGCGCCGCCGAGGTGGCGCGCGGCACCGGCGACGCCGAGTCGGTCCGCATCTACGCGGAGGCCTACGGCAGGAACGCCGAGTTCTACGAGTTCCAGCGGAACCTCGAGGCGTACGAGAAGACCCTCGGTGAGGGGACGACCCTCGTGCTGCCGCCGGACCACGAGTTCTTCAAGCTGCTCGGGGGCAGCGTCGCGCCCCAGTGAGCGCGAGCTCGGCTACTGGGACACCCGCGAGAGCTGCCACCCGCCGTAGCCGAAGAAGAGCAGGAGGCCGCCCCACGGCGCCACCGCCGGGGACACGCCGAGGGGAACCAGCGCGTCGCCGTACTCGCGCAGGCACACGAAGAGGAAGAGCAGCACGACGCCTTGCAAGGCCGGCAGGGAGAGGCTGCGCGTCTGCTCGACGCGCAGCCCGAGTGGGATCGCGAGCAGCGCGAAGAGGACCACGAGGAACGGGATGGTGAGCCGCTCGTGCACCAGCTCCCCGGCGCGACCCGGATTGCCTCCCTCGGCGCGCACGCTGCGCGCGTAGGACCAGAGCGACCAGACCGGAAGACCCGCCATCTCGGCCTCGCGGAGGCGGGGGCTCCGGTCCTCCGCCAGCTCGAGCTCGACGCGGTTCAGGCGTTCCTTCATGGGCTCGGCGTGGGGGTCGTCCGGGAGGAAGCGGCGGATGGTGGCGTCCCGGAACATCCAGCGCTGGGGGGCCAGGCGAGTGGCCTCGCTGGCGACGATGCTGCGGATCAGCCGGCCGTCGCCGTCGCGCTCGTAGACCCGCACGTCCTTCACGGTCTCGGAGGCCGGGTCGTGGTCGCGGATGTTGAAGATGAAGCGACCCGTGTGGTACCAGACGGATCCCTTTGCCAGCGCGGGATCCGTGTTGCCCCGCAGCTGGTTCAGGGCGGAGGCGGCCCCGACGCTCAGGAACTCACCGGAGAAGAGGGCGGCCACGGCGATCCCGCTGGCGATCACGAAGACGGGCACCAGGGCCCGCAGGGGGGCGACCCCGCCCGCCTTGATGGCGATGATCTCGCTGGTCCGGGCCGACTGGCCCAGGCAGACGAAGGCCCCGGTGAAGACCGCGATCGGGATCAGGTAGGGGAGGTAGAGCGCGGCCGTGCGGGTCAGCAGGTGGAAGAGGGCGCCCGTGGCCGTGGAGGAGATGGCCAGCACCTCGTCGATGTTCACCAGCATGTCGACGACGAGGACGACCAGGGCGAGAATCAGCAGCGATCCGAGGAAGGCGCCGAAGAACTGGCGTCCGATGTAGCGCCACAGGGTCTGCACGGCGCGGGAGTCTAGCCTTGAAGGTGGTGGAGGGCAGCAGCGCACTCCGGAAGGAGACGGCCCAGACCGGCGGGGCCGGCGCCGCCGGCGCGGGGCGTCCGGTGCTGACCGTGGGGAACTTCGACGGGCTCCACGTCGGACACCGCTCGATCCTCGATACCGTGATCACGCGGGCCCGTGCCCTGGGCGGCCCGGCGGCCGTGTATACCTTCGAGCCCCACCCGCGCCGCGTGCTGCGCCCCGAGTCGTCGCCCCGGCTGCTGACCACGCTCGAGCAGAAGCTCGAGCTCCTGGAGGGCGCCGGCATCGATCTGGTGATCGTCGAGCCCTTCACGCGCGAGTTCGCGTCCCTGCCTCCCGAGGGCTTCGTGCGCGAGATCCTCCACGAGCGCATCGATCCGCGCGAGGTCTACGTCGGCTACGACTTCCGCTACGGCCGCGACCGCGAAGGATCCATGCGCACCCTCACCGAGATGGGCCCCCACCTGGGCTTCTCGGTCACGATCATTCCCGAGGTCACGGTCGGTGAACGCGACGTGAACTCGACGCGGATCCGCTCGCTCCTCGAGGAGGGCGAGGTCGAGGAGGCGGCGGAGCTGCTCGTGCGGCCCTATGCGATCCGGGGCCGGGTGGTCGAAGGCGATCACCGCGGACGCACCATCGGCTTTCCGACGATGAACCTCGACCCGGAGAACGAGATCCTTCCCTGCGCCGGCGTCTACGCCGGGGACCTGACCCTGCTCGACGAGGGAGAGCCCGAAGCCGGATCGCGCTTCCCCGTGGTCACGAACGTCGGTCGGCGCCCGACCTTCAAGGACTCGGATCCGATGCTGGCGGAGGCCCACGTGATCGGCGAGGGCTTCGACGCCTACGGCCGGCGCGTGGAGGTCTCCTTCCAGTACCGCCTGCGGGCGGAGCGACGCTTCGAGGACGTGGACGCCCTGCGTGCCCAGATCGCACGCGACGTCGAAGAGGCGCGCAAGCGGCTGGGCGCGGCTTGAGCGGATCCGACGCCGACGCCTCCGGAGACGCGCCGCGCAGCTCGCGCCTCTCCTTCACCGACCGCCGCGTCTGGATCGGCGTCGTCATCAGCGTGCTGGCCCTCGCCGTGTTCTTCCGCGGCTTCTCCGCGCAAGAGCTCGGGGCCGCCATCGCCCAGGCGAACTGGTGGATCCTGATCCTGCCGTCGGTCCCCGCCTATCTGATCGGCCTGTGGGTCCGCGCGCTGCGCTGGCGCCACCTGGCGGCGAACGTGGCCGAGCTGGAAACGGCGCCGGTCTTCCGGGCGACGGCGGTGGGGTTCATGGTGAACAACGTCGTGCCGCTGCGCATCGGAGAGCTCGTGCGGGCCTGGTACCTGTCGCGGGAGACCGGGGTGTCGGCGACCGCTCTGTTCGGGACGGTGGTCGTCGAGCGCGTGTTCGACGCGGCGTTCGTGCTCGCGCTCGCGGCGTTCGTGATCTGGACCTACGGCATCCCGGGCCTCGATCCGGCGGTGGTCCTGGCGACGCTCTCGACGCTCGTCGCCATTCCCGTGCTCTTCCTGGTGGCCCTGCGCGTGCAGCCGGAGCTGGCGCTCGGATTCGTGGCCCGCATCACCTACGCGATCCTGCCCGTGCGCGTGGCGCGCCCCATCGACCGGCTGGTGCGGGGGCTTGCGGAAGGTCTGGCCGGCATGCGCGGCGGCGCGTCCATCGCCTGGGTGATCTGGCACAGCGCGGTGCTCTGGCTCGTCTGCTCGACGATTCCCTTCGCCGCCGCGGTGCTCGCCCTGGGCATCGAGTTCGAGAGCCTGGGTGAGCTCGCCCGGGCCGCCGTGACGGTTCTGGTCTGGGTGGGTGCCGCCGTGGCGATCCCGGCTGCGCCGGGGGCCCTCGGCGTGTATCACGCGGCGGCGACCGGAGCGCTCGGTCCCTTCGGGGTCTCCAAGGCCACGGCGGGGGCGTTCGCCATCCTCTCCCACGCCGTCTTCTGGGTCTCGTTCGTGGCCTTCGGGATCGCCGTCCTGTGGTGGCGGGGCATCGGGCTCTCGGAGACGCTCGCCCAGGCCGAAGAGGTCTAGGGCCTCGAGCCAAGGGCCCTGGCCAGGGGCCCGTCCCATTGGTGGGAATCCCTGCGGGCGCAGGGCCCCGGCGAGCGCCCCGGTGCGGCCTCGACACGCCGGAGGGCGCCTTCCCGCGGTAAAGGTCCGCCCACAGCCGGCCGATAACCGTCCGGGTTCCAAGGCATTTCCTGAACCCCGTCGGCCCCTCTCGCACCCCGCGAGACGTCGGCTGGGGGCTCGGAAGGCGGGAGAGGGCGTTGAACGAGCGGATTGGCGAACTCCTGGTTCGGGAGAACCTCCTCACCAAGGATCAGCTCCGGAAGGCGCGCGCCGAGGCGCAGTCGTCGAACGGACGCCTGGGTGCACAGATCACCAAGCTCGGCTTCCTGCAGGAGAACGAGCTCTCCGACTTCGTCGCCCGGCAGTACAGCGTGCCGAGCATCGACCTCGACGACTTCGAGGTGGATCCCGCGGTCGTCGTGCTGATCCCGGAAGAGGTCGCGCTCAAGCACACGGTCATGCCCGTGAGCCGCGCTGGATCGACCCTCGTCGTCGCGACCTCCGACCCCTCGAACATCTTCGCGATCGACGACATCAAGTTCCTCACCGGATACAACGTCGAGGTCGTCGTCACCGCCGAGGAGTCGATCAAGCGGGCGATCGACCGCTACTACGACAAGTCGTCGAGCATCGACGACGTGATGGCCGACTTCGACGACTCGGACATGGAGGTCATCCAGGACGACGACGATCTCGACGAGGCCGAGCTCGCGCGCGAGTCCGAGGATGCACCGGTCGTCAAGCTCGTGAATCTCGTGCTCACCGACGCCATCAAGAAGACGGCCTCGGACATCCACGTGGAGCCCTACGAGAAGGAGTTCCGCGTCCGGTACCGCATCGACGGCGTGCTCTACGAAGTCATGAAGCCGCCGATGAAGCTCAAGAACGCGATCACCTCGCGCATCAAGATCATGTCGGAGCTGGACATCGCCGAGCGGCGCCTTCCCCAGGATGGCCGCATCAAGCTGAAGCTCGGCCGAGGCCGCGAGATGGACTATCGCGTCTCGGTGCTGCCGACCCTCTTCGGCGAGAAGACGGTGCTGCGTCTCCTCGACAAGTCGAACCTGCAGCTCGACATGACCAAGCTCGGCTTCGAGCCCGAGCAGCTCGACGTCTTCAAGGACGCGATCCATCAGCCCTTCGGGATGGTCCTCGTGACCGGCCCGACCGGTTCGGGAAAGACCACCACCCTGTACTCCGCGCTCTCCGAGCTGAACAAGAGCACCGAGAACATCTCGACCGCGGAGGATCCCGTCGAGTTCAACCTGGCGGGCATCAACCAGGTCCAGATGCACGATGACATCGGGCTCAACTTCGCAGCGGCCCTCCGATCGTTCCTGCGTCAGGACCCCGACATCATCATGGTGGGTGAGATTCGTGACTTCGAGACCGCGGAGATCGCGGTGAAGGCGGCGCTCACCGGCCACATGGTGCTCTCGACCCTCCACACCAACGACGCGCCTTCGACGGTCAATCGTCTGCTCAACATGGGCATCGAGCCCTTCCTGGTCGCCTCGTCGGTGAACGCCATCGTCGCCCAGCGTCTGGCCCGGCGGATCTGCGAGGAGTGCCGCGAGGACGATCCGGACACCACCAAGGAGGCGTTGATCTCCGCCGGCATGAGCGAGGAAGAGGTGAAGGGCTTCACCGTCCAGAAGGGGCGCGGCTGCAGGAACTGCTCCGAGACCGGCTACAAGGGCCGGGTCGCGCTCTACGAGGTGATGCGCCTCGGCGAGGAGCTCAAGGAGTTCGTGCTCAATGGCGCCTCCGCGACCGAGCTCAAGCGCGAAGCCATCCGCCTCGGAATGGTGACGCTGCGCCGCAGCGCCCTGAACAAGCTGGCCGAAGGCACGACGACGCTCCCCGAGGTGATGCGCGTCTCGTCGGCCGACTTCTAGTCCACCGGAACCCCGGACCCCCAGGAGCCATCCATTGGCGAATCTCCACCAGCTGCTGAAGGCGATGATCGAGAAGGGCGCGAGCGACCTTCACATCACCACCAGCTCGCCGCCCCAGCTCCGGATCGACGGCAAGCTGCACCCGCTCAAGATGCCGCCGCTCTCGCCGCCGGAGACGAAGCAGCTCTGCTACTCGATCCTGACGGACTCCCAGAAGCACAAGTTCGAGGAGAGCAACGAGCTCGATCTCTCCTTCGGCGTGCGCGGGCTCTCGCGCTTCCGCGCCAACATCTTCACCCAGCGTGGAGCGGTGGCCGGGGCCTTCCGTTCGATCCCCTTCAAGATCATGACCTTCGAGGAGCTCGGCCTCCCGAAGGTGGCGAACGATCTGGCCCAGAAGCCGCGGGGCCTGATCCTCGTGACCGGCCCCACGGGCTCGGGCAAGTCGACCACGCTCGCGACGATGATCGACAAGATCAACACCGAGCGGAACGAGCACATCGTCACGATCGAGGACCCGATCGAGTACCTGCACCCTCACAAGGGTTGCGTGGTCAACCAGCGCGAGGTCGGCGCGGACACGAGCGGCTTCCAGAACGCGCTCAAGTACATCCTGCGCCAGGACCCCGACGTGGTGCTGATCGGCGAGATGCGCGACCTCGAGACGATCGAGGCCGCGCTCACGGTGGCGGAGACCGGCCACCTCGCCTTCGCGACCCTGCACACCAACTCGTGCGTGCAGACCATCAACCGCATCGTCGACGTGTTTCCGCCCTATCAGCAGGCCCAGGTCCGCGCCCAGCTCTCGTTCGTGCTGGAAGGCGTGATGAGCCAGACGCTGATTCCGCGGGCCAACGGGCCCGGGCGCGCGCTGGCGCTCGAGGTGATGGTGCCCAACCCGGCCATCCGCAACCTGATCCGCGAGGACAAGATCCACCAGATCTACTCGCAGATGCAGATCGGCCAGGAGAAGTTCGGGATGCAGACGATGAACCAGTCGCTCTCGTCCCTGTATCAGCGTCGAATCATCTCGCTCGATGACGCCATGGGGCGCAGCAGCGATGCGGACGAGCTCCGCAACATGATCAGCCAGGGTGGTGGGGCACCGGCTGCCGGTGGGCGCCGGGCTGGCACGGCCTAGGGAGGGATCGAATGCCGGTCTTCACGTGGGAGGGTCGCACCCGCCAGGGCACGATCAAGAAGGGGGTGATGGAGGCGGCCACGCAGGATGCGCTGATGGCGCAGCTGCGGGCGCAGGCCATCACGCCGGTCAACGTCAAGCAGAAGCCGAAGGACCTGCTGGAGGGCGTGACCTTCCTGCAGGGCAGCGTCAGCATCAAGGACCTCGTGATCTTCACGCGTCAGTTCGCGACGATGATCGACTCGGGGCTCCCGCTCGTGCAGTGCCTGGACATCCAGGCCTCGCAGCAGCCGAGCAAGCGCTTCAAGCAGATCCTGACCGAGGTCAAGAACGAGGTGGAGCAGGGCGCCACCTTCGCGGATGCCCTCCGCAAGCACCCGAAGCCCTTCGACGAGCTCTACGTCAACCTGGTCCAGGCCGGCGAGATCGGCGGCATCCTGGACACCATCCTCAACCGCCTGGCGGTCTACCTGGAGAAGGCGGACAAGCTGAGGCGGCAGGTGAAGGGTGCGATGATCTACCCGGTCACCATCCTCCTGGTGTCCTTCGCGGTGATCGCGCTCCTGCTGGTGAAGGTGATCCCGGTCTTCAAGCAGATGTTCGAGGACTTCGGCGGAGCCCTCCCAGGGCCCACCCAGTTCGTGGTGGATCTGTCGGAGTGGATGCAGAACTACGTCCTCTACCTGATCGCGGGCATCGTGCTGGTGACGGTCTCCTTCTTCCAGGCGCGCGCCCGGGTCCCCAAGTTCCGCTACGGGACCGATGCGATCTTCTTGAAGATGCCCATCTTCGGACCGCTGCTCCGCAAGGTGGCCGTCTCCCGCTTCAGCCGGACCCTCGGCACCATGATCTCCTCGGGCGTGCCGATCCTCGACGCTCTCGAGATCTGCGCCAAGACCGCCGGCAACAAGGTGATCGAGGGCGCCCTGATGAAGACGCGGGCAGCGATCTCGGAGGGGCGCACCATCGCGGAGCCGCTCGAGGCATCGAACGTCTTCCCGGGCATGGTCGTGCAGATGATCGCGGTCGGCGAGTCGACGGGCGCCATGGACTCGATGCTGAACAAGATCGCCGATTTCTACGACGACGAGGTCGACACGGCGGTTGAGGCCCTGACGGCGCTGCTCGAACCGATGATGATGGTGTTCCTGGGTGGAGCGATCGGCGGCATCCTGATGGCGATGTACCTGCCGATCTTCAGCATCGCCGAGAACATCAAGTAGAGCACCACAAAGAGCGCCCCTCGTTCGGGAAACGACCGTGAGCTCCCGCATCGCCCGCCTCATGGCCGCGCGCGTCGTGGTGGCCGTGGGCGTGCTCGGCATCGCGCTGGTCGTCATCGGTGCGGGTCACGAGGGCGCTGCGGCGGCCGAGCGTGGCCTCTACGCGACGATGGCCGCGGCCTTCGTCTCGACGGTCGCGTTCGCGCTCCTGCTCCCGCGCGTGCGCGAGGTCCGACGCCTGGGCCTGGCCCAGCTGGCCCTCGACGCCGGGCTCGTGACGGCGCTGGTCGTGTTCTCGGGCGGCTCGGAGTCGATCTTCGGCTTCCTCTACCTGCCGATCGTGGTCTACGGAGCGCTGCTCTTCGGCCGCGGAGGCGCCTACCTGGCCGCGGGGCTGTCCTCGGGCTCCCACGCGCTCGGGATCGGGATCGCCCGGGGCCTCGGCGCGTCGGTCGCGCTGCGCGGCGCGGAGCCGGTGGCGACGGAGCTGGCGCTCGCGCTCTGGGGGCTCCACAGTGGGGCGCTGCTGCTGGTCGCGCTGCTCGCGAGCACGCTGGCGCGGGAGCTGCGCGTGGCCGGCGAGCACCTCGATGCGCGCACGTCGGCGCTCGAGACGCTGCGCTCCCTCCACGAACGCACGGTCGAGTGCCTCACGAGCGGGCTCGCGACGATCGACGGCGAGGGGTGCGTGACCTCCTTCAACCGCGAGGCCGAGCACATCACCGGGCGCTCGCGAGAGGACGTCCTCGGTCGGCCGCTGCAGGACGTCCTGCCCGGTGCGCTCGACGGCATCGGCGAGTCGCCGGCGGGGGCGGGCGGCCAGCGCCGGCGCGTGCACTTCGAGGGCGCGGACGGCGAGCCCCGGCACCTCGGCCTGGCGGCCTCGACCCTGCGCGACGCGGAGGGGGTGGAGAACGGGCGCGTGGTCATCTTCCAGGACGTGACCCGGGTGGTCGCCATGGAGCGCGACCTCGCGCGCACCCAGCGCCTGGCCGGCGTGGGCCAGCTGGCCGCCGACATGGCCCACGAGATCCGCAATCCCCTCGCCGCGATCTCGGGCTCGGTCGAGATCCTGCGCCAGAGCCTGGGCGAGCGGCCGGAGCTGCCCGAGGGCCGGCGCCTGATGGACATCGTGCTCCGGGAGATCGACCGCCTCGATGCGCTCCTCACCGACTTCCTCCAGTACGCGCGGCCCGCGCCCGCCAAGCAGGAGGCCGTCGCGCTCGACGCCCTGATCCACGAGATCGCCGAGATGTGCCAGGCGGCACTCCCCGATGCGATCCATCTGGAGGTCCAGGTGCCCGAGGGGCTGTGCGTGGAGGGCGACCCCACCCAGGTGCGCCAGGTGCTGTGGAACCTGGTGTCGAACGCCCAACAGGCGGTCGGCGAGCCCGGGCGGATCCGCCTCCACGCCGCGCCCGGGGGACGGCCTCAAGAGCCGGGTGCCGGAAGCCGAAACGGAACCGAGGAGGGCTCCCCCGGGGTGTGCATCCGCGTCGAGGACGACGGCCCGGGCATCGCGCCGGAGAACCTGGAGCGGATCTTCGATCCGTTCTTCACGACGAAGGTCGGCGGGACGGGGCTCGGGCTGGCGACGGTGCACCGCATCGTCGAGAGCCATGGAGGGGCCATCGCAGTGGAGAGCGGAAGATCCGGCGGCTCGACGTTCCGCGTGTGGTGGCCCGCTCCCGCGATGGCGGCGGGCAGGGAAGAGGAGTCCGGATGAGCGAGACGGCACGCATCCTCGTCGTCGACGACGAGCGCAGCATGCAGGAGTTCCTCGAGATCTTCTTCCGTCGAGAGGGCTACGACGTCACCACCGCGGGCGACTTCGAGACCGCGCGGATGGCCGTCGAGTCCGACGAGTTCGACGTCGTGATCTCGGACATCCAGCTCGCCGATCACGACGGCCTCGATCTGCTGCGCTGCGTGAAGGACGTCTCGCCCGAGACGGTGGCCATCATGATCACGGCCTTCGCCACCACGGAGACCGCCATCACCGCCATGAAGGAAGGGGCGTACGACTACGTCACCAAGCCCTTCAAGGTCGACGAGCTGCGCCTCGTGGTGGAGAAGGCGCTCGAGAAGAAGGAGCTCACCCAGGAGAACCAGCGTCTCCGCTCGGAGCTCCGCAGCCACACCCGACACCGGACCCTGGTCGGGACCAGCGCTGCCATGCAGCAGGTCTACGACCTCGTCGCCCAGGTGGCGACCACCAAGACGAACGTCCTCGTGACGGGCGAGAGCGGCACCGGCAAGGAGCTCGTCGCGCGCGCGATCCACGAGCAGAGCGACCGCAGCGACCGGCCCTTCGTGGCCGTGAACTGCGGCGCGATCCCCGAGAACCTGCTCGAGTCCGAGCTCTTCGGCCACGTGAAGGGCGCCTTCACCGGGGCCGTCCAGAACAAGGAAGGCCTCTTCGAGACCGCCGACAAGGGAACGCTCTTCCTCGACGAGGTCGGCGAGCTGCCCCAGCCGCTGCAGGTGAAGCTGCTCCGGGCGATCCAGGACAAGACCGTGCGACGCGTCGGCGGCAACACCGACGAGAGCATCGACGTCCGGATCGTCACGGCCACCAATCGCGACCTCTCCGAGGAGGCCGCCGCCGGCCGCTTCCGGGAGGATCTGTACTACCGCCTGAACGTGATCCAGGTGGCGCTGCCTCCCCTGCGTGAGCGCATGGAGGACGTTCCCCTCCTGCTCCGTCACTTCCTCGAGAAGTACGCGGACGAGGTCGGGAAGGAGGTCGACGGCTTCGACGACGAGGCCATGGCGCGGATCGAGGCCTACGCGTTCCCGGGGAACGTGCGCGAGCTCGAGAACATGGTCGAGCGCGCCGTCGCCCTCACGCGTGACGCGTCGATCGGCGTCGAGAACCTGCCGCCCGCGATCCTCGAGGAGCGCCGGGACGCGCCGGTGGTCTCGCTTCCCGACGACGGAAGCAACCTCGACGAGCTGGTGAACGAGTTCGAGCGCACCATCCTGCGCGAGGCTCTGGGCCGCGCGGGGGGCGTGAAGAAGCGGGCGGCCCAGCTGCTGGGCATCTCCTTCCGCTCCTTCCGATACCGGCTCGAGAAGCTCGGGATCGAGGGCTCGTCCGACCCGGAGAGCTGAGCGCCGTGTCGCCGCGGAGCCGATCCGGAGTGAGCGGACGAGGCGGCGTCCAGCGCGAGATCCTCGCGAGCCTCGCGCTGGTGATGGGCCTCTCGACCCTGCTGTTGGCGGCGCTCTTCCTGGCGCGGGGCGAGGCGAGCCTGCGTTCCCAGCTCGCCGTCGTGCTCCTCGCCGAGTCTCGCGAGCCGCGGGCCGATGGCGTCTTCCCCGGCACGGACTGGTGGGTGGTGGCGGGCGACGTGGCACGCCCCTACGGAGGCGTGCGCTCCGACCTCGACCCCGCCACGCGCGCTCTCGCCGAGCGGGCGCGCCGCGAGGGAACCCTCGTCCAGCCCGGCGCGCCCTGGTCGCGCATCCGCTTCGCCACGCCCGGCCGGGAGCCCGGGACGGTGCGGGTCGCCCGGCTGCCGCGCTCGGTCTCCCTGCGCATGCGCGCGATTCCCATGCTGGTGCTGCTCGGGCTCCTGCTGGCCAACGTGGCGGCCTTCACCGGCTTCGGCGCCGTCCTGCTGCGGCACCGGGTGGTCCGGCCCCTGCAGAACCTGGCGGGGGTCGCGCGGGCGCGGGCGCTGGGGGAGGACGGGCTGCGCGCGCCCGAGGAGGGCGTGGCCGAGGTGGCCGAGCTGGCCCGCGAGTTCAACGAGATGAACCAGGCGCTCGAGGAGCGTCGCCTCGAGCTCACCAAGGCCGTCGTCGAGCTGCGCGAAGCCAACGTGGCGCTGCGCGAGACCCAGGCCGGGCTGGATCGCGCCGAGCGGCTGGCGGCGGTCGGGAGCCTGGCATCGGGCGTCGCGCACGAGGTCGGCAACCCGATGGGGGCGATCCTCACCTTCGTCGACCTGGCGAGCCGGGACCCGAACGCCTCGGAGGAGACGCGCTCCCACCTGGCCAAGGCATCGCGGGAGGGCGAGCGGGTGCGGGTCATCCTGCGCCAGCTGCTCGACTTCTCGCGCCCGAGCCGCGGGCAGCCGGCGCCGGTGGACCTCGCCGAGGCGGCGCGCGAGGTGGTGGCGCTCGTCTCGGCCCAGCGTCGCTGCCGGAACGTCGACTTCAGCGTGGAGGCCGCGCCCGGGGGTGCCCCCGTGATCGCGGATCCCGCGGCCATCACCCAGATCCTGATGAACCTCGCGCTCAACGCGGCCGACGCCTGCGAGGACGCCTCGGGCGAGCGCCGCGTGCGGCTGGCCGTGCGCCCGGTGGTGGCCCGGCGTCGGGCCGGCGACCCGGCCGGGGAGGCGGCTCCGCAGCGGCGCCATCCCGACGCGATGGAGTGCGTCGTGTCGGATACCGGCACGGGAATCGCCGAGGCCGACCGCGAGCGCGTCTTCGACCCCTTCTTCACGACCAAGCCCCCCGGCCAGGGCACGGGCCTCGGACTCTCCAACGCCACGCGGCAGGCGGAAGAGCAGGGCGGCTCGCTCTCCCTCGAGTCGCCTCCCGAGGGCTTCTCGACCTCCCTTGCCCTGAAGCTGCCGGTGGCCCGCCGCCCTCGGGGAGATGCGCGCGCACCGCAAAGCGCGTCGGGGTCTGCAGCGGATTGCGTAGCCGAGGAGCCTCGGGGCCCCGCCGAGACGGGCTGAGCCTCAAGAATGCCCGCAAATCCACCGATTCAACGGTGGGCACGCGGTTTGCTCTTTGGAGTCCGGGGACGGCACGGCTGCCGTTGCCCAGTCCCAGAGGCATCGTGAAGGAGCGTCCAGTGCAGGCAGGCTTCGCCAAGCGACGAGCCGGGGGTTTCACCCTGCTCGAGATGATGGTCGTGGTCGCGATCCTGGGGATCACCGCGGCCTGGGCCGCGCCTTCGTTCCGCCAGGTGCAGGCGAACTCGCAGCTTCGAGGCACCGTGCGCGAGACCTCGAACCTGATCCAGCAGGCGCGCAACCAGGCGATCCAGCTCGAGTCGGTCCACGTCGTGTACTTCAACGCGGCGGGCAACACGGACATCTGCGGCAACGTCCTCACCGACGTGGGTGGCAACCCCGCCGCGATCGCGGTGATCAACGACGGTCCGCCTGGGAGCGCGAACCAGAACTGCTGCCTCGATCCGGGCGAGCAGATCACCATCCTCCCGCCGCGTCCCAACGTCAACTGGGGCGTCAGCGTCGCGCCGGCGCGGGTGCCCGACGACATCGGCGCCGGTCTCTGGAACACCGAGACGAGCTTCCTCTTCAACCGCGTGGCCTTCCGGCCCGACGGCATCCCCGTCGCCATCTTCCCCGGCTGTGCGCTGCGCCAGACCGGCTCGGGAGCCGGCGCGGCCTACATGAACCTCGCTCCGCCCTTCGGAAGCCGCGACTACTCGGTCGTGTTGTCCCCGCTCGGCGGCAGCAAGGTGCACGCCTTCGACGCCTCGACGGCGGCCTGGACGGACTGACGATGCCCCTCAAGACCCGACGCAGCGAGGGGCTGACCCTCCTGGAAGTGATGTTCGCGGTGGCGATCCTCGGCACCGGCATGCTCGCCATGCTGGCCATGCAGACGGCCACGATGAAGCACGCCCGCCGCGGCAAGGAGCACACCGAGGCCGCGCTGATCGTGCAGACGCGGGCCGAGTTCCTCCAGCGCCAGCCCTGGGCGGCCGTCCCCGCGATTCCTTGGACGAACGTCGGGGCTCCGATCCAGGCAAACATCGCGGGCGGCATCGGCGGCGGCGCGCCCACGACGTACACGCTCCAGGAGCGCGTCACCGCCACCGCGGATCCGAACCTCCGACTGATCGACGTGCGCGTCACGTGGGTGGATCCGTCCGCTCCTCCCGGCTCGCCGCCGCGCCGCTACGCCATCTCGAGCGCGAAGCACAACGACCCGTGATGAGCCAGGGAGAGGGATACCCCATGCACCGCAGGAACTCGGGATTCACGCTGCTCGAGATGATCGTCGCGCTTGCGCTGGTCGGGCTCGTGACCTTCTACGTGACGGACATGCTGGTGCGCCAGAACCGCGCGTACACCGTCGTCGACGAGGTGACCGGAGCGCAGCAGAACCTCCGCGCGATCGGCGACCTGATCGAGCGCGAGGCGCGGGTGACGGGCTTCATGGTGCCCGAAGCCGGCGCCTTCTGCGGCTACGACAACGTGAACGCGCCGGACATCGTGTTCTTCAGCGACGCGGATTCGATCAATCCGGCGAACCAGACCGACACCGACATGGTCGCGGACATCACCGCAGGCTATCCGGGAGGGACGCTGACTCTCAGCGTGCCTGGCACGGGCCAGGGCGTGGTCCTCGACGGAGCCGCCTTCTACGACACGGACGCCAACGCCGTCGCGGACTCGGACTTCTTCGAGGGAGGCGGCGTGATCGTGTTCGACCGCTCGAATCCGGGAGCGGGAACGAGCTGCGGCGTCGTGACCCAGGTCAACGGCACCAACTCGATCGACGTCGACTGGCGGATCCGCGCCGGCGTCGGCGCCGCCGCGGGCTTCCTGGTCGGCGCCGGCAACGAGACGCTGATTCCGGCGGGCGGTGACCTCGTCGCGATTCCGGCGCATTGGTACGCGGTCGTTCCCGCGGCCAACACGGGGACCGCAGCGCCGCAGCTCTGGCGCGACGGCATGATGATCGCCGACGACGTGGAGGACCTCCAGTTCGCCGCGTTCTACGACCTCGACGGCGACGGGTTGGTCACGGGGGTCCTCGAGTA
>JASJCN010000037.1 GCA_030065975.1 Myxococcota bacterium
CGCACGCTCTAGGGCCCCGGGAAATCCCGCGCCCTACAGCTTGAGCACGATCTCCGCGCGCCCACCGGCGAAGCCTCCGTGGCCGCTCCGGGTGCCGCCGTAGCCGTCGACGCGCAGGATGAAGCGCCGCCCCAGCGCCTGCTGGAAGCGGAGGCCCATGCCGAGGGCATCGCCGTCGCCCGCGTCGTAGCGCGAGCGGGCGCCGAGCTCGAGGACGACCTGGCGGCGCCCGCCCTGGAAGAACTTCTGGTAGCCGAGGGCGGCTCCGATCAGGTGATCCGCGTCGTTCGAGAAGGGCGAGCCGATCGATCCCACGCCGGGGGCCTCGAAGAGGATGCCGATGCGCGCCAGCGGGCCGCCCCGGTCGGGGCTGCGCGACGCCGCCGTGAACTCGCCCACCGATCCGACGAGGTTGAGGTACGCCACGTCGTGGGTGCGGCGCGGCGCCACCGAGAGGCCGAGCACGCCGAGCACGCCGTCGCCCACCTCGTCGCTCGACCCGCCGACGCCCGTCGAGCCGAGCAGCCGCGCCGTCCAGTTCCAGCGGCCAAGGAAGCGGCCGATCCCGGAGAGACCCCCGAAGAAGCCGTCGGTCCCGCTTGCGCCGTCGACGTAGACGAGGTCGAGGGACCAGGTGGCTTCGCTGCGATCGAGCTCGGAGGAGAGCGCCACGAGGCGCGAGTCGGCCCCCGACTCGCCCCGCCCCCGGTTCACGCCCCGGAAGGCGGCCAGCAGGGAGACGCGCAGGTTCGAGGAGCCCGTCGCGAGGATCGAGTTCTGGACGAGGCCGAAGCCCGTCATGCGGTCGTCGATCAGGAAGCCGTCCTGGAGCACCACCGGCACGCGCCCGACCATGAAGCCGAGATCGAGCGGCCACCACTCGTCGCGATCGAGTCGCGGGATCAGCTCGCCGAGGTCTCCCTCGAAGAAGAGCGAGTCGACGTCGACCTCGAGGCCACTCACCCAGGAGGCCTCCTCGCCGTCGACTCCGAACCGGTACCCCGTGAAGTCGGTGCCGTCCTGGAAGGGCTCGATGCCGATCACGAGCCGCTCGGTCGGCGTGAGCGAGAGCTGTCCGAAGAGGTCGAAGCGCGTGGCCCACTCCGCCCGATCGACGTCGCCGCCGGTCTCGGCCTGGAGGGCGCTGCGCAGGGTGCCCCACACGAGCAGCTGCGGCTGCCAGACGGCGCCGCCCGGGAGCCGGAAGCCGAGCGGGATCGGCTCCGCCTCCAGGTAGCCAGAGCCCAGCTCGAGTATCGGACGCGGACGCTCGGGGAGCGACTCGAGCTCGCTCGGCTCCTCGGGTAGCGAGAGATCGTCGGCGGCGGACGCGCCGACGACCCACAGCAGCGGCAGCGCCGCGGCGAGCAGCCAGGCGCGGGCGCGGCTCCGCCACCCTTCGCTCGTGGCGCTCACTCGGCGACCTCGGGGAGGACGACCTCCCGGGACCAGAGCACCTGATGCCCTTCGACGACTCCGCGCGCGACCTCGGCGGGGCTCATGCCGTAGTCGAAGCCCACGCCCATGATCTCGGCGACCAGGTTGACGGGCACCATGCCGGCCTTGAGCTCGACCACCGCACGCAGGGGCGGAGCGCCCGTCGCCAGCACCGCGGCCGGGATCCGGTAGCGGTGCTCGCGCTTTCCACCCGGCTCGATGCCCTGCTTGTGCAGACGGGTGCCGGCGGGGCCGCCGTTCACGAAGTTGGGCATCGGATCGGGCCGCACGAACGGCAGCGGATCGAGCGCGTGGTTGACGGCCAGCACCTCCTCGCGCTCGCCTTCGCGCAGGTTGCGCAGCACGAACTTGGACTGCAAGGAGAAGAGGTCGGCGTCGAAGGGGACCTCGCCGGCGCGCACGTACAGCGAGTGGCCGTCGCGCAGGTCGCCGTTGGGATCGAGGTCGCCCGACTCGAAGAGGACCCGCCCCTCGGCATCGACCACCGTGGTGTGGAGCCAGACGAGCCGCTCGGCGGTGAAACCGGTCGGAACGTTGTGCCCCGTGGTGCCGTTCTCGACGCGCACCCGCAGCTCGACGCCCGAGCGCCGCGGGCGCGCCTCGACGGCGGCCAGCCGATAGCCCTTCTTGAGCAGCTCGCGCCGCGCCTCGGCCATCTCGGCCAGGCGCTCGAGGTTGTCGTCGATCACCTCCCGCGCGTCGTAGCGATCCCCCGCGTCCGCCCAGCGCTCGGGGAAGACGGCGTCGGGGCCGACCCGGTCCTCGAAGTCGTCGCTCCCCCACCCGGCCCGCCAGTCGAAGGCGAGCCACTCCTCCGCGGTCGCGAGGCCAAGGGCCTCCTCGCTGAAGGGAAAGATCCCGGGATGGATCACCGAGTGGTCCGGGCCGACGAAGCGATGATCGGTGCGCTTGCGCACCCGGGTCGGGCGTCCGCCCACGACGGCCGCCGGCTCCTGTCGATAGCCCGAGGCCACCCCCGGCTCGGTACCCATGTGGCAGTCCTGGCAGGTGACTCCCTCCGCCGCGGCCGGCGTGTGGCGATACTCGCTGAAGGCCTCCTCGAGCCGAACTCCCTGCGGCGAGGTCACGTCGTGGCACGAGCCGCAGAAGCTCGCGCTCGTGAGCGAGGTCATCTCGAGCACGTCGGTGTGGATGCCGAGGGTCTCCTCTCCGTCGGAGCGCCGCTGGAAGGCGTCGGGCTCGGAGAGCACGCGCCGCAGCTCGGCCCCGCCCGTGGGCCCGCTCACGGGCACCTCGAGGCGACCCTCCGCCAGACCGATGCGCCCGCTCACCTTGCCGTAGTCGCGGCGGATGCGGTGACATACGGCGCAGGTCACGCCTTCGCGCGAGGGCTGGCTGCGCTCGAGGTTCGAGACGAAGAGCGGCTCGCCCGTCTGCATGCCGATCGGCGTGTGACAGCGGATGCAAAAGTCGCCGACGGTGCCGTTGGTCCGCTTCAGCAGCGTCCCGTGCATCGCGTTGAACACGGGGCTCAGCTGGGCGTAGGCGTGCTGGGAGGCCGACCACTCCTCGTAGTGGTTCGGGTGGCAGTTGCGGCACTCGCTCGCAGAGGGGAAGCGGCCCGTGCCGAGCAGCTCGCGGTGGACCTCCGGCGCCGGAGTCGGCTCCGTGTCCTCGGCAGCCATCCCCGGAGCGGAGGCAACGAGACACAGCAGGCCGATGCCGAGGAGGCGGAGCCAGGCTCCGCCACGACGAGAGGGCGTGGCGCCCTCCTCGCTACTCGATTGCATGGGGCGTCCCGAGTCCGGCACCCGCCATCTTGGGATTGGAAGCGGGCCCCGGCGCGTCCTTCGAGACTTCGCCGTGCACCTCGCGTGCGCTGAGCGAGATCGAGATCGCGACCTCGTCGTCGATGAAGCCGTCGAGACCGGCCTGGATCTCGGCCAGGATGCGCGCGAGGCCGGCCGTGCCCTCGGGATCCTCTTCCACGCCGAATGCGCGCCGGTTCAGCGTGCCGTTGGCCTTGCAGCGCAGCACGCGCACTCCGCTCGGATCCACGAAGTCGCGCACGTTCGAGACGTGCAGGCGCACGGGATGGCTCCGGCCCTTCATCGTGAGCGTGCCCTCGATGGCCTCTTCCTCGACCAACACCCGGGTGAGCTGGAAGGCGATGCTCGGGAACTCCTCGGTCTCGAAGAACGCGGCGCGCAGGTGCTCGTCGCGGAAGCGGTTGCGCGTCTCGATGCTGTCGGCGTCGATCTCGACGTCGATGCGCAGCGTCTCGGGGGCCTCGGCGTCGTACTCGATGCGGCCGTGGATTCGCTCGAAGCGGCCCTTCACCGGCTTCGTGTAGTCGCTGTGGCCGACGGCGAAGCGCACCCGGGTGCGCTCGGGCTCGATCTCGAAGGTGGCGGCGTCGGCGGGCGTCCCGAGGCACAGCCACGCGGCCGCGACGATGCCGATCGACCGGACGGCGAGCCGGGCGGCGAGTCGGGGGAGGGTCATCGGCGATCTCCTGGATGGGCTGGGGTGAGGCCATCCAGGCCCCGTCCGGATCGCTTGCGGTGGCTCGCGAATCGAGCCGATCCGGGCTGAACTGCGTTCATACCCCGCTCCAGGTAGGTGTCCCCTCTGTCCCATCGGTGACAGGGAAGCCGCATCACTCCCCGAGGGGAAGCGTCGGTCCTAAGAAGGCGGCTCGAGGATGCCCCGCTCGATGAGGGCGTGGAGCGCCACGAGCACCTCGGAGTCCTCGTCGGGGATGACGTCGAGGATGCGGCGCACGGTGGTGCCGGCCGTGGCCAGCTCGAGCACCGCCTCCTCGGTCTTGGACAGGTCGAGCGCGGCGCTCGCCGCCTCGGTGTCCACCTGCAGGATGGTCTCGGGCGCGAACGAGGGCTGACGGCGCGCCTCGTCCAGCAGGCGCAGTCCTTCGAAGAGCGCCGCGTCGAGGGGCTGCGGCTGATCTCCCTCCTCCTCCGCCACCTCGGCGTAGAAGCGGAAGCGGCCGGCCGGCCAGCCGAGCATGCGCATGAAGGCCTTCGGCCCGTGGGTCCCGCCGAGCCGGGTGCGGACCAGCAATCCGCCGTCGAAGACGATCTCGCCCTCTTCGGGCCCGCGCTGGATCACCAGCGTGCCGCGCTCGCACGAAGCGCCGAGCATCTGGATCAGGTTCGGCAGCCCGAGCTCCTGGATGTTGCCGGACATGCCCGTGCCGATGCGCTGGCGCGCATCGTCCCCGACGCGCTCGACGAACTCCTGGAGGTGTCCGTCACCGAGGGAGGGGCCGTCGAAGTGGATGCCCAGGGCGGCGACGGTGCCTTCGGATTCGACCTGGCGCGCGACCGCGCCGCGCAGCTCCAGGCACTCGCCGGAGTTCGGGTCCTCGAGCTCGACGCGGACCTTCTTGCCGACCGGAAGATCGTTGCCGTCGGAGGAGATCAGGATCCCCGAGCCCGAGAGATCGCGCGAGTGGCTCTCCATCTCGAAGTCACTGGCCGCGACGCGTACCGGGATCCGCGCCTCGTGGCGCACCCTGCGGCGCCGGTCCTCGGCGTCCTCGGCATCGGCGACGTAGCTCGAGAGCTTCTCGCGCAGCGTGGCGATCTCGCACAGCAGCTGCACGGCCACTCCCGCGCGGCCGTCCGGGCCTGGGCCGCAGTACACGACCTCGGCCGCCTCGACGAACGACTCCGGGCGCCAGGCGAGCTGCACCTCGAGCTCGACCACCTCGCGCAGGTCGAAGATCGTGTCGGTGGGAACGAAGGCTCCGCCCGTGCACATGTTGCGCTGGTACTCGGTCGCAAAGGCGACCGGCTCCTCGAAGCGAAGCAGGAGGCGCGGAGGCGGCATGGGGTTCCCTCACGGGCCGGAGAGCCGAAAACCGCTCTCCGGACCCGAGGATGTATCGGCCGACACCCTTTCGGGCTGGAACGGCACCCTGGGGGAAGCTCCCTCGTCCCGTTTCCGGGAGCCGGCTGATCGACCGTTCAGCAGCGGGCCTGGGCCGCGGTATGGGCCCCTGTTGGGCCCCCTTTGGCCCCCGGCAGGCGCCGGTCGGCCCCTCTCGGCCAGGCTCAGCCTGCGGGGGCGCCCCGGACGAGCCAGTCGAAGAGCCGGCGCTCGCTCGGAGTCTCGAGACGCAGCTCCGGGTGCCACTGAACGGCCAGGACCTGGGGGGCGCCGGCCAGCTCCAGGGCCTCGACCGTGCCGTCCTCGGCACGGGCCACCGCGGTGAGCCCCTCGCCCAGCCGATCCACGGCCTGGTGGTGCCAGGAAGCGACCTCGGGCAGCTCGTCCCGATCGATCACGCCGGCCAGCCGCGAGCCCCCGTCCACCGCGACTCCGTGGCTCGTGGGCTCGTCCTGACTGATGCGGTGGTGGACGCGCTCTCCCACGACGTCGGGGAGATGCAGGTGGATGCCGCCGCCCAGTGCGACGTTGAGCACCTGCATGCCACGGCAGATCGCGAGCAGCGGCAGGCCGATGCGCAGGGCCTCCCGCACCAGCGCCAGCTCGAAGGCGTCGCGTTCGCCACACACGAAGTAGATCTGCTCGTGCTCGCCGCCGCCGAAGCTCTGCGGATCGAGGTCGCCACCGCCCGAGAGGAGGAGCCCGTCCAGGCGCTCGAGCAGGTCGGCGGGCTCTTCGTCACCCGGGCACAGCACGACCGGACGGCCACCGGCCCGACGGACGGCGTCGGCATACGCTGCGGGCAGCGTGAATCGCGCCCGGCCCTCCACCTCGCGGTGGTAGCTGGTGATTCCGATCCAGGGACGTCGCGTCCCCGCCGTGCGCGCTCTCCCGGACATCGGTTCGGGCTACACGCGCTCGAGGTAGCGACGCCGCTCCCAGTCGGTGACGGCGCTCTCGTAGTGGGAGAGCTCGGTGCGCCCGAAGTGGAGCAGATGCTCGATCACGTCCTCGCCGAAAGCATCGCGGGCGAAGTCACTCTTCTCGAGCTCGATCAGCGCGGCGCCCAGGGTGTGCGGCACCTGGGGCAGACCTTCGGCCGCGTACACGTCACCCGAGAATGCTGGGCCCGGCTCGAGCTTGCGCTCGATCCCGTCGAGACCGGCGGCGATCAGCGCGGCGTAGGCCAGGTAGGGGTTCGCGTCGGCGCCCGGGATGCGGCACTCGACGCGCAGGGAAGGCCCGCTCCCGACGCCGCGGAACCCGGCGGTGCGGTTGTCCCAGCTCCACGCGATGCCCGTCGGCGCGAAGGTGCCCGGCTGGAAGCGCTTGTAGGAGTTGACCGTCGGCGCGAAGAAGAAGGCGAGCTCGCGCGCGTGGGCCAGGAGGCCCCCGAGCCAGTGACGGAAGCAGTCCGGGCCCGACACCGGCGTGCCTTCCAGCGGCGCCCCCGGCTCGCCGAAGGCGGGCGAACCGTCGCTCCGCGAGAGGCTCGTGTGGATGTGCAGGCTGCTCCCGGCGAGCTCCGCGTTCCACTTGGCCATGAAGGTGAGCGAGTGGCCCTGCTGGTGGGCGATCTCCTTGGCCGCGAGCTTGTAGAGCACGTGGCGATCCGCCATCTCGAGGGCCTCGGCGTAGCGCAGGTTGATCTCGTGCTGGCCGGGCCCCCACTCGCCCTTGCTGAACTCGACGGGGATCGCCGAGGCGTGGACCTTGCGGCGGATCTCACCGATCACGTCCTCGACCATGGTGCCCGAGAGCAGGTGATAGTCCTCGATGTAGCCCTGGGTGGTCGCGAGGTCCTGATAGTGCTTCGCGCGCGCCTCGGCGTAGCTGTCCGAGAAGAGGAAGAACTCGAGCTCGCTGCCCATGTGCGGATGGAAGTCGAGGGCGTGGGCCTTCTCGAGCTGGCGCTTCAGGATCTGCCGGGGCGCGACGGAGACCGGCCCGCCCTCCTCCGTCACGGCGTCGCACAGGCAGATCGCGGTGTCCGGCAGCCAGGCCGCGGTGCGGAGCGTCGACGGATCCACCACCGCGTGCAGGTCGCCGTAGCCGGTGTCCCAGCTGGTGAAGCGGTAGCCCGGCGTCGGGTCCATCTCCATGTCGCACGCGAGCAGGTAGTCGCAGACGTGCATGCCGTGGCCGAGCACCTCTTCGCGGAAGAAGCTCCCCATGATGCGCTTGCCGACCAGCCGCCCGTAGAGATCGGGGATCGCGGTGATCACCGTCTCGATCTTTCCGGCGCGGATGCCGGCCTCCAGCTCTTCCGGGCTCAGCCGGCCCACTTCGTGGCTCATCCGATCGCTCGGCTCATTCCGGGTCGGGCTCCTGGGAGGGCTCTTCCACGGGGCGGAAGAGCGAGAGCTGGGGGATCTGCTCGGCAGGGTCGATGGGCACGGGGTAGTCGTCGGTGAAGCAGGCGTCGCAGTGGCCGTGCTTCAGCCCTTCCGAGGTCTTGCGCAGGCCCTCGATGGTCAGATAGCCGAGGGTGTCGGCCCCGATCTGCTCGCGGATCTCGTCGAGGGAGTGACGGTGGGCGATCAGCTCCCTACGCGTGGGCATGTCGATGCCGTAGTGGCAGGGCCCGATCGTGGGCGGCGCGGAGATGCGCACGTGCACCTCGCGCGCACCGGCCGAACGCATCATGTTCGAGATCTTGAGCAGCGTGGTGCCGCGAATGATCGAGTCGTCCACCAGCACCACGCGCTTGCCCGCGAGCACGCCGCTGATCGGGTTGTGCTTGACCTTCACCCCGAAGTTGCGGATCGACTGCGCCGGCTCGATGAAGGTCCGTCCCACGAAGTGGTTGCGGATGATCGCCGTCTCGTAGGGGATGCCCGACTCCTCGGCGAAGCCGAGGGCCGCCGCACTTCCCGAGTCGAGCAGCGGGACGACCATGTCGGCCTCGACCGGGTGCTCCCGAGCGAGCACCCGTCCGAGCTCCTTGCGGTAGGCGTAGACGTTCGAGCCCGGCAGGTTCGAGTCGGGCCGCGCGAAGTAGATGTACTCGAAGATGCAGAAGGCCTCGCGCTCGGGCTTCGGGAAGGGACGAAGCGTGCGCATCCGTCCGCGGCGCAGTACCACGACCTCGCCCGGCTCCAGATGCCGCTCCACCGAGGCGCCGATGAGGTCGAGCGCGCAGGTCTCGCTGGCCACCACCCACGCGCCGTCCAGACGGCCGAGCACCAGGGGACGGAAGCCCTGGGGATCCCGCGCGGCGAGCAGCGCGTCGTGGGTCAACATCACGATGCTGTAGGCGCCCTTCACCCGGGAGAGCGAATCGATCAGCCGCTCCTCGAGCGAGGGCTCGCGGGAGCGCGCGAGCAGGTGGAGGATCACCTCGCTGTCGGAGCCGGTCGCGAAGATCGCGCCCCGCCCCTCGAGCTCGCGGCGGACGGCCCGGGCGTTGACCAGGTTGCCGTTATGGGCGATCGAGACCGGCCCGGCATCGGTGTTGGCCGAGAAGGGCTGGGCGTTGCGCAGCTGGCTCTCGCCGCTGGTCGAGTAGCGGACGTGGCCGATGGCGTGGCGGCCCGGGAGCTTCGTGAGGATGCGATCGCTGAAGACGTCGGAGACGAGCCCCATGCCCCGATGCCCGAACTGCTCGCCGCCGTGGGTCGAGACGATCCCGGCGCTCTCCTGGCCGCGGTGCTGGAGCGCGTAGAGGCCCAGGTAGGCGATGTTCGACGCCTCGGAATGGCCGTGGACGCCGAAGACGCCGCACTCGTCCCGGGGCCGGTCTTCGAGCACACGCTTGGCGAGGTCACGGTCGGGAGTGACGCCGCGTTCCATTGGGGGGATCTCCAGCTACGTGGTTTGGATGCCTGCCGGCTCTCCGGGGTGTCGGAGCGCGCTCTCAGGAGACACCAGGGGGCACGCTGGCCCGCAGGAAGGTGAACGCCAGGAGCAGATAGTACATGACGGGGATGGCGAGCAGGTTGGAGTCGATCCGATCCAGCACGCCGCCCATGCCGGGCAGGAGGTCGGAGGTGTCCTTCACCTGGGCGTCGCGCTTGAGCAGCGACTCGATCAGGTCGCCCACGATGCCCACCACCGACGCCACGCCGCCGAAGATCCCACAGGCGAGGTAGCCGATGTGGGCGGTGAGCTCGGGCCACCAGGCGTCGAACACGGCCTTGTTGGCGACGGCCATCAGCACGCCGGCCGCGAACGCACCGACCGCGCCCTCGAGGGTCTTCCCTGGGCTGATGGTGGGAGCGAGCTTGCGCTTGCCGTAGGCGCGCCCGGCGAAGTAGGCGCCGACGTCGCCGGCCACCACCACCGCGATCACGAACCAGAGGTAGAAGGCGCCGACGTTCGGGTCCATCCCGGCCGCGGCGCTCGGGCCGAAGCGCCCTTCCACCACCGAGTGGAAGTTGCGCAGCACGATCACGTGGGAGAGCAGCCAGCCCACGTAGAAGACACCGAAGAAGGTGGTGGAGATGCTCTCGAGAGCGTGGGCGATCTGCGCCTTCTGCAGCTGGGCCAGCATCACGCCCACGAGCACGGCCGACAGCAGGATCGTCGCGTGGTACTCGCTGCCGAGCCACGCGACGACGGGGACCGCCGTCCCGGCGATCATCCCGAAGGTGCGCAGCGGGTGGGCGCCCTTGGCCTCGATCAGCTGGTAGAACTCGCGCAGGCCGAGGATGGTGATGCCGATGACGAAGATCGGCACCCAGATGCCGCCCTCGAAGATCGCCCAGGTGATGGGCGGGATCAGGATCGCAGCCGAGAAGAGCCGCAGCACCAGGTTCGAGACCTGCCGCTTCGGCGTCTCGGTGATCGGCGTGGGCGGCTTCGGGTGGATCGGCTCGCGCGCCCCGGCATCGGGGGTGATCTCGGTCATCGTGTCCCCGTCGAGCCGAAGCCGGCCGGGCCGCGCTCGGTCTCACCGAGCTCGGAGACCTCCTCCCACTCCGCACGGACCACCGGGGCAATCACCAGCTGGGCGATGCGATCGCCGCGCTGGATCTCGAACTCCGCGCTCCCGGCGTTCCACAGCAAGACCTGGATCTCCCCCCGGTAGTCCGCGTCGATTGTAGCCGGCGCGTTCGAGAGCGTGATCCCGTGCTTCCGGGCGAGCCCGCTGCGCGGCCGCAGCTGGGCCTCGTAGCCCTGCGGCAGCTCGATCCGCAGCCCCGTGGGCACGGCCACGCGCGCGCCCGCGGCGAGCCGCAGCGGCTCCGGAACGGCAGCGCGGAGATCGGCCCCCGCGGCGCCGGGAGAGGCGTAGGCGGGCAGCGGCAGGTCGCCGCCACCCGGAAGGCGCGCGATGCGGACCCGGACGCGGCTCGGCACGGAACTCACCGGGCCGTCGGGTCCTGCATCGCGTGCACCCCTACCTCGTTGGCCTAGTTGGCCGGCTTGGCCTCGGCCATGGCGTCCTGGAGCGCCTCCTTGCGGGAGAGGCGGATCCGGCCGCTCGGGTCGATGTCGATGCACTTGACGAGCACCTCGTCGCCCTCGGCCACCACGTCGGTGACCTGGTCGACACGGCCCTCGGCCAGGTGGCTGATGTGCACGAGCCCGTCGGTGCCGGGGAAGATCTCGACGAACGCACCGAAGTCGGTGATCCGCTTGACCTTGCCGGCGTAGAGCTTGTCGATCTCGGCCTCCTGGGTGAGCTCCTCGACCATGGCCTGGGCCCGGTTCAGGGAGTCGAGATCCGGCGCGAAGATCGCCACCTCGCCCGAGTCGTCGACGTCGAGCTTGGCCCCGCTCATCTCCTGGATGCCGCGGATCACGCGGCCACCGGGCCCGATGATGTCGCGGATGCGATCGGGCTTGATCCGCAGCACCTCCATCCGGGGCGCCCAGCTCGAGAGCTCGGTGCGCGCCTCGAAGTTCGGCAACGGCTCCTTCGTGTCGCGCTCCATGCAGTCGAGGATGTGCAGGCGTCCGGCGCGGGCCTGGGTCAGCGCCGCGTCCATCACCTTCCAGTCGACGGACTTGATCTTGATGTCCATCTGCAGGGCGGTGATGCCCTCGCGGGTGCCCGCCACCTTGAAGTCCATGTCTCCCAGGTGGTCCTCGTCGCCGAGGATGTCGGACAGGATCGCGTGGCGGTCGCCGTCCTCGATCAGGCCCATGGCGATGCCCGCGACGGGCGCCTTGAGCTTCACGCCGGCGTCCATCAGCGCCAGGGTGCCGCCACAGATCGTCGCCATGGACGACGAGCCGTTGGACTCGAGCACCTCGGAGACGACGCGCACGGTGTAGGGGAACTCGTCCTTGTCCGGGATCACCTGCTTGAGCGCCCGCTCGGCCAGGTTGCCGTGGCCGATGTCCCGGCGCGAGGGGCCGCGCAGGAAGCGCGCCTCGCCCACCGAGAAGGGCGGGAAGTTGTAGTGCAGCAGGAAGTGCTTCTGGCTGCGCTCGGTGAGCGCGTCGATCGTCTGGGAGTCGTCGCCGCTTCCGAGCGTCGCGTACACCAGGGCCTGGGTCTCGCCGCGGGTGAACAGCGCCACGCCGTGAGCGCGCGGGAGCACCCGCACCTCGCTGGCGATCTGCCGCACCTCGTCGGTCGCGCGGCCGTCGATGCGGACGCCGTCGTCGAGGATGCGCGCGCGCATCAGGTCCGAGCGCAGGCTCTTCAGCGCACCCTTCACGCCGCCGGAGAGGGCGGAGAGGCCCGCCTGGCGCGCCTCCACCTCGGCCAGCGTCGTGAGCGGCGCCGGCTCGTTCTTGTAGGCGTCGACGATCTCGTCGTGCACGCGCTTGTCGACGGCGTCGATGGCCGAGTAGCGCTCGTGCTTCGACTTGATCTGCACCGCCTCGCGCAGCTCGGCCTCGGCGGCAGCCTTCACCTTGGCCGCGATCTCGGTGTCGGGCTCGGGATCGACGACGTCGAGCTTGGGAGCGCCGGCCTTGCTCTGCAGCTGCTCCTGGAGCTCGATCAGCGGGATCATCTCCTTGTGGGCGAACTGCAGGGCCTCGAGGATCTCGGCCTCGCTGGCCTCCTCGGCGGAGCCCTCGACCATCACGAGCGCGTCGCGGGTGCCCGCGACCACCAGCTCGAGCGGGCTCGCGGCCATGGCTTCGTGGCAGGGGTTGACCTGCAGCTGGCCGTCGACCTTGCCCACGCGCATCGCGCCGATCGGGCCCTGGAAGGGCATCTCGGAGATGTGCAGGGCGGCCGAGGCGCCGAGGAAGCCGACCACGTCGGGCTGGGTGTCGCCGTCGGCGGCGAGCACCGTGGCGATCACCTGTGTCTCCCGGCGCCAGACGTCGGGGAAGAGCGGGCGGATCGAGCGGTCGATGAAGCGGCACACCAGGATCTCGCGATCCGAGAGCCGCGCCTCGCGCTTGAAGAAGCCGCCGGGGATCTTGCCCGCCGCCGAGGTCTTCTCGACGAAGTCGACCGTGAGCGGGAAGAAGTCGGTGCCGGGCCGTGCGCTGGCATGGGTCGCCGTCACGAGGACGACGGTGTTGCCGTAGGTCACGACGGCGGCGCCGGCGGCCTGCTTGGCCATGCGACCCGTCTCGATGGAGAGGGTGCGACCGTTCAGCTCCATGCTGACGGTGGTGGGTTCGAACCAGTATTGAGGCATGTGGAATGGTCTCCGTCCGGCGCAGATGCGCCATCGGATGAGGCGGCATTGGACGGGACCGAGGGGGCGGAATGCGGGATCAGGGATTGGCGAAGAGGAAGGCTTCGCGAATCACGGACACCCACATTCCAGATTCCTGCCAGCGACCAGGAGGTCAGCCGGAAGGACATCATCGGGGTCCGCCGCCAGGTTGGGGCCGGCCCTCCGGCCGGCCATGTGATTCGTCCGAACGTCGGACGAGGTGCCGCCTTTCTCTCTAGCGGCGTAGACCCAGACGGTTGATCAGGGTCCGATAGCGTTCGGCGTCGTTGCGACGCAGATAGTCGAGCAGCCGACGGCGCTGGCTCACGAGCTTGAGCAGTCCACGACGCGAGTGGTGGTCCTTCTTGTGCGTCTTGAAGTGCTCGGTGAGCTCGCTGATGCGGTCGGAAAGGATGGCGATCTGGACCTCGGGGGAGCCGGTGTCTCCCTCCTTGGTCCCGTATTCACTGACGAGCTCTTGCTTGCGCGCGGCGCTGATCAACGGTCGAATTCTCCAGAGCTTCAAGCTCGAGGTGGGGGCCGGGGCGCCACCGAAGTGAGTGTGGCTGCTCTCCGCCGGTCGAGCGGCTTCGGGCCAGAACGGCTGGACTGGGCGAGAGGTTTAGCCGAGGGCCCCGGGAGCAGCAAACGGGGGGAGCCGCCCTCACCCACGGCTCACAGGGCCAGCACGCGCAGGGGGTAGAGGCGGCGGTCGGGCCGCAGCTCGAGGATGGCGAGCAGGACTCCCGTGGGGGCCATGGCGCAGAGGCGGTCCCCGGGCCGGGGCGGCCGCTCCCCGCGCTCGAACTCGCCACGGGCCTCTGCGGACGGGATGTCTCCCCCGTTCGAGATCCGGCGGGCCTGGGCGGCGCTGAGCGAGACCCGCGGGAGCCCCACCGCCTCGTCCGGCGGGACCAGGGCTTCCTCGAGCTTCCCGGCCTCGGCCAGGGCCGCCCACTCCTCCGGGGTGCGGGCCTGATCGATGTGGAAGGGCCCGCTGCGGGTCCTGCGCAGGCCCGAGAGATGGGCGCCGCAGCCGAGCGCCTCACCCAGATCGTGGGCCAGGGTGCGCACGTAGGTCCCGGGCGAGCAGCTCACCTCGATGCCGACCTCGGGAGGCTCGTAGTGCTGCATGGTGAGCGCGTGGATCACCACCGGCCGCGGCTCGCGCTCCACCTCCTCCCCGCGCCGGGCGCGCTTGTAGAGGGGCTCGCCGTCCTTCTTCACCGAGCTGTACATGGGCGGGATCTGCTGGATCTCGCCGACGAAGCCGGCCAGCGCCGACTCGACCGTCTCGCGATCGGGGAGTGCCCCCTCGAACTCGGGGCCCGGCTCCCCCTCGGCGTCGTAGGTGTTCGTCGCGACGCCGAGCCGCACCGTTCCTACGTAGTGCTTGCGCTCGTCCACGATGAAGTTCGCGAGCTTCGTCGCTTCGCGGATCGCGAGCGGGAGCACCCCCGTCGCGAGCGGGTCGAGGGTCCCCAGGTGGCCGATGCGCCGGATGCCGAGCCAACGCCGAGCCGCATCGACGACGTCGTGGGAGGTCATCCCCACGGGCTTGTCGACGACCAGGAAGCCCGCCGGCCCGGGCGGATCCTTGCGGCGTCTACTCATCGGAGGCCACCTCGCCGTCGGCGTCTTCGGCCGGCTCCGCGTCGGCGGCGATCTCCCGCAGCAGCGCCAGGGTGTCGCTGCCGAGGGCCAGGGAAGGATCGTGCCGGAAGCGCAGCTCGGGAACGCGCTTGGTCGGGAGCAGCTGGGCCAGGCGCCGCCGCAGGAAGCCCGCCGCGCTCGCGAGCCCGGCCTCCGCGCGCTGATCGTCCTCGGGCTCGTTCCCGCCTCCGCGCTCCTGCACCCGGCTCCAGTACACGCGGGCGTTGCGCATGTCCGGCGCCAGATCGACGCGGGTCAGCGTCACGAGCCCGACGCGGGGGTCCGAGACCTCCTCGCGCAGGAGCCGCGCCAGCTCGGAGCGGATCTCCTCGCCCACGCGCTCGGTACGGCGGCTCACGCCGATGCTCCGGAACGGCCCATGGCGTCAGTAGACCTCGATCTCTTCGCCCACGACCTCGGCGAGGTGCAGGTCTTCGATGAACGCCACGGCCTTCTCCAGGCGGCGTCGCGCCGTCACCGCGTCGCCGGATACGACGGCGAGGCCGAGCTCGGCGCGCTGCCAGGTATCCAGCCCCCCCACCTCGGCCACCGAGATGTTGAAGCGGTTGCGCACGCGCTGGGTGATGGAACGCACGACGCCGCGCTTCTCCTTCAGCGACTGGGAGCCATGGACGTGGAGCACCACGTGGGCGGCGCCGACTACCATCGAGGGCCGTTGGCCGTGGCGCTCGTCGAGCGGGGCGCCGGCATCAGAGCTCGGCCGGCTGCTCCTCGAGCTCGAAGGCCTGGATCTTGTCGCCGACCTTGATGTCGTTGAAGCCCTCGAGGCCGATGCCGCACTCGAAGCCCGACTGCACCTCGCGGACGTCGTCCTTGAAGCGCTTGAGCGAGGCGAACTTGCCCTCGTAGATCTGCACGCCGTCGCGCAGCAGGCGGCAGCCGGCCCCGCGCTTCATGGTGCCGTCCGTGACGTACGAGCCGCAGATCGTCCCGACCTTCGGGATGTTGAAGGTCTGGCGCACCTCGGCCTCGCCGAGCATGACCTCCTTGACGGTCGGGGGCAGCAGGCCCGCCATGGCCGCCCGCACCTCGTCGACCACCTCGTAGATGATCTGGTAGGCGCGGACGTCGATGCCTTCCTGGTCGGCCAGGCGCCGGGCCTTCGCCTCGGGGCGCACGTGGAAGCCCACGATGATCGCGTCGCTCGCCTTGGCGAGCTGCACGTCGCTCTCGGTCACGCCGCCGACGGCCGCCTGCAGGACCTTCAGGTTGACCTTCTCCGAGGGGAGCTTGAGCAGGGCATCGCGGAGCGCCTCGGCGGAGCCCTGGGTGTCGGCCTTGATGATCAGGTTCAGCTCGCGCGGGCCCCCGCCCTCGGCCTGGGCGAAGAGCTCCTCGAGGTTGACCCGCGGCCGCGAAGGCGCCGCCTTGGTCTGCTGGCGCTGCTGGTCCTCGCGGTGGCTCACCACCTCCTTGGCCGCGCGCTCGCTCTCCACGCAGTGCAGGGCGTCGCCGGCGTCCGGGGCGCTGTTCAGGCCGATCACCTCGACGGGGGTCGACGGGGTCGCTTCCTTCAGCTGCTCGCCGCGATCGTTCAGCATCGAGCGCACCTTCCCGAAGCTCGTGCCGACGACGATCACGTCGCCGCGCTTGAGCGTGCCCTCCTGCACCAGGATCGTGGCCACGGGGCCGCGGCCCTTGTCGAGGCGCGACTCGAGCACGACGCCCTTGGCCCGCACGGTGGGGTCGGCCTTCGGCTCGAGCAGCTCCGCCTGGAGCACCACGGCCTCGAGCAGCTTCTGCAGGTTGGTGCCCTGGGTCGCCGAGATGTCGACGGCGAGCACCTCGCCGCCGAAGTCCTCGACCACCACGTTGTGCTCCATCAGGCGCTGACGCGTGATCGCCGGGTTGGCGTCGGGGAGGTCGATCTTGTTGACCGCGACCACGATCGGCACGCCCGCGGCGTGGGCGTGGTCGATGGCCTCCTTGGTCTGCGGCATCACGCCCTCGCTCGCAGCCACCACGAGGATCACGACGTCGGTGGCGTTGGCTCCGCGCGCGCGCATGGCGGTGAACGCCGCGTGGCCGGGCGTGTCGATGAACGTGACCAGGTTCCCGCCCACGTCGACCTGGTAGGCGCCGATGTGCTGCGTGATGCCGCCCGCCTCGCCCGCGACCACGTTGGCGTTGCGGAGCGCGTCGAGCAGGGAGGTCTTGCCGTGGTCGACGTGGCCCATCACGGTGACCACCGGCGGCCGCGGCTGCAGGTTCTCGTCGCTGCTCTCGGCGGTGCCGGCGTCGAGGACGGCTTCCTCCTGGAAGCCCACGTCCTGCACCTCGAAGCCGTACTCCTTGGCCACGTTGGTCGCGGTCTCGAGATCGAGCAGCTGGTTGATCGACACCATGGTGCCGAGGGCCATGAGCTTGCCCTGGATCTCGGCGGCCTTGGCGCCGAGCTGCTTGGCCAGCTCGGCCACGCTGATCTGGCCCTCGACGCGGGCGATGCGCTTCTGGGCCTTGGGTGCGGCGGCGGCCGCCGGCTTGGCGACCGCGTCGCGGCGGCGCCGGCGCGGGTTCTGGACGGTGCGCGTCTCGGGCGCCGGCGGGCGGCCGGTGGTGCGGCTCGTCACCTGGCGGGCGATCTGCTCCTGCTCGCGCAGGTTCACCACCTCGCGGAACTGCTTCTTCTTCTGGCCCTTGCGGTCGGGGGCCGTCTCCGGACCGGTGCCCGTGCGCTTCTCGCCGGGACCCCGGCGCTCGGCCTCTTCGGTGTCGGCTCGGGGACGCGTGGGAATCGCGGGCGTGGCCGACGACTCCTCCTTCGCCTCGGCCGCAGCCGGCGCCTCGGCGGCGGCCGGAGCCACGGTCTCTGCGGGCGGCGTCTCGGGGGCGACCTCGTCCTCGGCGGCCGGCGGGGCGGTCTCGGGCGTCGCTTCGGGGGCGACCGGGGCCGCGTCGGCGGCGACCTCGGGCGTCTCGGCCGGGGCGGGCTCGGCAGCCTCGGGGGCGGGCATCTCCTCGGGGGCCGGCTCCGGCGGCGGCGCGGCGGCCTTGCGCCGGCGACGGATCACCGTCCCGCCCTTGCGCTCCACCCGCGCCTCGGTGACCTGCTTCTTGGGCGCGAGCTTCTCGCGCACCAGGGCGATCTGGTCGTCGTCGAGCGGAGCCATGGCGTTGCGCAGCTCGACGCCGAGGGCCTTCACCTTCTCGACGAACTCGTTGCGCTCGATCCCGAGCTCTTCTGCGATCTTGTAGGCTCTGGTCGCCATGCGGTGGGGTCTGATACCTGCTCTTGGGGACTTTGTCGAAGGGGGGCTCGGGCGGGCCCTCGCCGCCCGCAGCCCGATGGGCTCGATGGGCTGGATGGGGCTCTAGGCCGACTCGCCGCCGGACGGAGCGGGGGCCTCGCTCTCGGCGGCCTGGGCCGCCGCGGCCTCGGCCTCCGCCTTTGCGATCTCTTCCTGGCGCTTCACGGCCAGCTCGGCCGCCTTCGCCTTGATGTTCGCGGCGCCTTCCTCGTCGACGCCGGGCAGCGAGGTCAGGAGCTCGACCTGGCTGCCGGCCAGATCCTCGAGCGACGCGATGCCCTGCTGGGTCAGCAGGTCGGCCTCGGGCTCGCCGCAGCCCTCCACGACGGAGACGGCCTCGGCAATCCAGCGCGCCGTCTCGCGGATGTCGGACTCGCTCGTGATGTCGATGCGCCAGCCCGTCAGCTGGACCGCCAGGCGGACGTTCTGACCGCGCCGGCCGATCGCCAGGGAGAGCTGGTCGTCGGGGACGACGACCACCATCGACTTCTCGTTCTCGTCGATGATGACCTTGGAGACCTGGGCCGGAGACAGCGCGCTGCACACGTAGCGGGCCGGGTCCGGGCTCCACGGCACGATGTCGATGCGCTCGCCGCGCAGCTCCTGCACCACGGACTGCACGCGGCTGCCCTTCATGCCCACGCAGGCGCCCACCGGATCGACGTCGCCGTCGCGCGAGGCGACCGCGATCTTGGAGCGACCGCCCGGCTCGCGCGCGGCGGACTCGATGGTCACGATGCCCTCGTAGATCTCGGGCACCTCCTGGGCGAAGAGCTTGATCAGCATGTCGATCGACGCTCGCGAGAGCACGATCTGCGGACCCTTGGCCTCGTTGTTCACGTCCGCCACGTAGGCGCGGATGCGGTCGCCGGGCCGGTAGTTCTCCCGCGGCACCTGCTCCTTCGCGGGCAGCAGCGCCTCGGCGCGGCCCAGGTCGACGATGATCGAGCCCTTCTCGAAGCGGCGCACGATGCCGTTGACGATCTCGCCCTTCCGGTCCTTGTACTCGTCGTAGACGATGTCGCGCTCGGCGTCGCGAACGCGCTGGATGATCACCTGCTTGGCGGTCTGGGCCAGGATCCGCCCGAAGTCGCGGGTGTCCATCTTGATGCCGATCTCGTCGCCGACCTCGGCCTCGGGATCGAACTCGCGGGCGTTGTCCACGCTGATGTGGTTCTCGGCGTCGGTCACCACCTCGACGACCTCGCGGAACTCGAACAGCTCGATCTCGCTGGTCTCCTCGTTGAAGCGGGCCTCGATCTCCTTCTCGAGACCGTGGCGCTTGCGCGCGGCCTGCTTCATCGCCTCCTCGAGGGCGCCGATGATCGTCGACTTGTCGATGCCCTTGTCCTTGGCGATCTGGTCGATCTCTCGCTTGAGCGGGGCAATGTTCATCGTCGGGATTCCATTCTTCGGAAGTAGGTCGGAGAGCCGGTCGGGCTTCAGGCCTGGGCGGCGAAGTCGTCGCGGGTGAATTCGTAGATCCGGTTGGCGCGGGAGACGTCGGCGAAAGGCACCTCCACTTCGCCGTCGTCGACCTCCAGGCACGCCACGTCGCCGACGAACGACACCAGCACGCCGGTGAAGCGCTTGCGGCCGTCGATGGGCGTGCGGGTGTCGAGCTTGATGCGGCTGCCGATCGCGGCCTGGAAGTCCTTCTCGCGGCTGAGCACCCGGTCGAGCCCGGGCGAAGACACCTCGAGGTTGTATCGCGAGGGGATCACGTCGCCGGCGTCGAGGTGGGTGCCGATCTCGCGCGACAGGCGCGCGCAAGCGTCGACTCCGACCCGTCCGTCGCCGGACTCGGTGTCCACGATCACGCGCACGGCCCAGGGCGCACGTCCCCGGCGCTGGTCGACGTCGACCAGCTCGAAACCGTGGTCCCGTACGATGGGCTCCACCAGCGCGCGAATCTCCTCCGGGATGTCTCGGTACACCCTAGTTGCCTGGTCCGTTCGACCGGAATGTCGTGAGTGAAAGTGTGCCCAGGTCGGGCTCGGGAACTGTGGACGCGAGTAGCCGGCGCCAGAAACAGAAAAAGTGGACTCAGCGCCCACTCAATCCCGCGTCTGGCCGCGACTAAAGCCGCCGTAAACTATCCAAACCATTGAGTTTCTGCAATGCGACGCGCCCGCGTTGCCCCCCTAGGGGAGCACCCGCGGGGGGCCCGGCTCGGGCCGCTGCTCAGGAGTGCTCGAGAGCCCCGATCAGCTCGCGGACCGAGGCCACGCCGTGACGCTCGCAGTAGGCGGCGATGCCGTCGGCCACCTCGCCGGCCGCCGCCGGGTTGAGATAGCTGGCCGTCCCCACCTGGATGGCGGTCGCGCCGCACAGGAGGAACGCTACGGCGTCCTCGCCGGTGCTGATTCCCCCAACCCCGCAGATCGGGATCGAGACGGCCTGGGCGCACTGCCACACCATGCGCAGGGCCACGGGGCGGATGGCGGGGCCCGAGAGCCCGCCGAGGCCGTTCGAGAGCATCGGCCGGCGGGTCTCCACGTCGACCTCGAGCGCCTGCACGGTGTTGATGGCGGCGATCCCCGAGGCGCCCTCCCCCTCACACACCCGGGCCATCTCGGCGATGCTCGTGACGTTCGGGGAGAGCTTCACCACCAGCGGCAGGGTGGTCGCCTGACGGCAGGCCCGCACCAGGCGGCCCAGCGCATCGGGGCTCTGACCGAACTCGATCCCGCCGGCCTTCACGTGAGGACACGACGCGTTGATCTCGAGGCCGGCCACCTTGGGCACGCCGGTCAGCCGCTTGCAGACCTCGGCGTAGAGCTCGATCTCGGTGCCGAAGACGCTCGCGATCACGGGCACGCCGTCGGGGACCGCCGGGAGCTTCTCCTCGATGAACGCCTCGACGCCCACGTTCTCGAGGCTGATGGCGTTGAGCATGCCGGCCGGCGTCTCGGCGATGCGCGGCGGCGGGTTCCCGTGCCGCGGCTCGAGGGTGAGGCTCTTGGCGACGAAGCCGCCGAGCCGTCGCAGGTCGAGGAAGGGCTCGAGCTCGACGCCGTAGCCGAAGGTGCCCGACGCGGTGAGCACCGGGTTGCGCAGGGGGATGCCCGCGAACTCCACCGAGAGATCGGGCGTGGTGCTCACGGCAGGGCTCCCAGGTCGAGCTCCTTGGCGTCGAAGACCGGCCCGTCGCGGCAGACGAGATGCAGGGCGTCGCCCCGGCTGCGAACGGCGCAGCCGAGGCAGATGCCGAAGCCGCAGGCCATGCGGTTCTCGAGGGAGAGGTGGCAGGGATGCCCCGCCTTCTCGGCGAGCTCGGCGACCGCGACCATCATCGGCGTGGGGCCGCAGGCGTAGATCCGCAGGGGCGAGCCGGCCCCGAGCCACGGCTCGAGGGGTGCGGTCACGAGCCCGTGGTGTCCGGCGCTGCCGTCGTCGGTCGCGAGCTCGAGGGGAACGCCGAGCGCCTCGAAGTCGGCGAGGGCCATCAGGTCGTCCTGGCTGCGCGCGCCGAGGAGGACGCGGAGCGGCGCGCCCGCGTCGCGCAGGGTGCGCGCGAGCTCGAAGAGCGAGGCGATGCCGGTGCCGCCGCCGACGAGCACGGCCTCTTCGCCCGGCTGCGGCATCGGGAACGGAACGCCCAGCGGGCCGACGAGAGCGAGGGAATCGCCGGGCTGACACTCCGCGAGGAGCGCCGTCCCCCGGCCGACGACCTTGTAGAGCACCTCGAGGCAGCGGGTGCCATCGGGCTCGGTCGAGCCCTCGCCGGTCAACCGGAAGGCGGCCATCGGGCGCGGCAAGAGCGGGTCGTGGCGCGCGACTCCGGTCCCCGAGAGGTGGATCATCACGAACTGCCCCGGAGCCGCTGCGGGCCACGAGTCGGGTGCTTCCAGCACGAGCCGAATGCAGCCGCGCTCGGGCTCGTTCGAGCGCACGCGCAGCACGCAGCGTTGCGGGGCGGCCGGGGTCACGGCGTCGCTCACAGGGTCCTCGTCATGCGGATGGCATCCTCACCGCCGCGGTAATAGCGCTCCCTCCGTCCGACGGCGACGAAGCCCGCGGCCGCGTAGAAGGCGAGCGCCGCCTCGTTGCCCGCGCGCACCTCGAGGTGCACCGCGGAGAGCGGCGCCGCGGCGCGCTCCCGCACGATCAGATCGGCGAGCAGCCGCGCGCCCACGCCGCGGCGCCGATGGGGCGCCCCGACGGCGATCCAGGCGATCTCGAGCTCGTCGACCACGCGGCGGGCGAGCGCGAAGCCCGCGATCTCGCGGCCCCTCCGCGCGACGTGGAGCCGTCCGGTCGCCGCGGCGAGGGCCGCCTCGAGGTCGGCCCGCCCGGGGCCACCGGGAAACGCCACGGCGGCCAGGTCGGCCACCGCCGCGAGCTCTTCCGGATGGGCCGGCCCCGGAGCGAAGCCCGGCGCCGCGCACGCGCTCAATCCCGCGGCACCTTGATGCCGAAGCTGCGGATCTTCCGGGAGAGGCTCTCCCGGGCGATCCCGATCGCCTCGGCGGTGCGCGAGATGTTCCAGCCGTGGGCGCGCAGGCGGTCGGTCAGGAACTCCTTCTCGAAGCTCTTGCGCGCCTCGTCGAGGGAGTGGGCCTCGGCGTCCCGCGAGCCCTGGCTGCGCAGGTCCTCGGGCAGATCCTCGAGACGGATCTTCGGCCCGGGCGTCATCAGCACGAGCCGCTCGATCAGGTTGCGCAGCTCGCGCACGTTGCCCGGCCACGCGTAGGCCTGGATCGCCTTCATGGCCCGCGGCGTGATGCTCTTCGGCTTGGCGCCGGAGTCGGCGCAGAACTCGCGGGCGAACTCGTTCGCGAGGATCGGGATGTCCTCGCGACGCTCGCGCAGCGGGGGCACGTGGAAGGGGATCACCGCGAGGCGGTAGTAGAGATCCTCGCGGAAGTTCCCCTCCTGGATCTCCTTCTCGAGGCTCTTGTTGGTGGCCGCGATCACGCGCACGTCGACCTCCATGGTCTCGGTGCCACCGACGCGCTCGAACTTGTGCTCCTGCAGGATGCGCAGGACCTTGGCCTGGGTCCGCAGGCTCATGTCCGCGATCTCGTCGAGGAAGATCGTGCCCTCGTCGGCGAGCTCGAACTTGCCCTGCTTCTGGCTGATGGCTCCGGTGAACGAGCCCTTCTCGTGACCGAAGAGCTCCGACTCGATCAGCTCCTCGGGAATGGCGGCGCAGTTCACCTCGACGAAGGGCTGGTCGGCGCGCTTGCTCTGCACGTGGATCTGCTTCGCGACCATCTCCTTGCCCGTGCCGTTCTCGCCGGTGATGAGCACCCAGCCGTTGGTGGGGGCCGCGACGGCGATCTGCTCCTTCAGGCTCTTCATCGCCTCGCACTCGCCGAGGATCTGGTTGGCCCGGATCGATTCGGCGCGGAGCCTTCGGTTCTCGGCCTCGAGGCCGGCCTGCTCGAGTGCGTGGCGCAGGGTCAGCAGAAGCTTCTCGATGGAGAGCGGCTTCTCGATGAAGTCGAACGCGCCGAGCTGGGTCGCCCGCACGGCGGTCTCGATGTTGCCGTGGCCGCTCATCATCACCACGGGAAGCGTCGGCCAGCGCTCGCGCAGCTCGCCCAGCACCTCGATGCCGTCGCGTCCGGGCATCGCGATGTCGAGCAGCACGAGGTCGACGTCGGCGCCCTCGCGGGTGCGCTCGAGCGCCTTCTCCCCGTCGCTGGCCTCGTCGGTCTCGAAGCCCTCGTCCTCGAGGATGCCCGCCAGCGAGCGGCGGATGCTCTCCTCGTCGTCGACGATCAGGATGCGCTTCATGACGCTCAAGCGGCCACCGGGAGCTCGATCACGAAGCGGGTTCCGGTGGGCTTGTTCTCGCGCACGCGGATGTAGCCGTGGTGATCGGCGATGATGCGGGAGACGATGGCCAGGCCGAGGCCCGTCCCGTGGGCCTTCGTCGAGAAGTAGGGCTCGAAGATGCGACGGCGATCGTCGGGGCGGATGCCCGTGCCGTCGTCGGCGACCTCGAGGCGCACGGTCTGGAGCGGTCCGTCGTGGACCGTGCGCACGACGACCTGCCCGGAGCCGCGCCCGGCCTCCTCCACCGCCGCACGCGCGTTGTCGATCAGGTTGGTGAGCACGCGGCGGATCTGCTCGCGGTCGATCTCGACCTTCGGCAGGTCGCTCCCGAGCTCGGTCTCGAAGCTCACGCCCTCGGTCTCCGCGTAGCTCGACACCGCCTCCTGGACGAGCTGGTTCAGGTCGTCGGGCCGCGGCTTCGCCTGGGGCAGGCGCGCGAAGTTCGAGAACTCGTTCACCAGCACCTTCAGGCCGTCGACGTGGCTCGTGATGGTGTCGACGCACTCGTCGAGCACCTTGCGGTCCTCGGGGTTCTCGGCGAGCCGGCGTCCGAAGCGACGCCGGATGCGCTGGGCCGAGAGCTGGATCGGCGTCAGCGGGTTCTTGATCTCGTGGGCGATGCGCCGGGCGACCTCGCGCCAGGCCGCCATGCGCTGGGCGCGCACCTCCTGGGTGTAGTCGTCGAACACGAACACCCCGCCGAGAGGACGGCCGTCGTCGTCCTGGAGCAGCGAGAGCGTCACCACCAGGGTCCACACCTCGTCGCCCGTCGGGCTCGGCAGCTGCACCTGCTGGCGCACGCTCTCGCGGATGCCGGGGCGCGTCTGCTGCTGGAGCCCGCGCAGCACGCCCTGCACCTCGGGCCCGATGGGCATGTCCTCGAGCTTGGTATCGAGGCCCGCGCCCGGCGGGATGCCGAGCAGGCGCTGGGCGGCGGGGTTGATCGTCGAGACGCGGCCCTCGGCGTCGATGGAGAGCACGCCCGCGTCGACGTTGCGCAGCACCGTCTCCATGTAGCGACGGCGCTGATCGAGCTCGGTGTTCGAGCGCTCGAGCCCGGAGAGGGCCTCGCGCAGGTCCTGGGTCATCTGATTGAACGAGACGACGAGGCCGCCGATCTCGTCGGTGGAGCTCTGCTCGATCACCACGTCGAGATCGCCACCCGCCACCTTGTCGGTGCCCTCGGCGAGGGCGCGGATGGGACCGGTGATGCTGCGCGACATGCGCAGGCCCCACCACAGCGCGAAGAGCACCGTGACCAGGGAGAAGAGCATCAGAACCAGCTGATAGACGCCCGCGATGCGGCCGCGGAAGGGCTGGATGGTGCGGTACTCCTCCACCGCCGAGCGGATCTTCCCGACCTTGTAGACCAGCGGATGCGGCACCAGGTGGTTCACCACCACGGCGCCCACGACCTCGTCGGAACGGGCGGGATCCGACGAGCGGATCGGCACGCCCCCGCGGATCACGTCGCCGATCTCTGTGCCGGTGGAGTCGACGAGGGTGAGGCTCCGTCCGAGGAGCGCCTCGCGCACCACGTCGCTCTCCCGCGCCACGAAGGCGGCGTCGGGGATCTCGGGGTTGACCAACGTGGCGAGGGGCTCGGCCTCGGCGAAGGGGAAGACCTGCACCACGCCGAGGTTGTACTCGCGCTGCTTGTCCTGCAGGAAGCGTTCGAGCCGCTCGCGGTTGTCCTCGCGCAGGAGCCGCGAGTCGGTGATCTGCTGGGCGATCTGCCGACCGTAGTGGAGGGCGCTCTGTGCCCAGGCGTCGTAGTAGGCCTCGGCCACGTCGCCCGACTCCTCGATCGCGCGGTCCATCTGCAGGCCGAACCAGGCGTTGATCGAGGCGGTGATGAACGAGGACGACACCGTGAACTGGATCGCCGAGGGGATGGCGGCCACGATGAAGAGCGCCATCACGAGCTTCAAGCTGAGCCGGGAGCCGAGGGTGCCGTCACGGCGCTCGAACACGAGCTTCACGAGGTTGCGGCCGATCAGGTAGACCAGCAGCACGATCAGCACGACCAGCAGGGCGTTCAGGGCGAGGAAGAGCAGCGAGTCGCCGAAGGGGAGCGCCCCGGGCAGGCTCGCCACCTCGCGCTCGACCAGCACGACCGCGGCGATGGCGATCAGGACGAGAGCGGTGAAGACGACGTCCCGCCGGCGCCGGCGGCGCTCGGCATCCGGGAGCCCGTCCGGGAGCCCGGGCGGGAGCCCGGCCTGCAGCTGGGCCGGAAGCGGAGGCCCGGAGGCTCCCGGATCGGAGGGGGCGCTCGGGGCGCCGCGAGCGGCCTCTTCGAGCTCGCTTCGCCGCGGCTCGTCGGGCTGGCTCTCGGGTCGCGTCTCGGACGGCATGGCGTTCCCGTAAGGGTCCGAAAATCCTATTCAAACCGCCACACCCCGGCAACGCACCGAGGGTCAAGAAGCCGCCCCGATGAGCCGATGCACGGAGGGCCCGTGTGTTGCGGGGAGGGGAGCGTCTTGGCTCAGGACACCTTGGAGCGGCTGCGAGAGCGATTCGAGGCCAGCCGATCGGATCGCGCGGCTTTCGAGGCCATCGAGGAGCACCTCTTCGTCCGGGGCGAATGGGCCCCCCTGGTGACCCTCTACGAGGATCGCCTGGAGGCCGACGACCTGGATCCGGCCAAGGGCGACGCGGCGCGACGCACCCGGGCCAGCGTGGTGCTGCGCCTGGGCCAGGTGCTCGAGGAGCGCCGGATCGACCCCGAGGGTGCCATCGCCCGCTATCGCGAGGTGCTCGATCTCCAGCCGGACCACCGTCTGGCGCTGCAGCAGCTGCGCGGCCTCTACGAGCGGCGGGAGGACTGGGAGAGCCTGCTCGACGTCGCGGCCCGCGAGGCCGAGCTCCCGATGAGCCCGCCGGAGCGTGCGCGGCTCTGCGTCGAGCTCGGGCTCATTCACGAGGACCGCCTCGAGCAGCCCGAGGAGGCCCTGGGCTGGTTCCGACAGGCCCTCGAGCAGGTGCCCGACGAGGTCGACGCCCTGCTCGGCTCGGCCCGGATCCACACCCAGCAGGGCGAGACCGACGCGGCCAAGGTCGAGCTCGAGCAGGCGAGCAGCCGACTGCAGGGGCCGGACCGCGCGGCCGCGCTCGTCGCCTGGGCGGCGCTGATGGGCCCCGACGAGGCCGAGCGTCAGGAGACGATGTACCGATCGGCGCTCGAGGACGAGCCCCGCTCCGAGCCCGCCCTCGAGGCCCTGTGCCGGCTGACCCAGGAGCGCGGCGAGTGGGAGGCCTTCGACGACTTCTGCGAGCGGCGCTTCTCCGTCGGGGTCGGCGCCGTGCGGCGACTGGCCGTCGTCCACGACGCGGCGCGCAGCCTGCTCGGGCCCGCGCGAAACCCCCGCGCGGCCCGCCGCTGGCTCGAGCGCGCCCTCGAGCTCTTCCCCGGTGACCCGCTCGTGCACTTCCAGCTCGCCGACTGCGAGGGACTGGCGGGCAACCCGGCGGCGCGGGAGCCGCACCTGCGCATGGGCTGGGAGCTGGCGGGCGAGGCCACGCCCCTCGACGTGCTGCGCGAGTGCGCCGAGCTCGCCACCGAGCGCGAGGACTTCGAGGAGGCGGCCCGCGACCTCGAGGCGCTGATCGAGCGCGAGGGGCCGACGGCACGCAGCGTCGAGCAGCTCGAACGCGTGCTCGAGCGCGCCGGCCGCGACGACGCGCTCCTGCCGACCCTGATCCAGCGTGCCGAGGGCCTCGAAGGCGAGGCGTCGGCCGACGTCTGGATGCGCGTCGCCGGTCTCCACGAAGCGAAGGGCGACGTCGACGCGGCGCGAGAGGCGCGCGAGCGCGCGCTCGAGCAGGCCCCGGCCCACGAGTCCGCATTGGCGGCGACCGAGTCCGGGCTGCGGGAGGACGAGCGACACGACGAGCTCGCGATCCGACTCGAGACGGCGTGGAACGCCGCCGATCCCGCCAGCGACGAGGCCCTCTCGATCGCCCTCCGCCTGGCCGAGCTCCAGGGCGAGGTGATCGGCGACTCCGAGGCGGCGCACGCGACCTACACGCGCATCCTCGAGAGCCACCCCGACGAGCTTCGCGCTCGCCAGGGGCTCGAGCGCATGGTGCTCGCCTCGGGCGACACCGAAGCCATCGCACGCGCCTTCGAGCGCGAGCTCGAGGCCCGGCCCGAGCCCGAACGCGCGCGCTTCCTGGCCCTCGAGCTGGCCCGGCTGCACGCCGGCGAGGAGCGCCCGCAGGACGCCCTCGCGGCGCTGTCCCTGCTGGCGGAGCAGACCGACGAGGACGCCGAGGTGCTCGCCTTGCGCGCCGACCTCGAGGCGGAGCTCGAGCGGGGCGAAGCGCTGCTCGCGACCCTGCGTCGCCTCGACCCGATGCTCTCCGGTCGGGAGCAGGCCGCGGTGCGGCTGCGCATCGCCGGGCTGCTCGACGAGCGCGAAGACGCCACCGGAGCCCTCGAGGCCCATCGCGCCGCGCTCGAGTCCGACCCCGAAGACCTCGCGAGCCTGCGCCGCATGGAGGAGCGCCTGGACGCCGCCGGCGAGCCTCGCGCCCTGGCGGACGTGCGCACGCGCCTGGCGCGGCTGCTGCCGCTCGAGGAGCGCGCGGCGTGTCGACTGCGCCTCGCGATCGGCCAGGAGGAGAGCCTGGGCGATCTGCCGGCGGCGATCGCGACCCTGGAGGACGCGGCCGACGATCCCGGCGCCCCCGCCGAGGTCGCCGAGCGCCTGGAGCGCCTGCTCGGGCAGACCGGGCGCGACGACGAGCTGTGCGTGCGTCTGGAACGCCGCCGCAGCCAGCTCCCCGTCGGAGACCCGGAGGGAGAGCCCGAGGCTCGGGCCCTCGACCGGCGCCGCGCCGAGCTGCTGCTCGATCGTCTCGATCGCCCCGCCGAGGCCGCCGACCTGTACCAGGCCCTGTTCGACGGCGCGCCCGACGACGAGGCGGCCGAACTCGAAACGCGCCTGGAGCAGGCGCTGCGCGGCGCGCGACGTCTCGAGGCGCTCGAGTCGCTGCTGGCCCGACGCAGCGAGGCCAGCGAGGACGAAGCAGAGCGCGCGGCGCTCGATCTCGAGCGTGCGCGACTGCTGATCGAGCGCGGCGGCCACGAAGCGGACGCCGCGGCCCTCCTCGAGCCCCTCGCCTACGGAGCGACCGCCGAGGCCGCCGACGCCCATCGGGAGCTGACCCGGGTGCTCGAGCGCTCGGGCGATTCGGAGGCCCTGCGCCGGCACCTCGAGCGCGGTCTCTCGGAAGGCGCCGACGACGCCGAGCGTCTGGCCCTGCACGAGCGTCTCGCCGGCCTGTGTCGCGATCACCTGCGCGACGCGACGGGCGCAGCCGAGCACCTGTCCGCGGCGACTCGCCTCGCGCCGGAGCGCGTGGACCTCTGGCAGGCCCTGCAGCGCCTGCACCTCGAGAACGATCGGCCCGAAGCGCTCCTCGACGCCTACGAGGGCGAGCTCGCCGGCGAGCCGTCCCTCGACCGGCGTCGCTGGCTCCTGGCCCACGCCATGGACCTGGCTCGCAGTCTCGGCGACGACGAGCGCCTCGAGCCCCACGTCGCGGCGATCCTCGAGCTCGACCCGGCGCACCCCGACGCGTTCGAGCATCGCGTCGCAAGGCTCGAAGCGGCGGGTGACCTCGCCGAGATCGCACGGCTGCTCGAGGCGCGGATCGACGCGTTCGAGTCGAGCCCCGACGAGGGGAACGACGCACCGAGCCCGGCCAGCGAGCTGCTGTCGCTGCGCCTGCGGCTCGCGGCGCTCCTGGCCGGCGAGCTCGACGAGCCGGAACGCGCCATCGGACTGCTCGAGCCCCTCGCGGAGGGCGAGCGTCTGCCCCTCGTGGCGGAGCCCCTGGCCGAGCTGCTCGAGCGCACCGGGCGGCCCGAGGCCCTGGCGCCCCTGGCGGAACGTGCGGCCCAGGATGCCGACGACGCCGACGAGCGCGCGTCGTGGTGGCGCAGACTGGCCGAGGCCCGCCGCGCCACGGGCGACCTCTCGGGGAGTGCCGAGGCCCAGCGACGCGTGCTGGCCGAGCGTCCGGAAGACGCCCGAGCTCGCAGTGCGCTTCGCGAGCTCTACGCGGAGCTCGAGGAGGTCGAGCCCCTGGCCCGACTGCTCGAGCTCGAGCTGGCGGATGCGGGCGGCAGCGAGGAGGTGGGCCTGCGTCTCGAGCTGGCCGCGATCCTGCGCGACCGGCTCGATCGCCCCGACGAGGCCCTGAGCCATCTGGAGCGCGCCCTGCGCCTGGACCCCGCCCAGGGCGACACGATCGAGAGCGGCCTCGCCCTGGCCGAGCAGCTCGGTCGCGACGAATCCTGGCTCTCACTCTCCGAGCTCGCCCTGTCGCGCCAGCCGGGCAGCCAGCGACGCGCGGAGCTCTTGCGCGGCCAGGCCGAGCGGCTGCGCGCGCAGACTCCCGACGACGCAATCGCGCGTCTGCGCGAAGCGGTACGCGCCACGCCGGGCGACGTCGCCGGCCGGCGCGCCCTGCGAGAAGCCCTCGAGGCCGAGGGGGACACGACTGGCTGGCTCCAGTGCGTGGAGGAAGAGGTCGCGAGCCTGCGCGACGCCGACCCGGAGGCCGCCGCGGAGCTCTGCGCCGAAGCCGCGCGGCGCGCCGAGAGCGAGGGGGGAGGCGAACGCGCCCTGCCCTGGCTGCTGCGTCTGCGCGCGCTGCGAAGCGACGACGCGACGGTGCTCGCCCGCATCTCCGAGGTGCATCGCGCCGCCGGGCGCCGTGTCGATCTGCTGCGCGCACTCGACGCCGAGCTCGCGCTGACGCCGCCCATGCGACGCCGAACGGAGCTGTTCCTCGAGCGCGCGAGCCTGCTGGCCGAGTCGGGTGCGCGGGACGCCGCCCTGGCGTCGCTCGAGCAGGCCCGGGCCACGAGCCCCGAGAGCGACGAGGTGCTGGGCCGCCTCGACGCGCTGCTGTCTTCCGAGGGCCGGCTCCTCGAGCGCGCGGAGGTGCTCGCGTCGCGCATCGCCACGGCCAGCGGCAACGAGCGCCACGCCCTGCGACGCGAGCTGATCGACTGCGAACGCGAGCGCGGGAATCCCCGCGGTGCCGCGCGCGCCGTCTGGCTCCTGCTCGGAGAGAGCGAGGCCACCGGCGTCGCCCGATCCGAGCTCCTCGGCGAGCTCGGCGGCCTGCTGCTCGAGGCCGGAGACGAGCCGGCCTGGGCGGCCGTCGCCGAGGCCGAGCTCGCGGATCTCTCGAGCGACACCGTCTTCGACGAGCGCCGTCGTTTCCTCCACCGGGACCTGGCACGCCTGTGGTCGCGCCACACCGGGCGCCCGGGCCTGGCACGGGCCCACTGGGCGGCGCTCCTCGACGGCGGGCTCGTGGCACCCGACGGCGACGAGGCCGAGCTCTTCGCCGAAGCCGAGGCCGGGCTGCTCGACGCCCTGCGCCGCAGCGGCGACGTGGTGGAGCTCGAGTCGCGTCTGGCCGAGCGGCTCGATCGCAAGCAGGGCGAGCCCGCACCCGACCTGGCCGACGCCTGGATCGAGCTCGGACGCCTGCGTCTCGAGCGCCTCCAGCGTCCGGCGGCGGCCGCCGCCGCCTTCCGACAGGCCGCCCGTTGCGAGCCCACGTCGGTGGACGCGGTGCGCGGGCTTCGCGCCGCGAGCGAACGGCTCTCGCGGATGCACGACGTGGCCGAGACCCTGGACCGCGAGCTCGAGCTCACGCCCGAAGCCGAGACCCATCCGCGCGCGGCGCTGCTGCGACGTCTCGGCGAGGTGGTCTGGCACGAGCTCTCCGACACGCCTCGCGCGTGCGCGGCCTTCGAAGCGGCCCTCGCGGCCGACGAGCGCGACCTCAAGTCGTTGCGCGCGCTGTCCGAGCTGGCGGAGTCGAGCGAGGATCACGAGGGGGCGGCCGCCCGCTATGCCCAGGAGCTCGGCCTGCTGGGCGACGCGGAGCCCGAGCGCCGCAGCCGACTGTGGATCCGCCGCGCCGAGCTGGCCCGGGATCACCAGAACGACCCCGCGGCGGCGATCGAAGCCTTCGCGGAGGCGGATCGCGCGGCGCCGATCTCGCTGGGACGGCGCCGCGAGTGGGCGGAGCTGCTGGCCGACGCCGACGATCACGAGGGATTCGCGCGGGTGTTCGCGCCCTGGTGCGACGCCGAGGACACCCAGGCCAGCGGCATCGACCTCCTGCGCCTGGCCCAGGCCCTGCACGTGCTCGAAGACGCCGAGCAGGCCGAGCGCCGCGCGCAGGACGCGGCGGCGCTCGAGCCCGGACTCTGCGAGGCCCACGACCTGGTGGCCGAGCTCGCGAGCCTGCGCGGCGACGCCGCGGAGGCGAGCGAAGCGCTCGAGCGAGCCGCCGATGCCGTCTCCGGCCCGGCCGCCGCCGAGCGACGCATTCGCGCGGCGGAGTGGGTCGAGAGCGAGGACCCCGAGCGCGCCTTCGCCCTCGCCTTCCGCGCCAGCGTCGACGACCCGGCCTACGCGCTGGGACAGGCTTGCCTCGCCCGCATCGCACTGGCCCGATCCCAGTACGACGTGGCCGAGGCCGCGGCGGCCCAGGCCCTCGAGCTCGATGACGGCGGCTTCGGCGAAGCGCTGCGCCTCGCGACCGCCCTCGGCGGCGCCGAGGCCAGCCACGCCCGGGGCCGCTCGGCCGAGCGCATCGGGTTCCTCGAAGAGGCCCTGCGCCAGAGTCCCGCGCACCCCGAGGCGCTCGCGGCCCTCGGCGAGGCGCGCTTCGCCGTGGGCGACCTCAAGGAAGCCCGCCAGTGCCTGAGCCGACGGCTCGAGCTCGACGAGCCCGACCCCGATCGCGCCCGACACCTGGCCCAGCTCGGCGCCTGCCTCGTCGCGAGCGACGACGTCGAGGCGGCGATCACCCGCTTCCGCGAGGCGCTCGAGCAGGAGCCCGAGCTGGACGAGGCCCATGCCGGCCTCGCCGGCGTCCTCGAAGCATCGGCCGAGAGCGGCCCGGCGCGACGTCGCAAGGAGGCCGTCGAGGCGCTCGAGGCGTGGGCGGAACGGGCCGAGGACGGTGAGACGCGCGCCGAGCGCCTGCTGCGCGCGGCGAAGCTCGAGGTCGGGAGCCGCACCCGCGCCGAGGCGGCCGAGCGGCTGCTGCGCGCCTCGATCGAGGCCGCGCCCGCGCTGCCGGGCGCCTATGACGTCCTGTCGGAGCTGCTCGAGGAGCAGGGACGCCTGGACGACGCCCACGAGCTGGCGGAGTCGGCGACCGACGTGGTCACGGATGAGCCCACGCTCGCCGCGCTCGCCCGGGTGAGTGCGCGGGCCCTGCTCGCTCGGGACGACAGCCGGGGAGCCGCGGCCTGCTTCGAGAAGGCCGGGCGCCTGGATCCGAGCGATGCCGAATCGGCGCTCGAGGCCGCCCGCCTCATGCGCGGCCTGGGCGAGTGGCGCCACGCCGCCGAGGTGCTGCAGCGCTACGCGGACGGTGCGGAGAGCTCGGCTCCCGAGCAGGCGGCGCCGGTCCTGTGTCAGCTGGGGCGGCTGCTGGCCGGCCCGCTCGAGGATCTCGCCGGAGCCGTCTCGGTCTACCGGCGGGCGCTCGCCATCGACGCGGAGCTCCCCGGCGGGCGCGAGGCCCTGGCCGCGATCCTGGTGCACCTGCCCGAGCACTGGGACGAGGCCGTCGCGTGCCACGCCGAGCTGCTGGAGGAGGATCCCACCCGGGCCGCCTCCCTGCGCGCCCTGGTCCAGATCGCCCAGGGACGCGAGCGCACCTCGCTGGCCGACGCGGGGCTGAGCCTCCTGTGCGCCCTCGGCGCGGGGACCCAGAGCGAGCGGGCCAAGGCGCCGTCGGCGCCCGCGGCGCTGCTGGCCGGGCGGGGCCACGGCCTCGGAGATCCGCTCTTCGACTGCGCCCGGGAGATCGCCCAGGAGGCCGCCGACGAGATCGCGGAGGCGCTCGAGACCGGGGGCGCCGGCGCCACCGCACCCGGCAGCGGCGCGAGCCCGATCGCGCGCTTCCGCGCGGCCGCCGCCGCACGCGAGGGCCAGCTCGCAGCGCCGGCCCTGGTTCCGCTCCCGGCCGAGCAGATCGGCTCCGTCATCGCCCTGACGGCGCGGATCGCGCTCTCGACGGGCACCGTGCAGGGAGACGGCCATCTGGTGAACGCGCTCTCCGCGAGCCTGAGCCGCCGCGCCCGCAAGCGCGTGAAGCGCGTGCTCGGCGAGCGCTCGCCCGAGACGCTCGCCGACCTCGACGCCCTGGCCTTCCGGGTCGCCCTGCGGGCCGAGGCTTCGCTGGTGGCCCTCGAGCAGGGCGAAGGCGACCTCCGCAGTGCCCTGCTCGCCTGGGCGCTGGACGACGACTCCGAGCCGGTGCCGGCCGAGGAGGCCGACATCTCGGCCCGGGTCGGCGACTCGCCCGAGGCCCGCGGCGTGCTGGTCCGGCTGGTCGAGCGCTTCGTCGCGGAGTCCCGCAGCCGATGACGGCCGGAGCCACCGCACGACGGCGCCCGGCGCGCCGACGCTTCCCGCGCATCACTACCCGCGTGCTGGTGGACTACGTCGCCGATGGACGGCTGCGCCGCGACTACGCCACCACGCTCGGGGCGGGCGGGCTCTTCGTCGCTACCAACGAGCCCCTGCGCTCGGGCGAGACCACCCGGGTGCGCTTCCGGGTGCCGAAGACCGAGCGGCTGGTCGAGGTCGACGCGCGGGTCGTGTGGTCCCACGGCGAGCAGGATGCCGGGAGCGGCAGCACCGGCATGGGGCTCACGTTCACCGA
>JASJCN010000337.1 GCA_030065975.1 Myxococcota bacterium
CCGCCGGGCATCGAGGTCGGGCACCCGTATCGCGGCATCGTGCCCTTCGTCTTCCTGCAGCTGGTGGGCCTGCTGCTGATCTTCTGGTGGCCCGAGCTGGTGACCTGGCTCCCGGCCGTGGCCTTCGACTGATGGGCTAGGATCCCCGTCTCGCCGGTCGTGGCGGCACCGGCCCGGAGGCAGCATGAGCGGAGATCACGAAGAACGGGTTCGGATCGACTTCAAGGACGGCGTGGCCGACGTGCGCCTGGCGCGTCCCGAGAAGATGAACGCCATCGACACGGCCATGTTCGCGGCCCTGTCCGAGGCCGGGCACGAGCTGGCCACGCGGCGCGACCTGCGCGCCGTGGTGCTCTCCGGCGAGGGCCGGGCGTTCTGCGCGGGGCTCGACTTCACCAGCTTCCAGGCCATGGCCGGCGGCGAGCGGAAGGCCGAGGAGAGCGCGGACCGGAGCCTGCTCCAGCGGGACCCCGAGAGCGCCGCCAACTTCGCCCAGTCGCCCGCGTGGGTCTGGCAGGAGCTGCCGGTCCCGGTGATCGCGGCCGTGCATGGCGTCGCCTACGGGGGCGGCCTGCAGATCGCGCTCGGCGCCGACATCCGCTTCGTGGCACCCGATGCCCGCCTCTCCGTCCGCGAGGTGCACTGGGGCCTGGTTCCGGACATGAGCCTCACGCAGACCCTGCGCAACCTCGTGCCCCTGGACGTGGCCAAGGAGCTCACCTTCACGGGCCGGGTCTTCTCCGGCACGGACGCCAAGGAGCTGGGTCTGGCGACCCACGTGAGCGAGACTCCGCACGAAGCGGCGCTCGAGCTCGCCCGGGAGATCGCCGGGCGCAGCCCGGACGCCGTGCGGGCCTCCAAGCAGCTGCTGAACGCGGCCTGGCACGGCCCGGAGGCGGATGGCCTCAAGCTCGAGGAGACCACCCAGCGCGGGCTGATCGGCCGAGGCAACCAGATCGAGGCGGTCCGCTCCAACATGGAGAAGCGCCCGCCTCGCTTCGAGGATCCGTCCTAGGCGTCGACCCCCGAGGGGCAGCAGCTGTCGCCTGGAGGACGGGTAAGCCCCGAGGAAACCCGTAGAATCCTTGCTCTCGGGAGATCGGTGAGCACTTTTCCAGAGCCGCCATCACTTCCCGAGGCGTCGTGGTCACCCCCAACGTGGCCCTTCGCGGCTGGAGATGACGAAGCGGCCAGCCCTTGCGCTTCAACCCCTCGAGTCCTCGTGATCGTCATCGACGTGGCTCGGCAAAGAAGGACGACATGACGACCGAAGCCCCCGCACCTCCCACTGGCAATCCGAAGCTCCTCGCCTGGGTCGAGAAGGTTGCCGCGCTGACGCAGCCCGATCGGATCGAGTGGTGCAACGGAAGCCAGGAAGAGTACGACCGGATGTTCGAGCTGATGCTGGCCAGCGGAACGGCCCAACGGCTCGACGAGGGCAAGCGCAAGAACAGCTACCTCGTGCTCTCGGATCCGGCGGACGTGGCGCGCGTCGAGGATCGCACCTTCATCTGCTCGGCGAAGGAAGAGGATGCCGGGCCGACCAACAACTGGCGCGAGCCCGGCGAGATGCGGAAGGAGCTCGACGGCCTCTTCGAAGGGTGTATGCGGGGCCGCACCATGTACGTGATCCCCTTCAGCATGGGCCCGCTCGGCTCGCACATCGCCCACATCGGCGTCGAGATCTCCGACTCGCCCTACGTCGTGGCCAACATGCGGATCATGACCCGCATGGGCTCGGACGTCCTCGACGTGCTGGGCGACGACGGCGAGTTCGTCCCCTGTCTGCACTCGGTCGGCTACCCGCTCGCCGATGGGAAGGCCGACGTCGCCTGGCCCTGCGACGGCGACAACAAGTACATCGTCCACTTCCCCGAGACCCGGGAGATCATCAGCTACGGCTCGGGCTACGGCGGCAACGCCCTGCTCGGCAAGAAGTGCTTCGCCCTGCGCATCGCCTCGACCATGGCCCGCGACGAGGGCTGGCTGGCCGAGCACATGCTCATCATGAAGCTGACCTCTCCGGGTGGCGAGTCCAAGTACGTGGCGGCGGCCTTCCCGAGCGCCTGCGGCAAGACGAACCTGGCCATGCTGGAGCCCACGATTCCCGGCTGGAAGGTCGAGTGCGTGGGCGACGACATCGCCTGGATGAAGTTCGGCGACGACGGCCAGCTCTATGCCATCAACCCCGAGTTCGGGTTCTTCGGCGTGGCTCCCGGTACGGGCGACCACTCGAACCCCAACGCCATGAAGGGGCTCAGCGAGAACTGCATCTTCACCAACGTCGCCAAGACCGACGACGGCGACGTCTGGTGGGAGGAGATGGGCGAGAAGCCCGCCCACCTCGTCGACTGGCGCGGCAACGACTGGACGCCCGACTCGGACACGCCGGCGGCGCATCCCAACGCGCGATTCACCTCGCCGGCGAGCCAGTGCCCGGTGATCGCTCCGGAATGGCAGGACCCCGACGGCGTGCCGATCAGCGCCATCCTGTTCGGCGGCCGCCGCGCCACCGTCGTGCCGCTGGTCCACGAGGCGCGCGACTGGGAGCACGGCACCTTCCTCGGCTCGATCATCAGCAGCGAGAAGACCGCGGCCGCCGCCGGCAAGGTCGGCGAGCTGCGTCGCGACCCGATGGCCATGCTGCCGTTCTGCGGATACAACATGGCCGACTACTGGGGCCACTGGCTCTCGATCGGCACGCGCGAAGGCGCCCAGCTGCCCCGCATCTACTACGTGAACTGGTTCCGCAAGAACGCCGACGGCGACTTCATGTGGCCCGGCTTCGGCGACAACGGCCGCGTCCTCAAGTGGATCTTCGAGCGCAGCGCGGGCAAGGCCGTCGGCGAGGAGACGCCGATCGGCGTGGTGCCCGCGGCGGGCGAGCTCGACCTCTCCGGCCTCGCGATCAGCGAGGAGGACGTGGCGGAGCTGCTCACCGTGGACCGCGAGGGCTGGCTCGCCGAGATCCCGCTGATCCGCGAGTACTACCAGCAGTTCGGGAGCCACCTGCCCGAGGCGCTCGTCGCCCAGCTCGACGCCCTGGAGGCGCGCCTGAAGGGCTAGCCCGGACGTCCCGTTCCCATCGCGCCCCTCGGACCCCAAGGGTCCGAGGGGCGCGCTCGTTCCAGAGCGCCGCTCGTGCCGCTAGCGGGGCTCGCAGACGAAGATGGGGATGTCGCGCGTCGTGCGCTCGCGATAGGTGGCGTAGGGCGCGTAGTGCTGGTCGCAGATCGGCCAGAGCGCCGGCTTCTCCTCGGGCGTGGCGAGGCGGGCCCGAAGCGACATGCGCTTCGTGCGGTAGGCGACCTCGATGTCGGGCGTCTTCACCAGGTTGCCGTACCAGACGGGGTTGCGCGGAGCGCCGCCCTGGGAGGCCACCAGCAGCACGCCGTCCTGATAGGGCACGTACATCAGCGGCACGGTGAGGATGCGCCCGCTCTTGGCGCCGGTCATGGTGACGAAGCAGACCTCGTCGCCGCCGAGCTTGTTGAAGAGCCGGCCCCCCGTCAGGCGATGCAGGAAGACGTGGGTCCGGGTCAGGGCCTTCATGGCCCAACGCGGCGGCGGCTTGCCCTTGGACGACGCGGCGGCGGATTCGGTCATGGGAGTTCCTCTCGGGTTCCGAGGGTTCGGAGGGTTCGGGCGCAGCGGAAAGCCTAGCCCGATCCGGCCTCGGTCTGCCCGGACGCCTCCCGCAGCGCGCTCGCGCGGGACAGCCCGTCGAGGAGCCCGGCCCAGGTGCTCTCGAAGCGTCGCCGGACCCACCATTCGGGAAGCGAGGAGACGTCGCGAACGGCGTAGCGCACCCGGGTCCGGCTGCCGGGCAGCGCCTCGAGCTCGAAGCGCGACTCGACGTCCTCCAGCCGCACGGCACCCGACTCGGGCCCGGCGCCCGAGGGCCCCCGAATCGACCGGGCCGTGAGGGCGATCCCGCCGGCGCGCTCCTCGAGCCGGTAGGCGACCACGTAGTCCCGGTCGCGGAACGGCCAGGGAAAGGTGTGGAGACCGTGGACCACCGCGCCGGCCTCGCGGCGCTCCAGTACCCGCATCCGTGCGAGCCCGGGATACCAGTCGGGATAGGCCTCCCAGTCGAGGAGCACGGCCAGCACCGCGCCCGCCGGCGACTCGACGGTCGCCGTGGCCTCGAGCCAGCGCGCGGCGTCTCCCGACGCCCCCTCGCCGGCCGGGGCCTCGGCCGCGGCACCCGACGCCATGAGCCACACGGCCACGGCCGTGCGCAGCCAGTCGCGCACGCTCACGGGCGCTTGCGCGCGAGCCACCACGAGAGGGCGGAGAGCCCGAGCATCACCAGGTCCTCGATCGCCGTGGTGAAGCCGAGGGGCCGCGCCAGGAAGACCCCGAAGCAGCCGCAGTTCTCGATCTCGAGACCCCGCGCGAGGGTGATCACGACGACACCGAGCAGCACCGCGTGGAGCGCCGTCGCGAGCATCGCTCCCAGCAGGCGCGGGCGGAAGAGCAGCATGGCGGCGGCGACGAGCTCGAGGAGCGGCCAGACGAAGGCCACGATGGGCGAGAGGCGCGGCCCGGTCAGCCGATAGGACGCCACGACGTCGGCGAAGCCCGACACGTCGAGGCCCTTCCCGACGGCGGTGGCCAGCAGCACGAGCCCCACGAAGAGCGAAGGCGCCCGGCCGAGGAAGCGTGTCAACGAGCGCTCGCCATGGCGTCCGCCGGGGCCGCGTTCAGCGCCCAGTCGTACTCCACGAAGCGCACCCGGCAGTCCTCGCAGCCGTCGAGTGCGGCCGAGAGCGGCTCGCCTCCGACCTTGCGCACGTAGCCTACCAGCGACGCCTCGGCATCCGGGTGGTGGCGCTCCATCCAGCCCTCGAAGTCCTTGCGGAACCAGTCGAAGATCGAGGAGAGCCAGATCGTCCGGGCCTCCCGATCGACGCGCACGTTGCGGGCCTCGGCGAGGAAGCGATCGGTCTCCCGGGTCAGCTGCGCGTCGAGCGTCTCGCCGCGGAAGGCAAAGGCCGGAAGTCGCGGGCAGCCGGCGGATGCGCAGTTGAGCGCGAAGTGGATGCGCGGCTCGTCGAAGCGCTTGCGCACCACCACGTTCTCGAGGCCGTAGAGGGTCGTGCTCACCCCGCCCAGCACCACCCGCCGCAGGAAGAAGAAGCCGGCTCCCTTCGGCAGGAGGAACGAGAGCGGGCCGAGCGGCCGCACGTCGCGCACGCTCCCGATCGGCGCCTCGCGCAGCACCAGCGAGATCGCCGAGGCGTTGTAGGCGTTGATCCAGTAGGCGAGCACGTGGTCTTCGTCCGGGAACTGCTCGGGATGACTGTCGGGGCTGCGGGCGGCGAGCGTCGCGAGATAGCGGTCGAGATCGGCCCGGTCGTCGGCGGCGCGCACGTAGTCGACGCGGCCCTCGTCGTCGACGTGGCGGCGCAGGAAGGAGTCGAAGTCGTCGTGGTGGAACGTCATGGGTCGGGTCGATGCTTCTTCTTCGCCGAGGGGCACGTCCGGAGGCCCGACCGTGGCGCACGCCGGAGCCAGGGAGACGGCGAACAGGACGAGGACCCAGCGCGAGCGACTTCGCCTCACGCCGCCGCTCCAGGCCGGTTCGAGACTGCCTCTGGCAGCCTGTGCGATGCGGCAACCGGCAGCGTCGGGGCCTCGGATTCGCCGCGCAGGGAGGCGTAGAGCTCGTCGCGAATGCCGCGGGCGTTCACGGCACACATGGGCACCAGCTCGCCGTCGATCGACGCCTGGAAGGCGCAGGCATCCAGGCGTTCGCGGCCCTTCGGCGTGTCGAGCTCGTCGGCACTCATGAAGTGGTGACTCACCAGGTTGAGGTAGGCCACGCGCTCGCGGCCGCGGATCCAGCGGAGGGCGAAGCGCAGGGAACCTTCGGGAGCGAGCCTCCGCAGCACGTCCCGCAGCAGCGGCACGCCCCCTCGAAGCAGGGCCGGCCCGTGGCGCAACGCGACGCCCAGGCTTCTCGCGAGGGCCGTGCCGGGCCCGTCGCCGCGGAACGTGAGGCCACCGAGGCTCTCGAGCAGGACCGCGATCGCGCGGCGCTGGTCCGGGTCGTCCCGCTCTTCGCCCCGGACGACCCG
>JASJCN010000338.1 GCA_030065975.1 Myxococcota bacterium
CCGCCGCAACGGGCGCTAGCCACGCGGCGCGACTCCGATGCTGCTGGGCTTCCTCGTGCTGGCCCCGCCGGTCGTCGGCGCGCTTCTGCTCGCGTGGCTGCGGTGGCGCCCCAATCGCGCGCGGATCCATCCGCTGCTGACGGACGCGCTCCTCCACTGGGACGTCGTGTCCGACGGCCTGCACAACGCGGGCACGGACCTCGTGGCTTTCGAGGGCGGGCTGCTCCTGGCCCATGCGTGCTGGGAGACCGTCCCGGGCTCCCCGCGCACCTGCATCCGCATCCGACGCTCGGCCGATGGCCAGACCTGGGAGGCGCTCGCCGAGCTCTCGGTGCCCGGCGAGCGCATCGGCGCACCGAAGCTCTCGCTCCTCGGGCGTCGGCTGGTGCTGCACACCGAGACGGGACGGCTTGGCTGGGGCCCCGGGTCGCGCACGCTCCGCAGCGAGAGCGTCGACGGGCGCGAGTGGAGCCCCCTCGAGCCGGTCTCGCCGCCGGGCTGGCGCATCGGGCGCGCCCGCGCCGTCGTGGGCGAGCCTGCGTGGCTGGCAGCCGGCCAGGACCCGGCCCGCGGGCGCCTGTTGCTGGTGCGATCGACGGACGGGGCGCGTTGGGAGCCCCAAGCCGAGATCCACCGGGGCAATGGCCTCGGGCCCGGAGACATCGCCGTCGCGGCGGACGGGCGCATCTGGGCCGCCGCGGGCCTCTTCGCGACGAGCTTCGACGCGGACGCCGGGTCGGGCGTCCTCCTCGCCTCCTCGGAGCCGCCCCACGAGGAGTGGAAGAAGGCTCGCAGCGCGGTCTCGTGCCTCGAGGGGCTCGTGCTCTTCGCTCACGGGGAGCGCGTCTTCGCCATCGCTCGGCATCAGCCGGGGCACCGGGGGCGCGCAACGCCCCTGGGAGGCCCGCTCAGCCGCAAGCGCACCGCCCTCTACGAGATCCGCAGCGACGAGCTCGTGTACCTCTCGGACCTCCCGAGCGGGGGCGACTGCGGTGAGGGCGGCGTGGCGATCGTCGACGGTGTGCTGTGGACGGCGTATCCGACCAACGACATCCGCCGCGACCCGCCGCTCTGGCTCGGGCGCTGGCTCGAGAGCGACGTCCGGATGGCGCGCCTCCCGCTCGACCGGCTCGTGTACCTCGCCGACGCCATGCTCGACTGAGGCTCCGGAGCTTCCCTAGACTCCGCGCCTCCGTTCGCGCACCCACCCGACGGCGCCACCACGGCCGCACAGGGAGCCCCCCGATGCCGACGCCCCCGCGATCGATTCGCGACTTCGTCCGCCACGACTATCGCCACTTCAACGCGGCCGCCCTTCGCGACGCGGCGGAAGCCTACGTCACCCACGTAGAAGGCGGGGGCCGCATGCTCCTCGCGATGGCGGGCGCGATGAGCACGGCCGAGCTCGGAATCACCCTCGCCGAGATGATCCGCGCCGACAAGGTCCACGCCATCTGCTGCACGGGCGCGAACCTGGAAGAGGACGTCTTCAACCTGGTCGCCCACGAGCACTACCAGCGCATCCCCCACTTCCGGAACCTGACCGCGGCCGACGAGAAGGAGCTCGAGCGCCAGGGGCTGAACCGTGTCACGGACACGTGCATCCCCGAGGCCGAGGCCTTCCGGGTGATCGAGGAGCCGATGCTCGCCCTCTGGCGGCGCGCCGAGGAGCGCGGCGAGCGCCATTTCCCCCACGAGTTCCTCTACCAGCTGCTGCGCGAGGGCTGGCTCGAGGGCCGCACCCAGATCGACCCGGCGCACTCCTGGATGCTGGCCGCCGCCGAGCGCGACCTCCCGATCTTCGTTCCGGGCTGGGAGGACTCGACGCTCGGCAACGTGTTCGTCGCGAACGTGTTGCGCGAGCGTCTCTCGAGCCTGCACACGGTCAAGGGCGGGCTCGAGAGCATGGCCGCGCTGGCGGACTGGTACGCGCGGGAGACCATGGGCAAGCCCGTGATGGAGATCCCGATGGTGGGCGAAGAGGTCGGCCACGACGACGTCGCCCTGCGCGCGATTCCGGCCGACCAGGCCGAGAACACCATCGGCTTCTTCCAGATCGGCGGGGGCATCGCGGGAGACTTCCCGATCTGCGTCGTCCCGATGATCCACCAGGACATGAAGCGGCCCTGCCCCTACTGGTCCTACTTCTGTCAGATCAGCGACTCGACCACGAGCTACGGCTCGTACAGCGGTGCGATCCCGAGCGAGAAGATCACCTGGGGCAAGCTCGACGAGCAGACGCCGACCTTCGTGATCGAGTCGGACGCCACCATCGTGGCGCCCCTCGTCTTCCGCTACGTGCTCGACACCTAGCCGCCCGCCCGCTCGAGGAGCGAGCGGAGGCTCCGGCCTACTCGAGGAGGAAGCGGCGGATCGCGTCGAAGCCGGCGTCCGGATCGTCCCGGAACACCCCGTGGCCGCAGCCGTCGAAGCGCTCGAGGCGCGCGTGGCCGTCGGGGATCGCGGCGGTGATGTCCTCGGCGTCTCCCACGGGCGTGATGGGATCGTCTTCTCCGGCGAGCACGAGGGTCGGGCACTGGACCTTCGCGAGGCCGGGCAGCAGGTCCATCGTGAGATCCTCGCCACCCCCGAAGTGGAACATCACGTCGAAGTTCCACTTCGTGCGCTTGTTGGTGTCGGGATCGGCCGGCTTCGTGTTGTAGAGCGGGAAGCAGACGCGGGCGTAGTCGGGGAGGGTCTCGGGCCCCGGGGCACTCCAGTAGGCCTCGGCCGCCGCGCGTGCCTCCTCGCCCCCCAGCCGCTCGAAGGTCGCGTAGACCCGATCGAGCCGGGTCTTGGCCGTCGTACTCGACAGGATCAGCTTGCCCGGGTGCTCCGGGTGACGGATGGCGTAGGCCATGGCCACCATCCCGCCGAAGGACTGACCCAGCACGACCGGCTTCTCGATCTCGAGCGCCTGACAGAAGGCGTGCAGGTCGTCCGCCCACTCGTCGAGGGTCCAGCGTTCCTCGCTGTCGCGCTCGCTGCGGCCGTTGCCGCGGTGGTCGAGGTAGACGAGCTGGGCCGCGTCGCGCAGCGCGCTGAAGGACGGCTTGAACGAGCTGTGGTCGAAGCCGGGCCCGCCGTGGAGCAGGATGAGCGTCGGCCGCTCGGCGAGCTCGGGCCCTTCGGGCGCGAGCTTGAGCCCCTCGACGTCGAAGAACAGCGTGGTGTCGCGTACCTGGATTCGCACGCCGCGAGCGTAGCGCGCCGGTGGCCGGCACCGCGGCGAAGGGATTCGCCCACGACCGACGAGCGCGCCGTTTCGCGGCTCCGACGGCCTCGCGGCCTCGTCGCGGGCGGATACAATCCGCCGCCGTGAACGGCACCCAAAGCACGCTCTTCGCCGGGCTCCGACGCCGACTTCGGCTGGGCCCCGTGGCCATCGGGTCCGCGATGATCCTCGCCGGCGCCCTGCTCGTCCCTCACGCGGCCCCCGCGGCAGAGAAGGGCTGGGTCCGAGGCGCACCCCTCAACCTGCGCAGCGGCGCGGGCACCCAGTACCGGATCATCGCCAGCGTCGCGCCCGGCGACGGGCTCGACATCCTCGAGCGCGCCGAGCGCTGGACCCGCGTGCGGCTGCCCGACGGCAAGGAGGGCTGGATCTCGGCCGGCTACCTCGACGCCCAGGCACCGCCCACCCAGCGCCTCGCCCAGGTCGAGGCCGAGCTGGCCCGGACCCGCTCCCGGCTCGAGGCCACCGGCAAGGAGGCCTCGGAGCTGCGCGCCCGCGGCGAGGAGCTCAGCGGGACCGACGCGGAGCAACGAGCCACCATCGAGCGCCTGACCAAGGAGAACGACAAGCTCCGGGTCGGCGAGCGATGGCTCGAGTGGATCACCGGAGCCCTGATCCTCTCCCTCGGCATGGTGGCCGGCGCCCTGCTCTCGCGGGTCGGCGGACGCCGCAACCAGCGACGCCTGCGGCTCTAGCGCCTCCCGGCCACAGCGGAGCCGCCCTGCCCTACAGCCCTCGGGCTGCACGACTCCGCCCGGCGCGAAACCCGATGCCCACCCGGGGCGTCCTTCCAAGGCGGATCGGCAGCAGGTCCCCGCCGGGCCGGCTACCCTGCCAAACGGGTGGGTCGTGCCGGTTCGTCCGGAGCACGCGCGGGAGAGCGCAGCACATCGCGCCGATGAGCGCAGCCGATTGGCGTCGCAGCCGATCGGGTCGATGATCAGATCGATCGGGCAGCCCCAGACGCGCGCGAGCAGCCAACCACCTTGAGCGACACCTCACCCGACCAGAGCCCCTCCCCGTCCGCCGCAGCGCAGAGCGCCGGTGAGGGCGAAGAGCTCGCTCAGCTCGGCACCGGCAGCCAGAGCGACCAGCTCTCCTTCCGCCTGGTGTTGCGTCTCCTCGCGCGCTGCGTGCGGTTGCTCCGCCCGGTGCGCCCCCATCTCTACGGGCTCTTCTTCGGCTTCGGCAGCCTCGCCCTGATCTTCGTTCCGATCGGCGCCTGGCTGATGGACGCGTTCTGGACCCGCGTCCTCCAGGGCGAGGCCCTGACCCAGGCCCAGGCGACCTTCCTCGCCCTCGACCCGGCCGTCTTCGCCGCCGAGATCCCTCTCGATCCCGACCAGCGGCGCGCGGTGCTCCGGCGCGTCGTCGTCTGGAGCTTCGGCATTGCCCTGATCGCCACGCCGATCGGCATGAGCCTCTACTACTACCAGGTCTGGATCCTCCAGAAGATCAACCAGGTCCTGCGCCTCGAGATGCTCGACCGGCTGCAGAGCCTCTCGATGCGCTTCCACTCCGACAGCTCGGTCGGCGATGCCATCTATCGCACCTATCAGGACAGCGCGATGGTGACCCAGCTGATCGACGTGCTGGTGCTCACGCCGGTCCAGACGCTCTCGCGCCTCGCCTTCGCGCTCGGCGTGCTGGCCTTCTTCTCGCCGCTCCTGGCCCTCGCGCTGCTGCTGGCGATGCCCCCCATGCTCTGGGTCGGCTACCACTACTCCCGCCCCCTGCGCATCAGCTTCCGCGCCGCGCGCGAGGCCAATGCGGCGCTGACCGCACGGATCCAGGAGACCCTGAGCGGCATCCGCGTGATCAAGGCCTACGGCGCCGAGAAGGCGGAGCAGGCGCTCTTCGAGCAGGACAGCCAGCGCGCCTTCCAGCACGCCTACCATGCGCGCGGCACGCTCCTCGGGCTCTTCTTCGTGGTGCTCTTCTGGGTGGCGATGACGGCGCTGGTGCTGGCGTCGGCGCTGGTCGCCATCTGGACGATCGACGAGGCGCCGGTGTGGGCTCCGGCGCTCGGCTTCACCGCCTTCACCCTCGGGCTCTACAACTACGCGAAGGTCCGCTTCACCGACGGCGTGGGCAACATGCGCGGGCTGCTGCGGACCTGGGGCCGCACCCAGGACGTGGCGATCGGGCTCGACCGGGTCTTCGAGCTGCTCGACCGCGAGCCCGAGGTCCAGGACGACGCAGATGCCCTGCCCCTCGATGCGGTGCATCGCGGCATCACCTACCAGAACGTGCGCTTCCGCTACGACCCCGAGCGTCCCGCCCTCGAGGACATCTCCTTCGATGCCCCGGTCGGCTCGATCTCCGCCATCGTGGGCCCCACCGGCTCGGGCAAGACCACGCTGATGGCGATGCTGCTGCGCCTCTTCGAGCCCCAGCAGGGCGAGATCCAGATCGACGGCACGCCGCTGCGGCGCTTCTCGCTGGAGGGACTCCGCTCGAAGGTGGCGGTCGCCCTGCAGGAGAACCTGCTCTTCGGCACCACGATCGCAGAGAACATCCGCTACGCGGTGCCCGATGCCTCGGACGAGGCCGTCCGCGAGGCCGCGCGCGTCGCCTGCGCCGACGGCTTCATCGAGCGCCTCGACGACGGCTACGACACCCTGCTCGGCGAGCGCGGAACCAAGCTCTCGACGGGACAGCGCCAGCGGCTCTCGATCGCCCGGGCCGTGCTCAAGGACACACCCATCCTCATCCTCGATGAGCCGACGGCCTCGCTGGACGCCGAGACCGAGCTGCGCGTCATGCGCAACCTCGCCGAGTGGGGGAAGGGCCGCCTCATCTTCCTCATCACCCACCGGCTCTCGACCATTCG
>JASJCN010000339.1 GCA_030065975.1 Myxococcota bacterium
AGTCCTGAATGGTACTAGCCGCCACGCGAGCAGCTTTCGCGAATGAAAACAGCGAGTTGCGGGCTGGCAGACTAGCGGGCCGCGACCTCCGCCCACGGATAGTCGTCGTAGGCGAAGGCCGAGCAGGCCGCGCCCTCGGCGCCGGGATAGATCTCGGCCGAGATGTCCTCCCACTGGATCACGGCGTAGATCCAGGCGCAGAGGTCTCGCCGCTCGGTGAAGCGCGGGTCGCTCATCGCCTCGGCGATCACGCCCTCCATGGTGATCTCCTCGGAGGCCATGCGCAGGCCACCATCCTGCTCGGTATCGAGCACGAGGAAGCGCGGGTCGCCGTCGGAGCCGTCGTCCCAGGCGCGCCACTCGGCGAGGTCGCCGCGGCGGCCGCTCCCCGGGCTCCCCGTGGCCGCGAACTGCGCCCAGTAGGACATCATCGCGTTCGACAGCTGCAGACGACCGGCCTCGTTCCCTCCGTTGAACAGCAGGCCCGACTGCGGGCCCACGTCCCAGTGGCCGAACACGAAGGGGATCTCGAGCCCGTGGCCGGCCCCGATGGTGCGCCCGCCGTCGAAGACGAAGGGGATGGTGGGCTGCTCGTCCCAGTCCCAGCGATAGGCGTAAACGCTCGGCCCCTGCACGGCGCGCATCAGCCGCGCGGGCGTGTCCACGGCGCGCGCCTTCCACGCCTTCGCCATGCCATCGCCGTGGGCCTCGTAGCGCCCCCAGTCGCGCGGCGTCGGCACCAGACCGAAGAAGCGCCACTCCGAGAACTCGGGGTCGAACGCCATGAAGAGCCGGTTCTCGTCGCGGTTGGTGCCGAGGATCACCGGGACCCGGTGGTAGTCGCCGCGCCGGAACGCTTCGATCGCCCGGCCCTCGGGCAGCACCACACCGTCGGCGAACATCTGGGGCACCTCGATCATCCCCTCGTTGCCCCCCTGCTCGGTGTAGGCCAGAAGCAGCGTCTCGGGCGGAAGGCCGCGCAGGAAGGCCGCGACGTCGGCGGCGGGCATCCCCTCGAGCTTCACGCGCGCCGCGGCGGCATCGGCCGCCTGACCCTCGGAGACGAGCAGGCGCAGCAGCGTCTCGTTCGAGCTGTTCCAGGCGCCCGGCTCCTCGGCATCGGCGAAGTTCTCGGCCTTGGCGACGTTCGCGCCGCTGAGCCCGCCGCTCTGCACGATGGCACCGTGGAAGAGCCCCTCGGCGAGAGGCGAGCTCAGCAGGGCAAAGACGTTGCGTCCGCCCGCGCTCTCACCGAAGACGGTCACCCGCTCGGGATCCCCGCCGAACGCCGCGATCTCGTCGCGGATCCACTCGAGCGCGCGGATCGTGTCGAGGGTGCCGAAGTTGCCCGACTGCTCGGCCGGGCTCGCACCCTCGCGAAGGGCGGCGTTCCGCATCCAGCCGAAGGGTCCGAGGCGGTACTGCATCACCACGACGATCACGTCCTGGGTCTGGGCCAGCTGCCCCCCGTCGTAGAAGTCCGCCATCCCGATCGTGTTGCCGCCGCCGTGGATCCAGGCCAGCACCGGCTTGGGCTCGGCATCGCGCACCGAAGCGCTCTCCATGTGCGGCGCGTACACGTCGACGGTCAAGCAGTCCTCGGCTCCGATCACGCCCTCGGCATCGCGCGGCGCACCGGCGAACACGCTCGCGAACTGGGGACACGGAACGGCGTCGGCCAGGCTCTCGCGTTCTCCCTTCCACGCCTCGGGAGGCAGCGACGCGCGGAAGCGTCGCTCGCCCGTGGGCGGGGCGGCGAAGGGGATCGCCTTCCAGACGTGGCTGCCGTAGACGCCGGTGGCACCGACGACCACGCCCGTCGAGAGCTGGCGGCGGGAGCTCGGGTCGAGCTCGAGCGGAACCTCGCTCCCGCCGCCGCAGGCGAGGGCGAGGCACCCCACGGCGAGAACGGCGAGGAGGAGAGAGGAGCGGAGTCTCGATGCGCGCATGCAGGCCTCCCAGCGGGTCCGGCACGCGCCGTGGGCGGGGGCGCTGCCAGAAAGCGGCAGCAGGGTAGCAGTCGCCCCCCGACCCGCGGCTTCAGGGGCGGCATCCAGCGGCTACCCTGCGGAGGTTCTGGCGAACGGCCGATGCAGCCGTCGTCAGCCCACTGAAACCCACCCGGCCTCGCAGCCGGACCGGACCCCCACCCCGGCCCGACGCGAGGGCGGGCACTCGTGCGTGGACGCGCGGAAAGACACTCGTTGAGCCGGGATCGCGTCGACAGAACGAAGCGGCAGGCTGTCGACAGCCTCGAGGAGATCGCAAGCTGGGTGCGACAGCGCTCGGGCCCGGTGCGCCTGCACGGCCTGCGCGGCAGCGCCCAGGCTGCGGTCCTCGCGCGGCTCGCCGACGCCCACCCGGGCGTTCCGATGCTGGTCGTCGTGGAAGGCGCCAAGGCCGTGGACGCCCTGGCCGAGGAGCTGCGCTTCGCCCTGGGCGAGCCCCCGCCCGACGAAGGCGGCCGGGTACGGCCCTTCCCGGCCCCCGACGCGGCGCTCTTCGATCGCTTCTCGCCCCAGCCCTTCGTCGTGGCCCAGCGCATGGACGTCTTGCATCGCCTCGCCGCCGGCGAGCCGCCCGTCGTGGTGGCGCCCTGGACCGCGCTGGCGCTGCGGGTCCCCGGCCGCGACGCCGTGAAGAGACGGGCCGAGCGCGTGGCCGTACGGCAGGAGATCGATCGCGACGCGCTGGTCGGCCGGCTGGTCGGCGCCGGCTACACGCGCCAGCCCGTCGTCGAGGAGCGCGGCGAGCTGGCGGTGCGCGGCGGCATCGTCGACCTCTTCCCGCCTCACCGCGCGCTGCCGGTACGCATCGAGCTGTTCGGCGACGAGGTCGAGCGGATCCGCGAGTTCGACCCGGCGAGCCAGCGCTCCCAGCGCGAGCTCGCGAGCGTCACCGCCCCGCCGCCGCGCGAGATCCTCTGCGACCGCGAGCTCGTCGTCGAGCGCAGCGACGCGCTGCGGGCGCTGGCGGTCGAGCAGGGAGCCCCGGCCTCGAGCGCCGACCTCTTGATCGACACCCTGCTGCGCGGGGCGCTGCCGCCGGGATGCGAGGCACTGGCGCCCCTGCTCCAGCCGAGCCTCGAGAGCGTCTTCGACTTCCTGCCCGAGGACAACCTGGCGGTGGTGGTCGAGCCCGAGCGCGGCCACGACCGTCTCGACCGTCAGGCCCTCGAGAGCCTCGACAACCACCAGGGCGCTCGCGAGGCGGGCCGGCTGGTCTGCGCCGTCGACGAGCTCCTGCTGCGACCCGAGGAGACCCGCGCGCGGCTCGAGGCCCTGGCGCCCGTCTCCCTCGCACGGCTCGAGATCCACGACTCGGGCACCGCGCTCTCGGTGCGCAGCCGCGACCTCGAGGAGCTGGCGCGCGACCTGCGCACCGCCCGGGTCGAAGGACGCGAGGACGGCGCGCTCATGCCGCTCGCGCGCAGCGTCGTGCGCTGGAAGGAGGACGGCCTCCGCATCGTGCTGTGCGCGCCGGCCCTCTCGGGCGCCGAGCGGCTGCGCAAGCTCCTCGCCGAGTACGGCATCGAGACGAGCCTCGAGCGCGACCTCGCCCCGCTTGCGAAGTGGTCGCGCCCGGGCCACGTGGAGGTTCGCGTCGCGAGCCTCGCCGCGGGCTTCGAGCTCCCCTCCGAACGCCTGGTGGTGATGACCGAGGAGGAGGTGTTCGGCCCGCGGGAGCGCCGCCGCAAGCGCGCGAGCGGCCGCGATCGCGACGGCGCCCTCGCCCTCGAGCGCATCGCGCCCGGCGACCTCCTGGTGCATGCCGAGCACGGGATCGGCGTCTACCGCGGCCTCGTGATGCTGGCCTTCGGCGGCGTGGAGGACGAGTTCCTGCGCCTCGAGTACGAGGCCGGCGACAAGCTCTTCCTGCCCGTACACCGGCTGAACCTGGTGCAGCGCTACGTCGGGAGCGAGGGCGCCACACCGACGCTGGACCGCCTGGGCGGCACTACCTGGCAGAAGACCCGCGCCGCGGTCAAGAAGTCGATGCGCAACATGGCCCGCGAGCTGCTCTCGGTGCACGCCGCGCGCGAGCTCGCACCGGGCCACGCCTTCTCGGCCCGCGACCGCGCGCTCGAGGAGTTCGAGGCGGCCTTCCCCTACGAAGAGACGCCGGACCAGCACCAGGCCATCGAGGACGTGCTGGCCGACCTCCAGCGCAATCGCCCCATGGACCGGCTGGTCTGCGGCGACGTCGGCTACGGCAAGACGGAGGTCGCGGCGCGCGCCGCCTACAAGGCGGTGATGGACGGCAAGCAGGTGGCCGTGCTGGTGCCGACGACGGTGCTGTGCCAGCAGCACGTCGAGACATTCCTGCCCCGCTTCGAGGGAACCGGCGCCCGCGTCGAGTCGCTCTCGCGCTTCCGTTCGCCGAAGGAGAGCCGCGAGGTGCTCGAGGGGCTGGCGAGCGGCCGCATCGACATCGTGATCGGCACCCATCGCCTGCTGCAGAAGAACGTGGCGTTCCGCGATCTCGGCCTGCTCGTCGTGGACGAGGAGCACCGCTTCGGCGTGACCCACAAGGAGCGCATCAAGCAGCTGAAGCAGACCGTCGACGTGCTCACCCTCACCGCCACGCCGATCCCACGCACCCTGCAGATGGCCTTCAGCGGTCTGCGCGATCTCTCGGTGATCGAGACGCCGCCGCCCGACCGGCTGGCCATCCGCACCCAGGTCTGTCGCTTCGACGAGCTCCTGATCCGCGAGGCGATCCTGCGCGAAGTCCGGCGCGGCGGGCAGGTCTTCTTCGTGCACAACCGCGTTCGCACCATCGGCGCCCTGGCACAGCTCCTCGAGCGCCTGGTTCCCGAGGTGAGCGTGATCGTGGCCCACGGCCAGATGAAGGAGCGCGAGCTCGAGGAGAAGATGCTCGCCTTCGTGCACGGCCAGGCCGACGTGCTCTTGTGTACGACCATCGTCGAGAGCGGGATCGACGTGCCGCGCGCCAACACCATGCTGATCGACCGCGCCGACGCGCTCGGCCTGGCCCAGCTCTACCAGCTCCGCGGCCGGGTCGGACGCAGCAACAAGCGCGCGTACGCCTACCTGCTCATCCCGGGCGAGCAGGCGCTCACCAAGGAAGCGGCGCGGAGGCTCGAGGCGCTGCAGGACCTGTCGGAGCTCGGGAGCGGCTACCGCCTGGCGAACATGGACCTCGAGATCCGCGGTGCCGGCAACCTGCTGGGTGGCGAGCAGTCGGGCAACATGGGGATGGTCGGATACGACACCTACATGGAGCTCCTGGAGGAGGCCATCGAGGAGCTGCGCGGTGGAGCCCGCGTCGTCGAGATCGACCCCGAGATCCGCCTGCCCGTCCCCGCGCGGCTGCCCGACGACTTCGTCCCCGACGTGAGCCAGCGCCTGGTGCTCTACAAGCGTCTGGCCGGCGCCCGCGACGAGGAGGAGGCCTCGGGCGTCCGCGACGAGCTGCTCGACCGCTTCGGCCCGCTCCCGCCCGAGACCGAGAGCCTGATGCGCGTGATCCGGCTGAAGATCGCGGCCCGCGACCTCGGGGTCGTGTCCGTCTCCCTCGAGCGGGGAGAGCTCGTGCTGGCCGCCGCGGAGACCTCTCGGGTCGACCCGGAGAAGCTGGTGGCGCTGATGACGGGGCGGGTGCCCGGCATCCGCGTGACGCCCGACCAGCGGGTGCGCATGGACGTGCGGGGCGTCCAGGGGGAGGCGCTCTTCGACGCCGCCCACTCGCTGCTGGCCGAGCTGCGCGGCGATTGAGCCCGGGCGACGCGACTCCGAGTCAGCCGGGGATTCCCAAGGGCCGTCAGCCGGGGACCGGCGCCGACGAGACGGCTACGATCGGTTCCGCATGAGCACTCCCTCCCTCCCCGGAGTCGCCGACCGCGACTCGACCCTCGACCGCGCCGAGCGCGAGACCTTCGATCTCGCCGTGATCGGTGGCGGCATCACCGGTGCCGGCATCGCCCGCGAGGCGGCGCTGCGCGGCCTCTCGGTGGCGCTGCTCGAGGCCCGCGACTTCGCCTCCGGCACCTCGAGCCGCTCCTCCAAGCTGATCCACGGCGGCCTGCGCTACCTCGCCATGGGCGATGTCGCGCTGGTGCGCTC
>JASJCN010000340.1 GCA_030065975.1 Myxococcota bacterium
CCCGCCTCCATGGGCTCGGGAGGCTGGCGCCGGTCCTGAGCCCGCCTCGGCTTCTCCGAGAGCGTCGGAACGAGCTCGAAGGAGTCACGGAAGTCCTGCTCGAGCCGTCGCCACTCGGACGAGTCGACCGAGAGGCTGAAGGCGTGGCGCAGGAAGTTCGCCTCACCGGTGTTCTCGTCGAGTCGCCTCACCAGGTAGCCGATGGCATTGACGAACGCCTCCTGGCGACAGGCCGGTGCGTAGAGGAGGACGTTGCCCGTCTCTTCGAGCAGTGCGCGGCGCTGGTGGTTGGCCATGCCTTCGAGCATCTCGAAGTGCGCGGCCTCCTCGACCCCGCGCTCCCGCGCGAGCACCCGCGCGAAGGCCACGTCGAAGAGGTTGTGGGACGCGATCCCCACCCGCACGCACTCGGCGTGCTCGGGCCGGAGGGCGTACTGCACCATGCGCTTGTAGTTCGCGTCGGTCTCGCGCTTGCTCTCGAAGGTGGGGAGCGGCCAGCCGTGGATCGAGGCCTCGACGCGCTCCATCTCGAGATTGGCGCCCTTCACGAGGCGCAGGGTGATCGGCGCCCCCCCGCTTCGCACCCGCTCCCGGGCCCACCCGGTGAGGGCCTTCTGCCGAGCGAAGGAGTCGGGGATGTAGGCCTGGAGGACGATGCCCGCGTTGGCCCGCTCGAGCCCGGGACGTTCGAGGGTGCGACGGAATACCTCCATCGTGAGCGCCAGGTCGCGGTACTCCTCCATGTCGAGGTACACGAGCTTCGAGCGCTCGGCGCCGTCGGCGCCCTGGAAGTGGCGGCGGGACGCCGCTCGCACGAGCAGCTCGAAGCGGTCGCACAGCTCGCGCAGGCTCGCCTCTCGCCCGACGTGGGAGATCTGCGAGTAGATCGTGCTGATCTTCACCGACACGACCTCGATGTGCGGGTCGTCGAGGGCCGCGAGGTACGAGCGGAGCCGGCGCTCCGCCTCGTCTTCGCCGAGGAGGGCCTCGCCCAGGAAGTTCACGTTCATCCGCACGCCTTCTTCGCGGCGGGCGGAGAGATGGCTCCGCAGATGGTCCGCCTCGGCCGGGAGCACCACGTTGGCGGTCTCCTCGCGCATCTTCTCCTTCACGAGGGGCATCGCCACGCCGGGCAGATAGCCGCCGAAGGAGCGGAAGCCGCGCAGCAGGGTGCGGTCGAGGGGCGAGAAGAACTGGGGGATGCCCTGTACGTCGAGGATGTGGGCCAGCTGCTCGGCCGCGCGGGCCGGCGCCCCCGAGCGGAACGCCTGATCGGTCATCTCGAGGAGCGTCGCCTTGTCCTCGGGCGACTGGATCATCCGGTCGAGCTCGGCCTGCTGGCGCCGCTCGTCGGGCGTCTGCAGCTCGCCGGCGCGAGTCTGCAGCCGACGCGCGAGCTCGAGCGCGGCCTCGATGAGCGTTTCGTCCGAGGTCATCGGTCCAGGTCCGTGGCGCTCCGAGAGAGTACCGCGGCGCGCCGGATCGAGACGGGATGGGTGAGGATCTCGCCCTGCAGCCGCGCGATGGCGGCTTCCCCTCCCGTCTCTCGGGTCGCGATGGCGGCCACGTGATCGAGGCCCTCGACGACGGATCCGAACGCGGGGAAGCCGCGCTCGTCCGGCTCGCTGCGGCCCCCCGCGTCGAGCGCGGGGAAGGCGCCGAGGCAGAGGAAGAACTCGGAGATCGCATGCCCCGTGTCGAACAGGTCGCGCGCCAGGGAGAGCGTTCCCGCCACGTGGGTGAGGCCGCTCTCGGTGGTGGTCTCGAAGTCCGGGAGCAGCGGGAAGCGTGGCGGGGCCGGGCGGGGCGCCCCGGCCTGGGGCGACAGCACGGCTCCGAGCGGGCCGCCCTGCACGAGCCGTGGACCCTCGGGATCGCCGAGCGACGTCGAGCGGTAGATCGTCGTGCCGTCGTAGGCCCCGGCCTCCACCAGCGCGAGGAAGTAGGCCGCCGTCCGCGGGGCACGGCGGGCCGCGAGCTCGAGGACGATCTCGAAGCCACGGCCCTCGAAGGCGATGCGCGGCTCGCCCACCCGTCCGCGCCCTATCGCTCGAGGGTGAGCTCTTCGAGGGTCTCCGGGGCCGTCGTGAGGGAGACGTTGCCGGATTCGGTCACGAGCACGGTGTCGGAGAAGCGGAAGCCGCCCACGCCCTCGAAGTAGATCCCGGGCTCGATGCTGAAGAGCATCCCCGGCTCCGCGACCCGGTCGTAGCCGACGGCGAGGAAGGGCGCCTCGTGTCCCGTCACGCCGAAGCTGTGGCCCGTCCGGTGGAGCAGGTGATCCAGGTAGCCGTGCTTCTCGAAGTGGTCGCGGACGTTCTGATCGATGGCCGACATCGAGGCGCCGGGCCGCAGGCCCTCGAACGCGATGCGCCGCGCCTCGAGCATCACGTCGAAGCGCTCTCGCGCCGCGTCGGGCACGTGGTTCAGGAAGAAGGTCCGCTCGATCTCGGCTCCGTACCCGTTCACGCGGCAGTTCACGACGCTCACGTGGGGCCCACCCTGCTCGAACTGCGAGAAGATGTCCGTGAAGTTGTGCGGGTCGTGGGAGACGCTCGGCGGCTGGACCACCGCCGCGAAGTCGCTGGCCAGCATGTTCGCGTGGGGCATGTCGCGCAGCATCCGGCCCGTCATCGAGCGCGTCACGGATCCGAAGAGCCCGATGATGGGCGTGTCGGGTCGCGAGCCCGCCAAGAGCTCCTCGTGCCCGGCGCTGATCACCTCGGACGCGTGGGCGATGCGGCCGATCTCGTAGGGCGTCTTCACGAATCGCGCCTCGTCGACGACGTCGCTGCCGACGCGCTCGGCCACCACCTCGTCGGCGACCTGGAGCGGGCACGTCGACTCGACACCTACCCGTCGTGCGCCCGCCAGGGCGTCGTGCAGCTGCACGCTCCACTCTTCTCCGGGGGGCGCCGGGAACTCGAAGTAGCGACGCAGCTCGATGTCGCCGACGGAGCGGATGCGGACGTGCTCCTCCTCGAGCTGGGGCACGATGAACCGGATCGGGCCGTCCATGCGGATCACCAGCACGAAGGGCCGCTCGTGGATGTAGTTGGCGAAGTTCGTGAGGTAGAAGACGTTGTCGGGGCAGTGCGCCACGTAGGCGTCGAGGTCCTCCGCCGCCATGCGCTCGCGCACCCGGGTGAGGCGGAGCGCCATCTCCTCGGCGTCGGGGGGCGTGATGATCGGGGCGGGACGGGGGTCGTTCGGGGCCATGGGGCTCTCCTACGGCTCGGTGGTGAGGGTGTGGAGGACGGTTTCCTTCAGCAGGGCGATGTCCGCCGCGAGGTCGCGGCGATTCGGGTCGAGACCGAGCTGCTGCAGGGTGCCCGTGAGAAGGGAACGCGCGAGCCTTCGCGACATGCGCAAGCGCTCGGGCGAGACGGGCGCATCGTGGAAGACCCGGCGCCACTCTTCGTCCAGGGTTCGCCGGCTCGCGTCGAAGAGCTCGACGTGCATGGCCTGGAGAGCGGGATCACCACGGGTCGCGAGCGTGATCTCGACAGCGGCTCGGCAGGCATCGCTCGCGTAGGACTCCCACATGTGGTCGACGACCGCTGCGACGCGCGCCTCGAGACTGCCCTCGAAGCTCGCCATGTCGCGCAGCCGCTCGATGAGATCCATCCATCCGAGCTCGACGACGCACGCCATCAGATCGTTCCGGTCCTGGAAGTGGTGCTGCACCGCTCCGCGCGAGAGCCCCGCTTCGCGGGCCACGCCGGTGGTGGTCGTGTGCGCGTAGCCCGCCCGGCACACGCAGCGCACCGCGGCCTCGAGCAGCGCCTGGCGCGTGGCCTCTCGCCGCTCGGCCTGGCTGCGTCGCGGGGGGCGGCTCGTCGTGGAGAGGGCTTCGGACACGCGCCCTAGTATACAAACAATCAAGAATGAATGTAATTCAGCTCTTGATCAGCAACCTAGGCTCTTCTAGATTGCTGATCAAGAAATGCCCGCGAACCGTCCCGACCGAAGCCGTGACGAGAAGTCCGGCGAGCTTCTGGCGATTGCGCTGCGCCTCTTCCTCGAGCGCGGCTACGCCGGGACCACGATGGCCGCCATCGCCGCGGAGGGCGGGGTCGCCTCCAACGTCGTGCACTGGTACTTCGCTTCGAAGGACGAGCTGTTCGCGGCGGCGCTGGACTCGCTGCAGGTCGGCGCGCTCGACGCGTTGGAGCAGCGCTTCGACGCGAGCCGGGCCGCCGATCATCCGAAGCGGCTCGCGAGCCTGCTGGTCGAGATGACCCAGCGCGCGGTCGCGGCCCACAGCCTCATCGGCACGGTGCACGAGCGCGCGAGCCGCTCGGCCCCGATCGCCGCGCTCCACGAGCGCGCCCACGAACGCTACGAAGCCTTCCTCCGCCGGCTCCTCGCGCGCAGCGGCGCCCGCGACGAAGACCTCGAGATCACCGCCTCGGCGCTGATGAGCGCGATGGAAGGGCTCGTCGTCCACCAGGCCACGAAGGCGGAGAGCGAGCGGATGCTCTCGTTCCTCGTCGAGCGCCTGCTGCAGGCCCACGAAACGGAAGGAGGCGCCCGATGACGCCCGGCTATCTGGATCTCCACCCGAACCCCGCGTTCAACTTCTTCATGAATCGGCTCCGGTGGACGAATGCGCCCGACGAGCTGCGGCGGGTCGGCGCCCGCATCACCACGATGGAGGACTGGGTTCGCGAGATGCTCGAGGCGGCCAAGGCGGCCGAGGCCGAAGGGCGGCTGCTCGAGGCCGCGAACTACTGGCGCGCCGCCGAGTTCTACATGGGCACCGACCACCCGGCCAAGGCCGAAGCCTACGATCGCTTCCTCGAGCTGCACGACAAGGCGTTGCCGGATCTCGCGTCGCGGCGTACGAACGTCGCGTTCCGAGGCGGCCAGATGCCGGTGATCGATCTCGTCCCGGAGGGCGAGCCTCGCGGGACGATCCTCGCGCACAGCGGTTTCGACGGCCTCGTCGAAGAGATGGTCACCGCGCTCGGGCCCCTGGTCGACGCCGGCTACCGCGTGATCGCCTTCGAAGGCCCGGGCCAGGGTGCGGCGCTTCGCCACCACGGGCTCCACATGGAGCCGGGATGGGAGAAGCCCGTGGCCGAGATCCTCGACCACTTCGACGTGCGCGAGTGCACCCTCGTGGGCATGTCGCTCGGCGGCTACCTGGCTCCTCGCGCAGCCGCCTTCGAGCCACGCATCCATCGCGTCGTCGCCTGGGGAGCCATGTTCGACTTCGCCGGCTGCTTCGCCCAGGGGATGGGGAAGGCGAAGTTCGCCGCCCTCTCCGCACTGCTGCGGGTGGGCGCGCGGGGGCGCGTGAACGCGGCGATCGCCCGGGTCGCCGCGTCCGACCCGATCGCCAGCTGGGCCGTCGGCCACGGGATGCACGTGAGCGGCGCGGCGGATCCCTTCGCGTTCTTCCAGTGGCTGAAGCGGATGAACCTGCGCGCCGTGAGCGATCGGATCCGCCAGGACGTCCTGATCGTGATGGGAACGGAGGACCACCTCGTCCCCTTCGAGCAGGTCCACGAGCAGGCGCAGGCCCTCACCCGGGCACGCTCCGTCTCCGTCCGTATCGCCACGGCGGAAGAGCAGGGCGCCCAGCACTGCCAGATCGGGAACCCGGGCCTCGTCGTGGACGAGATCGTGCGTTGGCTCGACGGGCTCCGGCGCCGCGACGAGTCGCTCGAGGCCGCCTGAGCCGCGAGCCTCAGGCGAGGGTGGGGCGGAACGCGTCGACGATCGCCTTGTTGAAGGCCACCACGGCGCCGACCTTGTGCGGCGCGGTCTGCCCGAGGCGCACGACGACCAGGTCGAGCTTGGGGCAGATGGTGGTGCGCTGGCCGAAGGCCCCGTGGCACTCGAAGGTGCCGAGGCTTCCCGGGATCGTCCAGAAGTGGGCGCCGTACAGGCCGCCCGAGACGGCGCTCGGGGTGCGGACGTAGTCGGCCCAGCCCTCGGGCAGGATGCGCTGCCCGTCCCAAACGCCGTCGCGCAGGAAGAGCAGGCCGAAGCGCGCGAAGTCCCGGGCGCTGCATGGGCAGTACGCCGAGCCTACGAAGTGGCCGGCTGCGTCGAACACGGGGGATGCCGTGCGCATCCCGAGCGGGCCGAAGAGCTCGCGCTCCATGAAC
>JASJCN010000341.1 GCA_030065975.1 Myxococcota bacterium
TCGCCCCCTACGCGCAGACCCTCCGCACCCTGCTCGACAGCCACGAGCCGTATCCGGGGAGCGCCTACGACCCCCTGGGCCGCATCCAGATGACGAACGCGGCCCACCGGCGGCTCTTCCCCGGCGCCTCCGAGCGCACGCCCGAAGAGTCCATCGATCTCTTCTTCCGCGACGGCGCCGGCCTCGAGTTCGAGAACTGGCCCGAGGTCGCCTGGGCCTACGCCGACCGCTGGCGCCTCGAGGCCAGCCGCTACGGAAGCACCGAGCTGCGGCGCCTCGCCGCGCGCGCCGAGGCACACCTGGCCGACGTGCCGCGCCCCACCCCCTCGCCCGACGACGGCGCAGTCATGAGCCCGCGCATCCGCATCGACGGCCGGACCTACCGCACCTTCTCGACGGTGTTGCGCTTCGACACCGCGCGCGAGCTCACGCTCTCGGAGATCCGCGTCGAGCTGATCTACCCGGCCGACGAGGACACGGCCGCCCTCTTCCGTCTCGCCGCGGCATCCGCCGCCTAGACTCCTACCCAGCCGTCGTGGATCAGCTTGATCCCGAGCACCACGAGCGAGGCGTACACCACGCGGTAGAACCAGCGCTCGTCGATGCGGTGGTGGAGCCAGGCGCCGAGCGCAATGCCCACCGGTGCGAGGGGCGCGAGCACGAGGGAGGTGGCGAGGTTCGACCCGTCGAGCTGCCCGAGCCAGGCGTAGGGCCCGATCTTCAGCCAGTTGATCCCGAAGAAGAAGAGCACGGTCGTGGCCTGGAAGGCCGTCTTGTCGAGGCGCAGCGAGAGCAGGTAGACGTGGATCGGGGGCCCGCCCGCGTGCACGCTGAAGCTCGTGAAGCCGGCGAGCGTCGCCCAGAGCGTGCCGCGCCGAAGCGAGGCTTCCCGCGCCGGGCCCGCCTCGCGGCCGAGCCACCAGCGCAGCGCGTAGATCAGCGCGATGGAGCCCACCATCAGGCGCAGGGCGTCCGCCGAGAGCAGGCCGAACGAGAGCCAGCCGAGCCCCGTCCCCACGACGGCTCCGAGCCAGGTGGTCTCCATGCTGCGGCGATCCCAGCGACGCCAGTAGGGGCGCAGGGCGGTCACGTCCATCAGCATCAGGATCGGCAGCAGGATCGCCGCCGCCCGCGCCGGCTCGACGGTGAGCGACATCAGCGGGACGGCCACCAGGCCGATCCCCCCGGCGAGCCCGCCCTTGGCGATGCCGAGCACGAGCACGGCCACCGTGGCGACGGCGTAGAACCACGGATCCTGGATCACCGGGAGCGAGCTGAGCACGCGGGAATGTCGCACAGGCCGGAGCCCGCTGGGCCCTTCCACCGAGGCCCTGAAAAGGGGTTCAGTCACGTGGACCAGCGGCCGAACCGTTCGAGCGATGCCCGAAGGAAGCGTCAAAGGCACGCTGATCGAGGGGCTGGCCGCAGCCCTCCAGGACCTGCTCGCGTCCGGTCGGCTGTATCGGGCCGACCTCGAGGTGCGGCTCTCGCGCGAGGCCCTGGCCCTGCTCGAGGACAAGCCCGTGGGTGTCGCCTGGTACCCCGCCACGCTCCACATGGAGCTGCTCGACGTCTTCTGGGAGACGGCCGGTGGGCGCGACCCCGAGTTCATGCGCGAGGCGGGCCGCCAGAGCGCGACGGGCCTGATCGAGAGCGGCCTCTACACCGGCTTCGTCGCGGCCGGGCGGCGCGACGCCGAGCTCACGGTCGACGGCCTGCTCGCGAACACGCGCGCCGTCGCGGGCATGATCAAGGTGCTCTGCGACTTCGTCGAGATCGACGTCGCCCACGACGCCGAGACGGATCGTCTCGTGCTCGTCTACGACAACGTCGAGCTCTTCAGCGAGGCCATGTTCCTCACCACCCAGGGCTTTCTCGACGCCATGACCACGATCATCGTGAGTGACCCGAGTGCCCAGGCCGGAGGCGCATCGCCTGCGTCCCGCAACGGCTGGAGAGCCGAGCGCCCGGTCCCCGGCCAGATGCGCTTCTCGCGGCCCGTCGCCGACTTCCTGACTCGATCGGGCGACTAGCCAGACTCCGGAGCGGCTCCCGTCGATTTCACCTGGACATTTAGTTCACCTTGGTGTTAACTATTGCTCAGGTCGTGAACGACTCCACGGACCCACACCCCCTCAGGAGTACACCCCATGTCGAAGCCGCCCCCGGGCTGGCCCCGGATCTCTTCCGCCCTCTTCTACCAGGACCCCGCCGCCGCCATCGACTGGCTCGAGAAGGCCTTCGGCTTCGTGACCCGGGTCAAGATCGAAGGCCCCGACGGCCAGATCGTGCACTCGGAGCTCGAGCTCGGAGACGACGGCCTGATCATGGTCGGCGGGCTCGACGGCAGCCTGGAAGGCGCCGAGAGCCCCGACAAGATCGACGGGCGCTTCACCCAGTCGCTCTTCGTCTACGTGGACGACGTCGACGCCCACTGCAAGCACGCGGCCGATGCCGGCGCCCGCATCGTCCGCGAGCCCACCGACGTCCACTACGGCGACCGCAACTACCTCGCCGCGGATCTCGGTGGCCACGTGTGGTGCTTCGCCCAGCGCATCGACCAGGCGGCCTGGGACGCGAGCTTCAAGGAGCTGGCCAAGTGAGCGCGCGAGCGATCGCGCGACCCGAGGGACACCAGGGCATCATCCCCATGCTCGCCTACGCCGACGCCCCGGCGGCGATCGACTTCCTGTGCAAGGCCTTCGGCTTCGAGAAGACCTACCAGCTCGACATGGACGACGGCAGCGTCGGCCACGCCGAGCTCGCGATGGGAGACGCGGTGGTGATGCTGGCCACGGTGTGGGAGGCCGCCGGGATGAAGAGCCCGAAGGACCTGCCCGGCCCGCACTCGCAGGTGAACGTCTACGTCGACGACGTGGATGCCCACTGCGAGAAGGCCCGGGAGGCCGGCGCGACCATCTCGGCCGAGCCCGAAGACCAGTTCTACGGCGCGCGCATCTACCGCGCCGTGGATCCCGAGGGCCACCGCTGGATCTTCACCCAACACAAGGGCGAGAGCTGAGCGATCGGTGCCCGAGCCTCACCCCGATCTCGACGCCACCCTCGCCGCCCTGGCCGACCCCACCCGTCGGCAGGTGATCGAGCGCCTCATCCAGCGCCCCCATCGTGCGGGGGAGCTGGCCGAGGCGTTCGAGATGAGCCCGCCGGCCATGAGCCGGCACCTGCGCGTGCTGCGCACCCACGGGCTCGTCGAGGAGGACCGCGTGGACGACGATGCCCGCGTCCGGCTGTACCGCTTGCGCCCGGAGCCGTTCCAGGATCTGAAAGGCTGGCTGCAGGAGGTCGAGCGCTTCTGGACCGGGAAGCTCGCGGCGTTCAAGGCCCATGCGGAGTCGCCCACCCGAAAGAGCCGGAGCAAGAGCCGGAGCAAGCGGCCGAGGCGCCGCACGTGAGCGACGCCGAGGTCGTCCGCGTCACCACCACCGTCTCGGTCGATCCCGACGAGGCCTTCCGTCTCTTCACCGACGAGGTCGACGCCTGGTGGCGCTCGGGCCCGCGCTTCCGGCCGGGCACGAGCCGGGAGGGCGAGATGCGCTTCGAGGGCGGCGTGGGCGGCCGCTTCGTCGAGGTGTTCGACGACGAGGCGGACGAGGTGTTCGTACTCGGCCGGATCGTGGCCTGGGAGCCCGGCTCCCGCCTCGTGTTCGAGCTGGGCGGCCGCGACTTCGGCCCGGACGATCCGCCCACCGAGGTCGAGATCGTCTTCGCGGCCGTCGAGGGCGGCACCCGCGTGGTGCTCGAGCAGCGCGGCTGGGAGGAGATCCCGGCCGATCACCCGGCCCGCCACGGCCTGGTGGGCGGCGAGCTCCAGGGCGCCATGGGGTACTGGTGGGGCGATCTGCTGGTGGGCCTGCGGGATCTCGCCAAGCGAGGCGGCAGCGGCGCGTAGGGGACGACGAGCTCATTGACTCGAGCGATCGAGGCGATCTGACCGTCCGCTGCCGAGGGCGGACGAGCCCGGTGGTGGTGACCCCCTCTCCTTCCGTGAGCGCGCGCTCAGGGCTGCGACCGCGGGAACGTCGGGCCAGGGCCCAGCCCAGCCCCCCAGGGGCGTCAGGAGCCCGGAGAACGCGCCAGCGCCCGGGGCGTGAGGTCTCACACGGCCCCTCATCAACCAACGCTCAAGTGCTCTTCAAGCTCGGCCCCGGCCCGGATGGGACCTTGGCTTCGTCGATTTCGAGCAAGGAGAGACCAGATGACGAAGCGCAGCCCGAGCAAGAGCCCCCTCGCGAACCTGGCCCTGGTGGGCCTCCTCGCCATGCCCCTCATCGCCTGCGACGAGCCGGTGGAGCAGCCCCAGCAGAAGCTGGCGCCCAAGATCGAGACCACCGACAGGTTCCACGCGAAGACCCTCGACGAGGGGCGCAAGAAGCGCCGACAGATCTACCAGCAGATGGAGTTCGAGCTCATCGCCGAGACCCCCGAGGTCTTCGTCGCCGAGGTCCCGATCTTCGAGAGCCACGACGAGTACCTCTCGCTGCTGGTCGAGCACGGCCTCGAGGAGGGCGACCCGGGCTCGGGCGGCCCCGGCTTCACCCTGGGCCAGCAGCCCGGCGGCGGGGGTGGTGGGGACTGGCTCCAGCCGCCCACGGCCTCCGGCGACTACGTGATCTATCACTACACCCCGCCGAATCCCGATCCCGGCTTCGGCGGCGCCGACGGGCTCGCCAACGTGGGCGGCGGCGACGGTGGCGGGACGGTCAACCCGACCTTCGACCCCGTCGGCGGCATCAAGGGCAACGGCGGCAGCCAGGTGGAGCGCTGGGCGCTCTCCGACGGCCTGCCCCTGCGCAACCAGCCCGACACGAGCGCGGGCGAGATCATGATCCTCGACCGCCACGACCGCGTCTTCGTGCTGAACACCCCGCCCATCCAAAACGATGGCATGGTGTTCGTCGAGGTGACGGTGGCCGACCGCTTCCCGTACCCCGCCGGCTGGTTCCCGCTGCGCTGGCTCGCCGTTGGCACCACCACCGACTCGAGCGACGAGATCGACTTCGCCGCGCGCTACGGGCTCTTCGGGCGGCTGGCGGCAGAGCTCTTCGAGGACCGCTTCTACGGCCACTGCAACCACTACCCGGTCACCCCGCACAGCGTCTTCGAGTGGATCACGCCCACGCCCAGCTACCCGAACACCGTGCCGCCCGCAAAGCGCTACGAGTGCGGTGAGCTCCCGGTGGGCGACATCGTGAGCGCCAGCTGGAAGGACATCCACACCATCGACTACACGCTGCCCGGCTTCGACGTCGGCGTGATCAAGATGGACGACATCCCGTTCGCGATTCCGATCCAGCACTCGCGCCTCGGCGGCCAGACCCGCGGCACCTACGAGGTGGTGGACCTGGACACCGGCTGGCACAACAACCAGCCGACCGCCGACCTGGTCGAGCACGAGCACTTCAAGACCATGGCCGACGTGGACACCACGGAGTCGGCCGTCCGCCTGCACGACACGGACGTCTGGTACAACGTGACCTGGGATGCACCGAGCGGCGTGAACGCATCGCATGCGGACGCCTTCTTCAACGTCTGCATCCAGCTTCCGGGCGGCCAGCTGCGGGGCGAGACGACGCCCCACGACATCACCATCTCCGGGCCCTTCAACACGAGCCACATCACGGGCTTCCAGTGGGGCACCTTCGAGTACGACCCGCTCGAGGTCTGCGCGACGGCGGCGATCCACGACGACACCCAGGGCAACCTCGAGCACCTCACCAACGCTCCGCCCTCGCCGATCCGGGTCGAGTTCGTGAACGCGCGCCTGCGCAACGTGACCATCCGCCAGGTCCAGTCGACGAAGGCGCTGGGCAGCTTCGAGGGCGTGCACTCCGACATCAAGAACATGCTCGAGAGCCTGCTCAACGGCGTGCTCGGCAACTCCGGGGTGCTCGGCCTCCTCTTCGACGAGTTCCTGAAGCAGGGCCTCGAGGAGCGCATCCTCTCGGTGCTGGTCGAGTACGGCGCGAGCGTGGGCTCGAACATGCCGCACCCCGTCCAGTGGACGAAGGACGCCTGCGACGAGCTGATGCCCCAGTACGCGACGCCGGCCTCGCCCTACTTCCCGATCTACCAGCACTGCAAGGAGGCCAGCCAGGA
>JASJCN010000342.1 GCA_030065975.1 Myxococcota bacterium
CCCGGGAAGAGCCCGTTGCCGGCGGACGTCGCAAAGTCCTCGACCTCGGTGCCGGCGTCGTTGACGGTGCCCGGGAGACCGATGGCGAAGGAGAGGATGTCCCCCTCGTTCACCAGGCCCGACAGGTCGTGGGCGACCGGGCTGCCGTTGGCCACGAAGTAGTCGTTGGTCGGGAGCACCATCGCGGCATAGGAGAAGAAGGGGTTGGCGCCGGTGGTGTCGACCTCGAACTTTGCGGTCGCGGAGGCGCCCGGGGCGATCGGCGCGCCGCCCAGGTTGCCCTGAACCCGGGCGCCGGACGGGGCGACCCCGGTCGGAACCAGGGTCTCGCCGGCTCCGAAGGCCGCCGAGATCGGGCCGTTGTTGCCGTCCTCGGCCAGGGCTTCGAGCTCGGGCGCCGCGGGGCTGCCGCCGTCGTACGAGTCGAAGCTGCCGTTGTGGAAGCCGACCCAGACCGGCGTCAGGTACACGCCACCGTCGGGGCCGGTGTTCTCGACGGTCACCCGCAATTGCACCGCGAGAGCGGGGTTCGAGAGCAGGATCAGGCTCAGGCCGAGCGTCATTACGAGGGAACGAGTCACAGGGTCTCCTTGATCGTTCCCCTTCCCGGCCCCGATACGGGTCGGCGTTCGGAAAGGTCGCAGGATTCATTCCGGCCCGGTGAGCGCAGTTTTCCTGAAACCTTTCCCGGGTCCGCCCCGTATCGGAGCCGCTGGGGCTGTGGCTCCAGATCTCGCGTGGGGCTGTGTGGCGCGGAGTCGATACGAGCAGGACGAGGTGCGCTGGTCGCGCTGGATGGCCGAGGCCAACGGCGGGGACGCGGTCGCCTACCAGAAGCTGATGACGGAGCTCGGGAGCGCGACCGAGGCCTACCTCCAGTCGCGGATCGGCGTGCCCGAGTCGCTGGAGGACTGCGTGCAGGAGTGCCTGCTGGCGGTCCATCGGGCGCGCGGCAGCTACGACCCGGCTCGCCCCTTCCGACCCTGGATGTTCACCATCGTCCGCCACAAGGCGATCGACTGGCTGCGCCACCGCACCGTGCGCAGCGTCGAGTGGGTGCGCGACGAGCAGGCCGATCCGCCGGCCCGACCGAGCGACCCGGCGCACGGGATCGAAGGGGCGCGGCTGCTGCAACGGCTCGATCCCGCCCAGCGCGAGGCCCTGGTGCTGACGAAGTACGCCGGGTTGACACTCGAGGAGGCCGCCGAGCGTTCCGGCGTCTCGCCTTCGGCGATGAAGTCGCGGGTGCACCGCGCGCTTCGGGAGCTGCGCCGGCAGCTGGGTCGCGAAGGAGGCTTCGAATGAGCCTCACCCGGGAAGAGCACATCGAGGCGCTCGTCGCCGATCACCGCCCGGTCGCGGCGGCCGGGCGCACCGGCCTGCACCTCGGCCTCTGGCTCGCCGCGTCCGTCGGGTTCGTCGTCGCGGTCACGTGGGCGACGGGGCCCCTGCGTCCCGGGCTTCCGAGCGTGCAGCTCCTCGTCGAGCTCGGCCTCGGGCTCGGCGTCGTCGTCCTGGGCGCGCTCGGGGCGCTGCGCCTCGGCCAGCCCCAGCCGCGGTCGGTGGGCCGGCGCATCACCCCCGCTCTGCTCGCGACGGTCGGCTGGCTCGCCCTCCTCGCGCTGGCGATGTGGGCTCCGGCGCTCGAGCCCACGATGGCCGGCAAGCGTGAGGGCTGCGAGCACTGGGTGTTCGCCCTCGGCCTGCCGCCGCTCTTGCTCGGCCTCGCCGGGTTGCGCCGCTTCGCTCCCTTCGGACGCGTGCTACCGGGAGCGCTGCTCGGCGCGGCGGCGGGAGCGATCCCGGCCGTGGTGATGCAGGTGGCCTGCATGTACGACCCGATCCACGCGCTCGAGCTGCACACCCTCCCGGTGCTGGGCCTCGTGGGGGTCGGCGCGGCCCTGGGGCCGCTCACGCTCCGAAGGATCTAGAACGCAGAGCTTCTAGCGGAAGCGCGCGACCACGCGCTCACCGAAGGCGGCGAGCTGCTCCAGGTAGGCGGCTCGTGTCTCGCCGCCGATCCAGAAGAGCGTCCAGGTCACACCGAGCGCACGGAGCTGCTCGACCTCTTCGCAGAATGCGTCGGCATCCAGCTCGCCGGCGCTGAACTGGCTCGCGATGAAGGGGACCATGCAGACGTCGAGTGGCTGCGTGCGCCCCGCTGCCTCGCTCGCCGCGTGCAGCAGGTCGAGGCGTTCGCGCAGGTCGTCCACGCTCTCGAGCCGCGCGGTACGCAGGTGCGGCGCCACGCCGGCGGGCGTCGGGAAGGGGATCCAGCCCTCCCCGTGTCGCGCCGCGCGCTCGATGGAGACGCGGCTGTTGCCGCCCACCCAGACGGGGGGATGGGGCTGCTGCACCGGCCGCGGCCGCATGGTGTTGCCGCGCGCCTCGAAGTGCCGCCCCTTGATGGCGACGCCGTCCTCGGTCCAGGCGGCCTTCATCGCGACGAGCCCTTCCTCGAGCAAGGCCCCGCGCTCTTCCACGTCGGCGCCGAGCGCTTTGAACTCGGGCTTCAGATAGCCGGCGCCGACGCCCAGGATCAGCCGCCCGCCCGAGTGCACGTCGAGGCTCGCGGCCGCCTTCGCCACGAGGAAGGGGTTTCGGTACGGCAGCACCAGGATGTTCGTCTGGAGACGCAGGGTCGTGGTGGCGGCCGCCGCGAAGGAGAGCGAGACGAAGGGGTCGAGGGCGTGGTGCCCACCGCTCGCGAGCCAGCGGTCGCCCGGGAAGGGGTGGTCGGTCACGTAGACGGCGTCGACCCCCGCCGCCTCGGCCGCCCGGGCCATCTCCGCAACGGCGGCCCCGGTCAGGAACTCGTCGGGGCGCTCGACCTGATCGAGGGGCAGCTGGACGGAGAAGCGCACGGCGCTGCGGGACCTCCCGGGCCGCCCCCAATCCAGGCTGGGCGACCCTTGTCAATTTCGATACGCACCGTATCATAATTCCCCAGCCACCGGCTGGCCTCCCAGCTGGCCTCCCGGTTGGCCCCGCAACCGGCTGGCCTCGCAACCGGCCCCACCCCAGGCTCCGAGGATGCCCGTGGACCTCCGCTACTCCGACGCCGACGAGACCTTCCGCAAGGACCTCCGCGCCTGGCTGGCCGAGGCCGTGCCGGCCCACGGCGCCCCGCCGCCCCGCAACGACTGGGACGCGCGCCGCGAGTGGGACTCGGGCTGGCAGCGCAAGCTCTTCGACGCGGGCTACGCGGGCGTCCAGTGGCCGAAGGAGTACGGCGGCCGCGGGGCCTCGCTGACCGAGGAGCTCGTCTACTACGAGGAGACGGCCCGGGCCCAGGCGCCCTACATCGGCATGAACTTCGTGGGCATCCGCCACGGCGGGCCGACGCTCATCGCCGAGGGCACCGAGCTGCAGAAGCAGGCGCACCTGCCGCGCATCCTGCGCGGCGAGGAGATCTGGTGCCAGGGCTTCTCCGAGCCCCAGGCCGGCTCGGACCTCGCGGCGCTCAAGACCGCGGCCGTGCGCGACGGCGACCACTACGTGCTCAACGGCCAGAAGATCTGGACCTCGTTCGCGCAGAAGGCCGACTACTGCGAGATGCTGGTGCGCACGGATCCCGACGCGAAGCACCGCGGCATCAGCTGGCTGATCATGCCGATGGATCTCCCCGGCATCGAGATCCGTCCGCTCCCGACGCTGCTCGGCGAGACGGACTTCAGCGAGATGTTCGTCGAGGACGTGCGCGTCCCGGTCGAGAACCTGGTGGGCGCGGAGAACGACGGCTGGCGCGTGACCAACGTGACGCTCCGCTTCGAGCGCGGCACGGCCTGGGCCGCCGACATCATCGAGCTGCAGCGGATGCTGCGCGACATGGCCACGCTCGCGAAGCACGTGACCCACGACGGTGCGAGCGCCTGGGACGACAAGGCGCTGCGCCGCGAGATCGGCCACCTCTCGGCCGAGGTCGAATCGCTGTGGGCGATGGTGAAGCTGCAGATCTCGGAGCTCGCGAAGACGGGTGTGCCCGGGCTCGGTGGCTCCGCCATCAAGCTCGGCTTCACCGAGCTGAACCAGCGCATCTACGAGCTCGCGACGCAGCTCCTGGGCCGCGCCGGGATGTCGCGCAGCGACGTGGGCGAGCTGCCCGGCGGGCTCGGCAGCGGCCGCATCGTCGAGAAGTACCTGAACACGCTCTCGCTCACGATCGCGGCGGGCAGCTCCCAGATCCAGCGCAACATCATCTCCGAGCGCATCCTCGGGATGCCGCGCGAGCCGCGGTAGGCGAGGGGCAGCATGGATTTCCGCGTCACCGAAGACCAGGCCGCCCTGCAGGAGGGGATCCGCTCCTTCTGCGAGGGGCGTGTCCCCGTCGACGCCCTCGGCGGCATGGAGAAGCAGCCCCTCGACCGCGAGCTCCACGGCGAGCTGGCCGAGATGGGTGTGTTCGGGCTGCGGCTCGAAGAAAGTGAAGGCGGCGTCGGCCTCGGCATGAGCGAGGCCGCGCTCGTGTTCGCCGAGCTCGGGCGGCGGCTCGTGACGGGCCCGCTGATCTGGAGCCATCTCGCCGCCGGCCTCGTGGATGGCGCCGGTAGCGGCGAGTGCGTCGTCACCGGGCTCGACCGGACGCGCGCGAGCAACGAGCCGATCCTCCTCGAGTATCTGGAGGGCGCGGGCTCGGTGCTGGTGCTCGAGGCGTCTGGCGTGCGGCGCATCGACGCGGCGGCGATCGAGGCCCGGGCGATCGCGACGCCCCTCGATCCGCTGACGCCCCTGCACCACGCGGCGGCGCTGCCCGAGGGCGAGTCGATCGGCGACGCGGCGCTCTCCGCGCGACTGCGCCGCGAGGGCGCGATCCTCTCGGCGGCGATGCTCCTCGGCGTCTGCGAGTCGACCCTCGAGCTGGCGGTGGCCTACGGCCAGCAGCGCGAGCAGTTCGGGCGGCCCATCGGTGGCTTCCAGGCCATCAAGCACATCCTGGCCGACATGTACGTGCGCCAGGAGCAGGTGCGGAGCGCGGTGTACGCGGCGGCCGCCACGGCCGATGGCCGTGGGGTCGGCGACGTGGATCGCGCCGTCGCGACGGCCAAGCTGCTCGCCGGCGAGTTCGCGCTGAAGAACGCGCGGGCCTGCGTGCAGGTGTACGGCGGCATGGGCTTCACCTGGGAGATGCCGCCCCACTACTACCTGAAGCGCGTCTTCGTGCTGCAGAACGCCTTCGGGAGCGCCGACGAGCACGCGCTCACGGTGGGAGAGGGCCTCGAGGGAGACGCGGGCTGATGGCCGCGCTGCTCTCGTACGGCGTCTACGTCCCGCCCACGCGTCTGAACCTCGCCCAGATCGGCGGACGCCCGCCCCGGGACGGGGGGCCGGAGAAGGCCGTCGCGTGGAACGACGAGGACAGCGTGACCCTCGCCGTCTCGGCGGGCGTGAGCTGCCTCGCCGGCTTCGATCGCGAGAGCGTCGACGGCGTCCTGTTCACCACCACCACCCAGCCCTTCCAGGAAAAGCAGGGTGCCGCGCTGATCGCGCGCGCACTCGACCTGCCCCGGAGCGTGCGCACGGCCGATCTCACCGGCTCGCTGCGCGCAGGCCTCGGCGCGCTGCGCGCGGCCGCCGACTCGGTGGCCGCCGGCTCGGCCCGCCGGGTGCTCGTGGTGGTGAGCGACTGTCGCATGGGTGCACCGGGCTCGGCCCAGGAGCGGAGCTTCGGCGACGCCGCCGCGGCCTTCCTCGTGGGCGAGGGGCCGGGCATCGCGACCCTCGGCGAGAGCTTCTCCGTCTCCGACGAGATCGTCGACGTCTGGCGCACGGCCGGCGACCCCTTCGTGCACGCGTGGGAGGAACGCTTCATCGTCCAGGAGGGCTACGTGCCGCGCAGCGTGGAGGCCGTGCGCGGGCTCCTCGAGAAGACGGGCACGGCGATCGGCGACTTCCACAAGATCGCGCTCTACGCACCCGACGCGCGCAGCCACGGCACGGTGGCCCGTGCGCTCGGCATCGACGGCGATCGCCTGCAGGACCCGCTGCTGGCGAGCGTCGGAAACAGCGGCGCCGCAGCGGCCCCGCTGTTTCCGACGCTCGCGAGCAGCGGGTCCTGCAGGCGATCGCCGTCGATGCCGAGCGCACGGGCCACCGTGCCGTGGCTGCGCGCGTCGGG